>UQCS01000008.1 GCA_900539605.1 uncultured Azospirillum sp. | reverse complement strand
AAAAGAACGACTCCTATAAGAGGGAGCCGGGGATATAAGGCTATGCACGAATAACCCGGACTGTTCTCATACAGTTGTGAACTCCCTCACCTTGAAAATTTCAAGGTGAGTTTTGTTATTTATGATAAACAAAATAAGGAGTTACAAATATGAAATCAGGACTTTCGCTAAAATCGAAACTCGGTAGAAAACTAAGAGAATATCGTCATAGTCACCACCTGCGTCTTGAGCATGTCGCCAAGCAGAGCGGGGTACCGTGGCAGTTGATCGATGCGGTGGAACTCGGCGAAAGGGGCTGCTGGCGCGCTTATAAGTTGTTGCTTGAATTTTATGGCAAGAGTGTTTCGCTCGAATTGGTAGACGGTCGCCCCAGCCGTGAGCCGAATGCCCCTTTGGCCAATGACATGATCGCCCGCTATCGGAACAAAGAGCCGGTCATACACAACCGGGTAGAGGAAGTGCTGCCGATAGAACTTTCTTAGCACTGCAGGCCGTCCCGTTTTGCCGCGGGACGGCTTTTACATTTGTCGGGGAAAGATATCGACGGTTAAAGCTGGGCTGCAACGGTTGTTAGAGGAAAACGGGCTGTGGAAAACGGTGCATAAAAATGCTTGTGAAAATTTAAAATTGCGCTATTTTAAGGACAAAGATTCTCACAATTGATTTTTAAGAGGAAAAAAATGAAAGCAAGAACCAGATTTGCCCCCTCTCCGACCGGTTATATGCATATCGGAAACCTACGCACAGCTTTGTATGAATATTTGATTGCCAAATCCGGCGGCGGCGATTTTTTGTTGCGAATTGAGGACACTGACCAAAAACGATATGTTGAAGGCGCAACCGATATTATCTATTCTACCTTGAAAACCGTTGGAATGAATTGGGACGAAGGGCCGGACATCGGCGGCAATTACGGTCCGTACGTGCAGTCGGAACGGAAACCGATTTACGCCGAATATGCCCATAAACTGGTTGAGTTGGGCGGCGCTCATTATTGTTTCTGTGCGCCCAAGGAAGAAAGCGAAGACGATGAGGCGGAAGAAAATGCGGTGCCGGCCAAATTTCAGGATCCCTGCAAGCGGTTGTCGTTGGAAGAAGCACGGGCGCGGATTGCCGCCGGTGAGCCTTTTACGGTTCGTCAAACAATTAACAAAAAAGGAAAATCGCGTTTTCATGACGAGGTGTACGGCGATATCGAAATTGATTATGACGATTTGGACGAAGGCGTGTTGCTCAAGACCGACGGTTTTCCGACTTATAACTTTGCCAACGTGATTGACGATCATCTGATGGAGATCACCCATGTGGTGCGCGGCAACGAGTATATTTCTTCGACGCCGAAATATAATTTGATTTATGAAACTTTCGGCTGGACACCGCCGGTGTATGTTCATGTGCCGCAGGTGATGAAAGATACCCAGCACAAACTCTCCAAACGCAACGGCGACGCTTCGTTTCAGGATCTGGTAGCCAAAGGGTATCTACCGCAAGCAATTTTGAACTATATTGCTTTGCTGGGTTGGAACCCCGGTGACGACCGCGAAATCTTCTCGCTTTCTGAGTTGGAAAAGGTCTTTAGCGTTGAGCGGCTGAACAAGTCGCCGGCAATTTTTGACATTGTCAAACTGACCTGGATGAACGGTTGCTATATTCGCGAACTGAGCGCGGAAGATTTTCATCGGCTGGCACTGCCTTATTATCAAAAGTGTCTGACTCGTCCGCTTGATCTGGCCGCTTTAAGCAAAGTCTTGCAACCGCGGATCGAAACACTGGCCGATATTGCCGCCCAGACCGATTTTTTGGAACAGTTGCCTGATTACGATCTGGCATTGTTTGAAAACAAAAAAATGAAAACCGACCGCGAGGTTGCTGAAAAAGCGCTTAAGCTGGTGGCTGCTCTGCTGCCGCAGGTTGAACCATGGAGTAATGAAAATCTGTTCGAACAGTTGAAAAAATTGGCTGCCGACAACGGTCTTAAAAACGGGCAGGTCCTTTATCCGGTACGGATCGCCCTCAGCGGCCGCGAAACCACTTCCGGCGGTGCCACCGAACTGGCTGCCATTCTCGGTCGCGAAGAAAGCCTGGCACGTATCAACATTGCGTTGCAGCGCTTGGGAGAACAGGCATGAAAGAAGTCAGCGCCGGCATTATTGTCCGCAACGGAAAAATCTTTATTGCCCAGCGGCCGGAAGGAAAGCCGCTGCCCAACGTATGGGAATTTCCGGGCGGCAAGCAGGAACCGGGCGAAACGCTGCCCGAGTGCCTGAAACGGGAGTTGAAGGAAGAACTGGACGTGGATGCCGAAGTTGGCGATTTTCTGATGGACACGACTTATGGCTATCAATACGGCGAATTTCGGATCAATGTCTATCGGGTGCATATTCCCGATAACGCGGAATTAAAGCTCAAGGTGCATCAAAATGCGGCCTGGGTTACGCCGGCGGAAATGGAGGCCTATGAATTTCCTCCCGCCGACCGGGATATCATCCGGCATTTGAAAACGTTAAAATTGTAAACCGGACAAGACAAAATTAATAATCGGGTTGAAAAATCCGATTATTAATTTTTAAATGATTTTTCAGCTCATCTTCGCGAAGCAGCTGCAAAGAAGATGCTTTTCGACATCAAGCGGCCAAGTTCGGTTGACAAAAAAACAAAAGCCAAGTACACTAAACGAATAAATCGATTATTAACTTAAATTTTTATACCCATGAGTGAAAACTTATTTTTAGGAATAATTGCAACGATCGTTGCGGTTATTTTACTCGGAATGCCTTTTTGGCTGTTTGGCAAGAAAAAAGAAACCGTTCGCGTGCCTGCCCCTGTTCCCGGCGAAGAACATCAACCGGTTATGGCCCAAGAAATGGCAATCGTCAGGAAAATGCTTTTTGACTTGCTTTCGTGCGGTATTGTGGACGAATATTCCCGCGGTCATATTCAAAAAATGATTATCCGCTGGAATGAAGGACAAACTTATTTTAGTCTTATGCAAGAGTTTTTTGCACGAATCCGCCTCTGCAGGATGGTTAATTGGTCTAAGTTGAAGACGCAGATAACGGAGCAAAAACAGGCGTTGGAAGAAATTGCCGAGATGAAAAATCTTAATGCTTATATGGCTGCTAACACACGTATTTGCCGTATCTGTAACAAATGTCTGAATGATATTCTTGAAAAAGAGGAATTTTAATTCTTTTGCCATGAATATGAAATTGTTGATCTGTGCAATTGTGTTGTCTCTGATCCTTCTGGGGTTGTTTTTCTGCTACGGGTGGAAAGATGATGTCAGGGAGATTGACGCTCAAGCCGCCAAAAAACGTCTCTGGATTTTGATTGCAGCCTGCAACGAGATCTGGATGTTTCTCTACCAACGACCGCATCCCGGTTTGGATCGGATGAATGTTGCAGAAATTCAAAATGTCTTTGACGGCATTTTGCTTTCTCTTTCCCGTGAAGATGCGTTGCGGTTGTATGCATCGGTTAAACAAAAGTCGGCGCAAAATGCAGACAAACTGCACAACCGCGCCTGTATCTTGATTATGCAGGAACTAAGCTGCCGTTTTGGTTGCTGATTTCACTCACAACTCCCTTAGGCCATGCCGGCATAGGGGAGTTTTTTCGTTTTTGGAGAATATTTGCTTGATTTTGACGGTTGTAATAGCCAGATAACAAATAATAATTTGCAGTTGGAAAAAATGGTTTACGGATATAAAAACATATGGAAAATCGCCAGTCCGATTTTGGTGGGCATGGTTATTCAGCAATTGATCGGTGTCACCGACGTTGTTTTTCTCGGCCGGGTCGGTCAGACGGAACTCGGCGCTTCGGCAATTGCCGGTCTTTACTATATTACCGTCTATATGCTCGGGGTCGGATTTGGCATCGGGGTGCAAATATTGATTGCGCGTTTAAACGGCAGCGGTCACTACAAACAAATTGCGCCGCTTTTTTATCAGGCTTTGGGGCTGATGTCGGGTTTTGCAGTGGCAGCGGTTGCTGTTTCCTATCTTTTGACCCCGACGGTGTTGCCGTTGCTGATCAGTTCAGAGCGGGTGTTGGCGGCTGCACAGCAGTATCTCGGCTTTCGAGTCTGGGGATTTGTGTTTTCTTTTGCGGTTATTGTGTTTCGCGCTTTTTATGTTGGAACGGTCAATACCCGTGTGCTGACCTGGAGTGCGGTGGTGATGCTGGCGATTAATGTTGTCGGCAACTATTTGTTGATTTTCGGCAAATTTGGTTTTCCGCAAATGGGCATCGGCGGTGCGGCGCTGGCGTCAGTAATTGCGGAAGCGGTCTCGGCTTTGTTTTTTGTATTTTATACCCGTTTTCGAATTGACGTCCGGCGTTACGGGCTGGATTGTTTCGGCGGCTACAATCCGCGTTTGGTCCGGCAGATCTTTTCGGTTTCGATCTGGACGACCATTCAACTGTTTATTTCATTTGCCACTTGGTTTTTCTTTTTTGTGGCAATTGAACATCTGGGAGAATTTGAACTGGCGTCTTCCAACGTGCTGCGTTCGATTTCGACCATGCTGTATATGGTGGTGGGCGCTCTCGGTGCCACCGCTTCGTCGCTGACGGCCAACCTGATCGGCAAAAGCCAGCAAAAGCAGATTGCGCCGACTTTGTATCGGATCATCCGGCTCGGTTTTGCGCTAGAAGCGCTGTTGTGTACGGCGTTGGCCTTTTTCCCCGAAGCGGTGATGCGGATTTATACCGACGATCCGCATCTGATTGCCGGCAGCGTCGAAGCTTATTACGTGATGCTCGGCAGCTATGTCGCCATTGTTCCGGCAATTATTGTTTTCAATGTGGTGATCGGATCCGGGCGTACCCGCCAGGCGATGTATATTGAACTGGCTGCGACCGTCGTTTACGTCGTCAATGTCTGGTACGTGGTGGTCTGGCTCCGTTCATCACTGGCATGGTGCTGGAGTACGGAATATTTTTACAATTTGGTGCTATTGGCCATTTCGTTCCGATACCTGCAAAAGCGGCGTTTGATATTTTAGTTGACGGAAATACGAATTGTGAATAAATTGTCGGTAGGGTAAAAAAATGGAAACAAAACTGAAATATACCGTCGACGGAACCGTTCTCAAACTGGAACTTAACGGCGATTATCTGAAATATGACGACAACTCGGCAATCAGCGGCCTGTATGAGGCGGCAAGCCGTAAAAATACAGAAAGCATCGAAGTGCAGGCCTCCGGGCTCGGCGAATGGGATTCGACGCTGCTGGTCATTTTGTTTCAGTTGCAAAAAATCAGCGATCGCCGGCAGATACCGTTGCAGCTGCGGCAATTGCCGCCCGGTTTGAAACAATTGCTGGAACTGGCTTTCTCGGTTGATCGCAAACCGGTTGCCGAAAATAATGAAACTGTCGGATTGTTGGAAAGAGTCGGCAATTGGGGGATCGCGACCGCGGAAGGCATCCGCAAAGGCGGCGGATTTTTGTGGAAAACGGTGGTTTCTTTTTGGAACTTTGTTAACGGCATGTCGGTGATGCGCCGGGTCGACTTTCTGTTTGCTCTTGAAGATTGCGGCTATAAGGCACTGCCGATTGTGTCGTTGATCAGTTTTATGGTCGGGCTGATTCTGGCGTTTGTCGGTGCCGTTCAACTCAAGACTTTCGGGGCAGAAATTTATGTTGCTAGTTTGGTGACCATTGGCATGACCCGGATTATGGGGGCAATTATGACAGGCATTATTATGGCCGGGCGTACCGGAGCCTCCTATGCTGCCACAATCGGCACGATGCAGGTGAATGAGGAAATTGACGCTCTCAAAACAATGGGAATTGTCCCGGTCGATTTTCTGGTGTTGCCGCGGCTGATGGCGTTGGTGCTGACGATGCCGATTTTGGTGATGTGGGCCGATTTTATGGGGATGTTCGGCGGCGGTTTTGTCGGGGTGACAATGCTGGGGATTCCGTTCCAAAAATATTGGGAATTGTCGGTTAATGCTATCAGCCTCAACAATTTTTTGGTCGGCATTTTTCACGGTTTGGTTTTTGGTGTCGTAATAGCGGTGTGCGGTTGTTATTACGGCGTTTATTGCGGGCGCAATGCCGACAGCGTCGGTGTGGCCACCACCAAAGCGGTCGTTTCGGCAATTGTCTGGATGATTGTGATGACCGGAATTATTACCGTTGTTTGCGAGGTGTTGGGAATATGACGGCGGAAGTGCAAATTGCGGTTAAAAACCTCACCATCGGATATGGTGATTTTGTACTGCTGAAAGATATCAGCTTTAATGTCAATAAAGGGGATGTCTTCATTATCATGGGCGGTTCGGGGTGCGGCAAAAGTTCGTTGTTGCGCGTATTGACCGGGTTGGTGCCGCCGCAACGGGGAAATTTTTTCATTGACGGCGTTGATTTTACCAAAGCAGCCCTGCCGGTGCGCGACGAAATCATGCAGCGTTGCGGCATTTTGTATCAGAGCGGTGCATTGTTCAGTTCGATGACGCTGGCCGAGAATATTGCCTTGCCGTTGCAGCAGTATACGGACTATTCCGAGCGCGAGGTGAGTGAACTGGTGTCGTTAAAGCTGGCGTTGGTCGGTCTGGCCGGTTTTGAAGATTTTTATCCTTCGGAAATCAGCGGCGGAATGAAAAAACGTGCCGGCTTGGCACGGGCGTTGGCGCTGGATCCGGAAATTGTTTATTTTGATGAACCGTCGGCCGGTTTGGATCCCATCAGTTCCAAGTTGTTGGATGATTTGATCTTGGACATCAATCACAGTCTCGGAACCACGATTGTGATCGTGACTCACGAACTGGCGTCGATTTTTGCCGTCGGCAGCAATTCGATTTTTCTTGACGGCGAAACCAAATCAATTCAGGGTTACGGCAACCCCAACCAACTGTTGAAAGACCCGCCTAACCAAAAAGTTTATAATTTTTTAACCAGAGGTGCCAAAGAAAATGCGTAAAAAACCAAAAAGCAAATTAATCGGTTTGTTTCTCATCTGCGGAATTATTTTGTTTGTTGCCACGATCGGCATGTTTGTGGCAGACAAAGTCCGCGGTGACACCCGCAGCATGGTCGTGATGTATTTTTCGGAGTCGATAAAAGGTCTGGATGTCGGATCGCCGGTGGTTTTCAAAGGCGTGAACATCGGAAAGGTTTATAAAATCGACCTGATTACCGATATGGAAGATACCGAATTCAGCATTCCGGTATATGTGGCGTTTAACAGTCAGAACTTTAATCCGACCCTGCCTAACGAAACCCGGCGTCAGATATTGAATGATCTGGTGGAGAAAGGTTTGCGCGCGCGGCTCAATAACCTCAATTACCTGACCGGACAGCTGATGATCGAACTTGAAATGATGCCGGCGGGAACCCCGGCGGTTTACCGCAGCAGAGGAGAACGCGTTCCCGAAATTCCGACCGTGTTATCACCGTTGGCGGAATTGTCACAGGGATTTCAGGAAATACCGCTCAAGCAAACGGTTACCAAAATGAATAAATTTCTCGATTCGCTGAATAATGAGATTGTTCCGCAGCTTGCCGGCGTTTTGCAACAATTTTCCAAAATTCCGCAGCAAACTCAGGACGTGCCGGAAACTTTGCGCAATTTTAACCGGGCAATGTTAAATATTTCCGGTGCCGCCAAGTCATTAAACAATTTTGCTGATTATATAGAAAGACATCCGGAATCGTTATTAAGAGGAAAAGGAAGGTATTAGTTATGAAAAATTTGGTTTTGTCAGTACTGCTGTTGTTGGTTGCCGCCTGTGTCGGAACCAGCAGCCCGTCGCGTTTTTATCAGCTCAAAGCCCTGGAAGGTGATGTGCGCCCGGTTTCGCAGCGGCGGATGGACATCGGGGTGGAGGAAGTGTTTATTCCGAAATATCTTGACCGGCCGCAGATCGTGACAATGGAAGCCGGTTCTTCAGAATTGAAAATGTCTGAGTTTTATCGTTGGGGAGAACCGTTGTCCAGTTCGTTTTCGCGGGTGCTGGCCGATGATATTTCCCTCTATTTGCCCAAGTCGGTAGTTAAGTTTAAAACCCTGGTTAGCGAAAATTTCACTTATACCGTGACGGTTGAAGTCAATAAAATGGATGCCGTTTTGGGACAGAAAATAGAAATTGACGCCTGGTGGACGGTGTATAAAAACGGCCGGGTCGCCAGCCGCGAACGCAGCCGTGTGAGCGCGCCGTTAACCGAAAGCTATGAAGATCTGGCGGAGAAAGAAAGCATCCTGATCGGCGAATTGGCGCGTGAAATTGCCGTCAAACTGGCCAAATTGTAAAGGTAAAAGAAATGAGTGCCGCTTTGGAAGAAATTTTAGCCCATTACGGAATCGGCGGTAGCATCGTCGGCGAAAAAAACGGGCCGTTGCTGCGTTTGGTTGAATTTGCGCCGGCACCCGGTACGAAAATAAAAAACGTTCTGAGCGCACGGGAAGACATTGCCCGTGAGTTGGGTGTCTCTTCGGTTGACGTCGAAAAAGTGCCGGATTCTGGAAATATTTGGTTCGAAATACCGGATAGGCAACCGCGGACGGTTGATTTTAAAACCTTGGTTGACAGTGAGGCGTTTCAGAATTTTAAGGGAAAGCTGCCACTTTGCCTCGGCACGGACGTTGCCGGAGAACCTGTGATTGCCGATCTGTCGAAAATGCCGCATTTGCTGGTCGCGGGTACGACCGGGTCCGGCAAGTCGGTCGGGCTCAACACCTTCATCTTGTCACTGATTTTGGCCAAAGAAACTTCCGAGCTCAAACTGGTTTTGATTGATCCCAAGCGCATTGAATTTTCGATTTATAACGATCAGCAATACATGTTAACGCCAGTGGTTACCGAAAATGAGGATGTCGCGGCGGTTTTGACTTATCTGGTCGGCGAAATGGAACGGCGTTATCGCCAGTTGGAGGAAAGCCATTGCCGCAATATTGACGAATATCATTTGCGGGTTGGCCTGATGCCCTATATTGTTTGCATTATCGACGAATTTGCCGATTTGGTTACAGTCAGTCCCGAAGTCGAAAAATATATCCGCCTGCTGGCGCAAAAAGCCCGGGCGTGCGGGATTCATCTGATTTTGGCCACCCAGCGACCGTCGGTTGATGTGGTAACCGGTGTGTTGAAAGCGAATTTTCCTTCACGTCTGGCCTACAAGACCGCGGCATCGGTAGATTCCCGTACTGTTTTGGATACGACCGGCGCCGAAAAACTGCTCGGCCGCGGCGATGCCTTGTTTTTGGATGCGGCAGGCGGATTAAAAAGAATACACGGTGCCTATGTTGCGGATAACGATATTCGTGAGATTTTGGAACCTTTCCGCGGCAAGGTCGAGGAATTGTCGTTAGAAGAGTACCGGGTTTCCGAAAAAGAAAAGAAGCATGCGGCGCCGCAAAAAGAGCCGGGCGTTTTCAGACGTTTGCTCAATTGGTGGAGTTCATTGAAGGTTAGGGAACGTAAAACCCTGGTATCGGGGATTGTTTATCTGTTTTCCAAACTGACGGCAACGCCGAAACGCCGGCACAAGTAATGCTGCGGCGACGATAACGGATAAAAAAATCCCGGTAAGAACCGGGATTTTCTTGTTGATACAGATCTACTTGCTTTCAGGTTCGGTAGCGACAGAGACTGCCGGTGTGACGGTTGCGTCAACCGGAGACGGGGTATCGCCGGTCAATACCGGGTTGGGTTCTTCCTGAGGTTCCGGCATCTTCATTTCCCCGGCCATCGGCGGCATGTCATGCGGCATTTCTCTCATATGGCGCATTTTTCTTTTTCCCATTCTCTCCATGTGATGAGCTTTGCGTTCGGCCTTAATCTTGTCAAATTCGACTTTTTGTTCCGGAGTAAGCTGAGCTTCGAAAGCTTCCATATTTGCCTGACGGATACGATTCATTTCGTTGCGGATTTCTTTCATTTTTTCCATCAACTGGCGCATTTCCACCTGATCTTGTTCGCGGCGTTCCCGTATAACTTTTCTTTGGTCATTGTTCAATTGCAAGCGGTCGGCCAACCGTGCTTCCATCATTTCCGGAGTCGGGCGGTCGCGGAGCGGCATCAGTTCGTTTTCGGCGGCATTGGCCGAAGCAGCGGTGACCAGCATGGCAGCGCAGGCAATGGTTAAAAATTTGTTTTTCATGTTTTACTCTCCTTTTAAATAACTGAGTTTTTGTTTTAAAATTTGTCTGGCGTTGAACAGGCGTGATTTAACGGTACCTGCCGGAACGCCGGTTTTTTGTGCAATTTGTTCCAGGCTCAATTCCTCAAACTCGTACAAAATAATTACTTTGCGCATTTTAGACGGCAGTTCGTCCACGGCTTTGAGAATCAGTTTTTGTCGCATCTTGGCATCTGTGGCCTCTTCCTGAGAACTTCCGGCTGGCATTGCCTCGAGAATTTCCGGATCTCGGACTTCGGCATTGTTTTGGTTATACTGCCTTGATTTGAAGTAGTCGCGGCAGACATTGGCGGTGAGGGCCCCGATCCATTGTTTAAATTTACCTTCTTCATGATAATTATCAAGGTTACGCCAGGTTTTTATGTACACTTCCTGTTCGAGGTCTTCGTTGTAAGAACCGGTAAACTTGCGGATAACGGCTCTGATCAGCCCTTTGTTTTTATTGATTATATCTTTCATCTATCCTACCATCAGAAGTCCGAATTCATCCACCGGCAATCCCATGTCCTCAATCAGGGATTCCTGTTGTGCCACTGTTATCTGGCTGTCGGCTGCCGTCAACATTGCCTCGGCCCAGTATATGTTTTCACTTTCCGGCGTCCGCAGTCCGACGAGGCTGAGCCCGGTGGCAATCAGCAGCATGCTGAAAACGGCTGAGATGCGGCGGCGACGTTTTTTGCGGGCGAAGTAAAGTGGTTTCGCTTCCTGCAGCAGTTTTGAAATATCGTCCATTTTAACCTCCATACATCGGCTAGAACGAGAGTTTGTGCAATAAGGTTCATTTATTTTTTATTTTCGGCCGATCGTCGGAACAAAACTTTTGTTGATCATATTCAGGTTAGCCTGTCTGCAAACGATTTGCAATACAAATATCTTTGTTGTCTTTAATGAAAATTTAAATTATAATCGGCTCAGATAAAGATTAAGGAGTCGCAACATGACATTAGAACTACGCCCCAACGAATACGTTAAAATTGAAGTTCATTTCAGTTATAAGGTATTTGTGTTGCCGACGCTGCTGATGTCAATCGGCATTTTGATGTTTTTGGCGGTGTGGAGCGGTGTCGGACAAGGCGAAAGATTCCGTTTTATCGGCCATATTTATTCGGTTGCCGCAATTATGATGATAATCGGCGGTCTTTTGTTTATTCCTTACATTTATAAACGGGTCGACAACAAGCTCAAGATATATGCTGTGACCAACCAGCGGGTTTATGTCCGCCGGGGCATTGTCAATATCAAGGAAAAGGATATTCCGTTAGCCAAAATTAACGATGTGCAGATCGTACAAAGCCTGGTGCAACGCCTGTTCGGTGCCGGTGATGCGATTGTTCAGGTGGGTAACGATGAAAGCAGCATGGTGATTCAGGATATTGCTCATCCGCGCGAGTTTCGTGATACCATTATTTCTGCCATTTACGAGGCGGCGGCCGAGCAGGAAGCGCGGTCGCGCCAGCAGCGGTATTATGAACAGCAGCAACGCCGTTATGAACAGCAGCAAAACGAGTATAATGATTACTCGGGGCACAATTACAATAATTACTGACCGCAGTAATCAATTGATGGAGAAAATCAATGCAGGGTTTTGTTTTTCATAATCCGACCAAAGTTGTTTTTGGGACCGGAAGCAGTTCGCAATTGTCGGCGCATGTAAGTGCCTTGGGGCATAAGGCCTTGTTGGTCTATGGTCAACACAGCATAAAGAAATCAGGACTTTATGATAAAATTGTTTCTCAGCTGCAAGACGCGGATATTGCATTCGTTGAGCACGGCGGGGTTAAATCCAACCCTTCACTCGCCCACGCCCGTGAGGGGATTGCCAAAGCCCGGGCAGAAAAAGTTGATTTTGTGATTGCTGTTGGCGGCGGCAGTGTGATTGACGAAGCCAAGTCGATTGCGGCCGGTGCGGTGGCGGAAGATGACGTGTGGCGTTTTTATCTCGGCGAGGCTAAAATCGAAAAGGCATTGCCGTTGGCAACCGTACTGACTTTGCCGGCAACCGGTTCGGAAATGAACGGTAATGCGGTGATCACAAACGATGAAACCAACGATAAACTGGGACTGGCCAGTCCGAATTTCTATCCGCGGGTGTCGATTTTGGATCCGTCGCTGACGGTAACGGTTCCGTCCCGTTATACCGCGGCTTCGGCAGTGGATATTGTTTCGCATCTGACCGAAAGCTATTTTACCAATGACGGCGGTTGGACCCCGTTACAGGAATATTATGTCGAAGGTCTGGTAAAAACAGTGATGGCGGCTACCCGTCGTATTTTACAAAATCCCGAAGATCTGGAAGCGCACGCGACGTTGATGTGGAGTGCAACCTTGGGGTGGAACGGCTTAAATGTGGCCGGTGTCGGCGCTTTCTCAATGCCGTGCCATGCGTTGGAGCATCCGATCAGTGCCTTGTATGATATTGCTCATGGTGCCGGACTGGCTATTGTTACGCCCGCCTGGCTGACGGCAAAAGTGGAAGAAAAAGCCCCTAAAATCGCCCGGTTTGCTCGCGAAATATTTGCGGTTGGGGAAGAAGATGAGCGGAAAGCCGCCGTTGCCGGCATTGCGGCGTTAAAAAATTGGTATCGCGAAATCGGTGCGCCGCTTAGCTTTGGCGAAGCCGGCATCAAAGAACCGGATATTGAAGAACTAACCCGGTTGACGGTTAAAGGTGCAACGATCCGCAAAACGCCGGGTTTGGCGGAAGAATTTGTCCGTGCCGTCTTTCAAGCTTGTCTGTAGTTGGCAATAATCAAAGTAAGGTGTCTGTCGGCACCTTATTGTGATTATTAAAATCCGGCATAACTTTTTAGGGCCGCTCTCGTTTCTTTTTATTGAGTATTTCGATTACTTGCTGTCTGATGAGTTCTCTCTCCGGCAGCAGCTCTTTTTCTTCACCGGGTAAAATTGCAGTTTCTCCCAGAAGCTGTTTTGTCGTATTATTAAATGACCGGTCTGCAGCAGGTTGTGTAAACGCCAGATTGGATATCAAACGTAATTCTTCATCATTTAAACGGTGTATGTCTATAACATCAGCGGCAAAAACCATGTCTTTGCGCGTTTTGCGTTCCCTGATCGATTCTTTCAGCCAGGAGGGATATTGATAAAAGATACGGAAGGCTTTGTCGTCCATTAAAAAGATCAATTTATATGGTTCGTGGGAAGAGTTGTCAAAAACAGCGGCAATGTCGCTACGTTTCAGCATTTCGGGAAAATTTTTCATAATTTTTGGATAACGTCGCATAATATCTTCGTAAGGAACATTATGGCCGCCCTTTATGACACGTGATTGTACACGCCAATATGACAATGCAGGATCCGAAAGACCGATAAATATAGTAGCAATTTTGAAATTCTGCTGCCGTGCCTGTTCCATAAAACGAAGATGAACCTTGCCCGAAGATGTCGTCTCGTAAACAAAGCTGCATCGGTTGGCAATATGTTTTTCCACTTCTTCATAAGTGATTTTGCCGGCGCTGAGCATGTTGTCGTTAGGATTCTGATCCGGTGCGGACAAATCTTTGGCAATATTATCCAAATTGATAAACGGTGCATTTTTCATCAAAGGGTCATCTTTGATGATCTTATCATAAAAAGTTGATTTTCCGGCGCCGTTCGGTCCGGCAATAATTACCATCCAAGGGCGTTTTTTTGTCATTTTATTTTTCCTACGATAACTTCCTGATGTTGCTCATCCATGGTTATGATAAATTTTTCACCATCTTCGGTCTCTTTGATAAAAAGCCCGTTTTCCTGATAATAGCGCGGATAACCGATTTGGTCTTTCCAAGCCTGATCATCTTTTGTTTTGGTCAGTTTTCTTTTTATATATTCCATCATTGTTTATTATTCCGTTTATTTAAAATTATATATGCAAAATATACGGAATAACATCGGCCAAATTGTCCGAACATCCCTCTTCGCTGCCGTCATCTTTGTCAACGATGTGATATTTTTCGTCGTTGGCGCTGTAGATCAGCTGAAAAGCATCGTTATAACCCAGAATCACCGTTTCCGGCATATCCGGCCGGTGACGGAGGTTATAATCCAACAGATCGGGAAACATGGTGCTTTCGGTATTAATTCCCAAGATAAAACAACCGTTGTTGGAAAGGCCGTTAAACTTGCGCAGCAGCTTGTAAAAGTCCGGCAGCGGCTGGGCAAAGCCCTCCTGTTTGAGTTTGAGGGTGCACATTGCAATCTTAACTTCGGTAGAGGGCTTGTTGCGGCCCACTTCATCATTTTGTTGCAAAAAGTCGATCAGTTCCTGGATATTCATGTTGACATTGCTCCGCTGTTTTGTTGAATGTTACGCATGACAGCCTGCGAATGGGCGGCGGCTTTTTCAGCCTCGGTACTTAATCCGCGATTGTCATTTTGTTGTTGGTTTTGTTGGTCAATGATCATCATATCGGGACTGAAACCAAGCATACAGCGAACACCCGGCTGCGGTTCAAGGCGAACCATAGTGCGTTTGGTACTGCCGTCTTCGGCTCGGTCTTTGAATACCATGTCAGCGGAGTGAATGCTGCCGTGAATCGAGTGGGCTTTTTCGCCGTTGTTGCCGTTGGAACGTTCTAATGCGTCGAGCAGGGTGCCGTTGCTGACGATACACATGTTTTCATAATCGTTGACGGCAGCATACGATTTTCCTTGTGCTTCAAACAGGCGGCAGTCTTTGATGTTAACGATATGATGGACGTCAATGGCCGGTTGATTTGCCCAGTCGGGATGTCGTTCCAGTTCTTTGGACATATCGGTCAGGCCGCTGGTTTCCATCTTTTTGATCAGGGCTTCGACATATTCTTTCTTGGCGCCGGGGACCTTCAGCAACATATCTTTGAATTGTGGGTTCTCTTTGATAAAGCGTTTGACGTTTTCCTGTTTGGCGCTGGTTGCAACCGGAACATCCTTTGCGGCGCGGATATCGCGGTAGGTCAAAGGATTGCCGTTTTCATCCTTGGCCTGAAACAGTTTGGCAAACCCCATGCCTTTTTGAACGGCACAATGGTTAAACATCAGATATTTGAAGTCGTTCAGATTCATTTCCGGCAGCATCTCTGGGCGTACCCCGGCTTTGGCCAGTGCCCCGAGAATTTTGTCTTTCATCTCCGCCAGCCGCGGTTCTTCAGACATCATCTGCCAAATCGGCGAGTCTTCCAGCTTATAATCTTCTGCTTTGCCGGGATGAATTGAATATTTGTACGGATAGTTGGCCAAATCGGCAAATTTTTCCGAATAACCGCCGAAAGGCTTTTCGACACCGCCGTTAAAAACCATGCGGGCAATGGCGCTCTTATCGGTTTTGGAGACCGCCGCTTCAACACGCAGATTAAGGTGATATTGAGCGGCAAAATCGCGCAGGGCTTTTTCTTCTTCCCGGCCGTTAGTGGCACGAAAAGCTTCGGTCAGCATGTTGAGCTGTTGGATGATCTCTTCGTCGCTGAGACCGGGAATTGCGGCAGCAGGAGTTTTTATCTCCGGTGTTGTAAGCTTTTCTGCATCCTGCTTTTCTTTCTGGAAAATCTGATTTTTGCGGGCACTGAGATTTTCGCCGCGTTTTTTATGCTGCTCATTGTCACGCCGCATGGAAACACGTTGCGAATAATCTCTGTCAAACGAAAATTTACCCATAGCTTTTACCTTTATCAGTCTATTTTCTGTCTATTATAACACAAGGTTGTCTAAAATCCAGTGAATTTTTTTAAAAAATTGCGCTGTGGTTATTTTTTGTTATAGTGAAAAGAGGGTTGTATAAAATGGAGATCGAAAATGAAGATATATGATGGATTTGCCGACATTGCCGATAATTTTGACGTTCTTTTGGTCGATGCTTACGGTGTTTTTTGGGACGG
This sequence comes from uncultured Azospirillum sp., assembly GCA_900539605.1. GTDB lineage: Bacteria > Pseudomonadota > Alphaproteobacteria > RF32 > CAG-239 > JAFUYI01. The sequence goes on along the minus strand of UQCS01000008.1, from coordinate 40,766 downwards.
GAGTGCTTTTTATGAAGGCAGTCGTGAAATTATGGAAGAAATGGTAAAATGCGGCAAACCGGTCTGCATCGTTTCTAATACGACTCAGTTGGCCGAGGCGGCAATAAATTCTTATCGCAAACGCGGATTGGAACCGCAACGCCATTTTACCGATATGGTAACTTCCGGCGATGCGGCACGGGAAACTTTTGCTGCCGGCGGTCTGGATATTGACGGCAAACGCATTTTTGTTTTCGGGAATCCGCGCAAACAGATTTTTGAGCAGACGCCGTATATGACGGTCGATGATCCGCAGGCGGCCGATGCTTTTTATATTTCGATTCCTCAATTGACCGATGTACAATATGAAAAACAACCGGCTCTGCATCAGCACCTTTATCTTTCGCGGATGAGCAGTGACGACGATCCGGCCTGGTGGGACAGTATGGTAATTGATCCGTTCCTGCCGCAATTGCGCGCTTTGCAGAAAATGGGGCTTCCGGCAATTTGTGCCAACCCCGATTTTCGCGCTTTCGAAAAGCCAAAAGACGGCGACATCGCGTTACCGGTGGTTCGTCAGGGGTTGGTCGCCGAAACTTATCGGAAAATGGGCGGCCGCGTAATCGAGTTTGGCAAACCGCATCCCGGCATTTTCAAATATGCGTTCCGTCAACTTGGGATCAAACCATCGCCCAAAGTGGCCATGATCGGCGATACGTACCGTACCGATCTTGTCGGTGCTCTCAATGTCGGAGTGACGCCGGTATGGTGCGTCGAATGCGGCATGGCGAAATATGACACCGAACAGGGCAAGAGTCTCGAAGAAATCAGCGGCGGCCGTCTGGAGGGGGTGCGGATGATCCGTTCTTTCGGCGGTGTTGCATAATTGCTGCCGGACAGCCAAATTTTCCGATTGCGGCAAATTATAATGTTGTCACATCTTTGAAAAATGCGTCGCCATGGTTATATACTCTACTGAATTACATTTGTAAAAGGAGAAAAATCATGGCTGAAAGCGTAAATCATTCCGGCATTGCCACTTTTCAAACAGCTGGATTCTGGCATTTGATTGCCGGCATTATTATGATTATCCTCGGCTTGTACGTTTGGTTCAACCCAGTGGCCAGTCTGCTTGGTCTGGCGCTTTATCTGGGGATTGCCTTTATTGTTGTCGGTGCCGGATATTTTCTGGCTTCGTTTTCCTACCGGTCCGGCTGGTATCTGGTGGTTGGGCTGTTGGACATTTTTGTCGGTGTTATTTTTGTCAGCAATCTTGGCGTCAGCGCCGCGACGCTGCCGATCATCTTTGCTTTGTGGTGTTTGGCAGTCGGCGTGGTTCAACTGGCGACCTCGTTTGACCTCAAAAGAGACGGCCATCCGTGGGGCTGGACAATGGGGATCGGAATTCTCGGCATTTTGTTTGCCTTTCTCATTCTGGTTTATCCGGCGATCGGTGCCATTACCATCACCACTTTAATGGGATTGTATATTATATTGTATGGTGCTTTTGCCATTGCCGAATATATCTATACGCCTCATCAAACCGTTACGGTTCAAGAAAATTATCACGAAAAATAATTTTTACGGCTTAGAAAAGCAGAAACCCCGAATTACCGGGGTTTCTGTATTTCACTCTCTGTCCCTTTGCAACATTCGGGCCATCACTTTCTGCTGCTTTTTTCCCATCGCCAGCGGCTGCGGGTGGAGCTTGATTTCCTGAATGTTGGCTTGGCGAAAATCTTCGTTCATTTGTGCCAGATCTTTGACATTTAAAAGCATTTTCATATTGCCGATTTTAACCATTGCGAGAGTCTGCTTCTTGAGCGGTTCTTTCAACCGGCCTTCGGCAATCAGTTTTTTTGCCAGCTTCTTGTCGATCGGCATATCCTTGAGAATGTAGGCGTGTGCTTTTCCGTAACGCTGTCCGCTGCTGCCGCGGCGATTGTGAGTGCGCAGGTTATAGATAAAGTCACAATATTCCTTGGTGCCGATTTTCATTGCCACGTGGCCGTACCGGGTTGTCCCTTTTTCCCAGGCAATTACGGTGCCGTCAGGCAATGAATGGAAGTTATCCATGTTGGTGTCAATTTCAACAAAGTACTCATTTTTCTTAAATCCGTCAACGGCACGGTAAGCAAAACGCTGGGCGTCAATGGTGATGCCCTTGGCCGCACAAAAGCCTTTGACGGCGCCCAGACAATAAGTTTGCTGTCCTTTTTTCGGCGCTCCGGGTTTAGCCTTCTTCTTGGCAACGGACTGAATTTCTTCGCACAGTTCGCTTTGTTGAATCATTTCCAACTCTTCCGCGGTAAAAACACGCCCTTCAAGGTCAAAATTTCCGATTACGTTCTGATTCTGCAAGACTAGGTTTTCTGCCATTAATTCTTCAAGCTTTTGGGTTTCGGTATCAGTATCGACCGTGTTTACTTTGTCTTGTCCCGGAGTCTGAGAAAATGTAAGTGTTGTTTGCGGCGCATTTGTATTATCGTTGGTTGTTGTCATTGTTGCTGCCGTTGAGGCACTGCCATTGCCGATCAGTGATGACGTTAGCATTGCGAGCTTAATGAGCCCGTGTCTGCAGGCTGTTGGAAGTTTTTCCAAAGCCTTTTTTCCTAAACGTTTAATTTTTTCTGCGGTTGTTTCCATTCAACTCACCTCATTTATGTGCTTCAATTTGTCTTCTTTTGTCTATTTTAGCATATTGATTGCGATTTGTAAACCATAATTTGTCTAAAACCATCTGCTGTAATTTTGTTTTTTTTACGGTAACATTTGGATTGCGGCTGAGACGTTGTCAATTGAAAAAACGCCCCCAAAAATGCTTTTTTTATCAGCGGAATTCTTAAACCGCATACAAACATCCCCCGAATGTTACGGGGGATGCGTATCATGGCAAAAAACGGTAAGTTCGTCAGTTTTGCTGAGGAGCCGCCGGTGTTTCCTGGGCCGGGATCTCTTTGAAGATAACCCCCTGCAGGGCCAAAACGGCGATGAAGAAAATTATAAAGCTGCTGAAGCCTAACCAACCCAAAACGGTAAAGACAATATACGTGGTTATGAAGGCCAATGTACTTAAGCGCATTCTGAGATCAAAGAGAAAACTTTTACCGAGAAATGCCGAAACTGCATAAGAACAGACGGCATAGAAAATGATGGCAATAAAAAAGCCAATCGCGAGGCCGATAAAACCGAAAATGCCGATAAACAGGACACTCCAGTTGAGTATGGTCCTGAAAAAGTCGGTGTAGTCCCCTTGGGGAATATATAAAGATTCTTCAAAATTGTACATTTTGGTTTCGCGTTTGGTAACCGAATAAAAAGCACGGCGGCTGATATAAATTCCCTGCTTTAGTTCGGACGGTTCGAAATAGTCAACTTTGGTGTCCAACACAATATTGATATTGCTGTTAAAATCGTTATTTTCGTCATCAAAGGCAATGGAATAGGTCTTTACCGTGTCTGCCGGTTCCACAATGGCACCGTTTTCGATTTTAATCGGCAGAAATTCGTCGGCAACCTTTTGTGCAGCTGGTACCAAAACGTCGTTTCCTTCGATTTTAATGGTTACGGACAGAAAAAGAGCGACAATTAGAGAAAACGGCAGTAGGAATTTAATACCCAAACCTTCGCCGTAACGGATGTAATCTAGTATTTTTTTCATAATTTTATTATCCTGACTGAATGATTATAATTCCTTATTTTATATAATCTTTTTCTAAAAAAGACAACCGATTTTATCAATTAAATTTTAAAAGGCGCCGTTTAGGCAAAAACGTTATGCCCCGCCTTCATAGGCAGGGCATAAATAAAAATGCAGCAAATGAAAATGTTTTTAGGCTTCGTTACCGGATTCGCCGGTGGGTTTGATCAAAACCTTAACGCGGGTGATCCTCATATTGTCAACTCCGATCACTTCGTAATGGCAGTAAACGTCTTCGACTTTATCACCGATTTTCGGCAGGCGGCCGAGCAGACCGAAAACATAGCCGCCGATCGTGCTTTCTTCGTGCTCACACTCCGGCAGCCCCATACAGTCAAAAGCGTCTTCCACCAGCACCACGCCGTCAAATTCGCAGACAGAATCGTTAATTTTTTTGATCGGTTCATCCGTAACGTCATCATGTTCGTCCATAATATCTCCGACCAGCTCTTCCAAAATGTCTTCCATTGACAGCAGTCCGGCGGTTCCGCCATATTCGTCCACGACAATGGCCAAATGAATATGGCGCAACATCATTTGGTGCAAAATTTCCGAAATCGATTTGTTTTCGGGAACAAACAAGATCTTGCGCGCCAGCTTGGTCAGAATGTCGGTGTCGTTGCCGTCGCCTTCATACTCGAGCAAATCGCGGATATGCAGCATACCGATGATGTGGTCTTTGTCACGGTCACATAACGGAAAGCGGGTATGATTGTGGGTTTTGATGAAATTCATTGCTTCGGCAAGTGTATAATCTTTATAAAGGCATTTCATGTCCTGCCGCGGGATCATGATCTCGTGGGCGTAAATTTCCGAAAAATCAATCGCGTTTTGAATAATTTCTCCTTCGGTATCGTCAATTACACCGCCTTTTTGCGAAGCGTCAATGATCAGTTTGATTTCTTCTTCCGAATGGGCATCGTCATTTTCGTTGGACGGCTGAACCCCCATCAGGCGCAGAATCCCGGCGGTTACTTTGTCAAAGACCCAGATGAACGGAGAAAAAATGTGCTTGAAAACGTACAACGGTTTGGCAATCAGCAGAGCATAGTTTTCGGTGTTCTGAATAGCCAGCGACTTCGGAACCAGTTCTCCGAGCACGACGTGCAACAGAGTAATAAAGCCGAACGCGGCGCCGAAGCTGACCGAGTGCAGGAGGACGGGATTGCCGGCAAAAAAGTTACCAAACAGGTCTTCCAGCAATTTTGAAACGGCCGGTTCGCCAATCCAGCCCAGCCCGAGCGAAGCAAGGGTAATACCGAGTTGAATGGCGCTTAAATAGGTATTGAGATTCTCGGTAATTTTAAGGGCGGTTTCGGCCCGTTTGTTACCGAAATGAGCCAGTTCTTCCAGTTTGGTGCGGCGAATTTTAACGATTGCAAATTCAGAAACAACAAAAAAAGCATTAGCAAATACCAGCAACAACACCAGTACCAGATTAAATACATAAACGTATGCGGGACTCATGACAGGTTAATTTTTTGACCTCATTTTATTAAAACTCCGCCGTATGCTACAGGCAGTGCTGTCGCTTGTCAATAGGATTTAATACGAAAAAACGATTAAATCAGTTGTTTAGGGCAAAATCTCAATCGGGGTCCCGTCGGGAGTGAGAGCCCATATCTCTTCAATTTCGTCGTTGGTGACTGCAATGCAGCCGGCTGTCCAGTCTTTCAGCCGGTGGAGACTGCCGAGAAAAGGGGTGGCGTTGGGCAGGCCGTGAATCATGATGTCGCCGCCGGGGCTGACACCTTTGGCCGCGGCTTGTTTACGGTCTTCGGCGTTGGGGTACGAGATTCTCAGCGATAAATGAAACTTGCTGCGGGGATTGCGTCCGGAAATCCGATATACTCCTTCGGGGGTTTTGCCGTCGCCTTCGCGTTGTTTGTGACCTTCGGGTGCAAAACCGAGGGCAATTTGATATTCTCTCAGCACCTTTCCCTGTTTTAACAGATAGAGTTTTCGCTCTCCTTTTTCAATTTTTATTTTATCGGCATGTTCTTCTGTCAGTGCGGCCGCGGGAACCCGGAGTTTGGGCAGCGCAAGCCAGAAGCCGGCAGTGAGAACGATTAATAAAAGAGCAGCGACGGTGGTTGCAATCAGTCTTCGATTCATATTTTTTCCCTTTGGTGCAATTGTGTCAGTTTGTTCCATACAAGAGTTTTTTTTCCAAAAAGTCAAGATACTGTTTTAATTAAAACGTTCTGTTTTTTATAATAAAGCTGCCGCAACAAAATATTGACTAATTAAAGGCGAATTGTTAGTGATAACAAAAGGCCGCAGTGCAGCGGGCAGGGACTGCAAAACGGAGAAAGAAAATGAGAAATGATGACGAAATGGAAGAAATGATCCGGCTGACCGAGCGGATTGATGTTATTCTCAATCAAAAACAGTTGCGTGAAGATCCTAAGCTGGAACAAAGCAAAGTCGGAGAACTGATAGACCAAAGTTGCGAAACGGTCGACCGGTTTGTTGCCGATTTTATCTGCCAGGTTTTGCAAGATCGTCCGACCCCTGAAGAAGCTGACAGGCGGGTTGCCGGCTATGTAGAGGCCGTTCGTCGAACCGGTGGCAAAGAAAGCGCCGGTTATCTGGAGAAGGCGCTGAAAGATAAATTGAAAAAAGAAAGCGGAAAATCGGCTGCTCGCCGCCGTTTTGAAAAATATATGTGGCTGATCGTTTTATTGCTTTTTATTGTCGGGCTGATCGGGGTTAAATTCTATTATAAATGTGATGTCAGCCATCCCCTTTTGAGCCGCCCGGGAATGGAAAATGTCATCAGACTGGGGCAAAAAATAAAATATCATGATTCGGTGGCGCTCTCCAAAATTCACCGCCGCAAAGAAGGCCTTATGAAGACAATATTGCTGTGGCCGCTCGGCATCTTGGACCAGGAAAGCGAATATTATACTCAATATATCGTTTTGCTCAGCCGGCTCGGCTATGAATTAAAGCAGGGTGGTTATGCCTGCGAAATCGGGGGTTGGGCCAAACCTCAGGATCAGGATTATAACGATGAAGAAATCGCCCGACTGTTGGAATTGGCGGAAGCCGTTAACGAAAAAGCCGCGGAAAAATTGCGTGATTTGCCGGCGGATGTTAAGCCGCAGGATCTGATTTCGCTGATTGCGGAAGTTCTGGTTGAAAGCTTCCCCTGTCCGGGCGCTGAATAAAAGGCGGCCGAAGAAAAAAACCGGGCCTGATGCTTTTTCAGCTTTCGGCGTTGGCGGGTTTGGATTCCGAACGCACCTGAACTGCCGCAATGTTCTGATCCGGTGCCGCGGCTTCATAATGCACCGTCTGTTGCGGAAAAGGGATGTTGATATTTAGCTCCCGAAAACGTTTAATAATTTTATCGCGCAGATCGTCACCGATGGAAGAACGGTTGAATACGTTGGCGGTGAAACAATTGAGCTGAAAATCGAGGCTGCTGTCGCCGAGGTTGGTAAAGACGACCGACGGCGCCGGCGTCGCCAGAACATTAGGGTTGGAAGAGGCAATTTCAAGCAACGTCTGTTTGACCTGTTCAACATTGCTGTCGTACCCGACGCCGACCTTGACGACTACGCGGCCGGTCTTATTGCCGTAGGTGTAGTTGATTAGGCTTTTTGACAGAATGTCTGAATTCGGAACAATGACGGTTGCTTTGTCCCAGGTTTCGATTTCGGTAGAACGCATATTGATTCTTTTGACGATGCCTTCCTGACCGCCGATATTAACCCAGTCGCCGATTTTAATCGGTCGTTCCCACAAAATCGTCATACCTGCCGCCAGGTTGCTGACCATGTTCTGCAGCCCGAGCCCGACTCCGAACGACAACGCCCCGGCAATGATGGTAATGCTGCTGAGACTGCCGCCCATGACCGCAATCGCCAGCAGTCCCGAAATGATAAAGCCCAAAAAGCCGATTGACGAAACGACCGAATTTCGCAGGCCGTCGTTCATTTCGATTTTGCTGAGGCTGCCGCTGAGAAAACTGTTTTTAAGCATTTTGAAAAGCGACAGCAAAACAAAAAAGCTGATAATGCCGAGCAAAATGGAGGTAATCGAAATATGAATGCCGCCGATGTTAAAGCCGACCAAAAAGCCCTTGATGCGGGCCAGCAGCAGATCGACCGAAACACCCCAGATACCCAGCAGGAGAATAATTCCGGCAATCCACATGATCGGCTTTAACAACAGTCCGAACCAAAATTCGCTCTTGATCAGCGTGCGTCGGCTGATCCGAAACGTCAATACCCAGAACCGAAACTGCAATATGCGATGAAACAGGCCGCGCAGCAGTTTGTCAATGATATAGAGAATGCCCACTGCTACCGCGGAGATGATAAAACGGTTGATAATATATTCGGACAGACGGATATAACCGAACAAAGAAAAAGAGAAAGCGACGATCATGACAAAGGTGACGGCGAGGCTGATTTTTGAAGAAGTGCTCAATTCGGCTATTGGGGTATCGCCGCTGATGTCGGTGTCGGAGAGAGTTTTGTTGTCATAGAGGGCGGTCCGGGTTACCCACACCACACAAAAGGCTTTGACCGCGTTGGCAAAAATCTTTAACGAATAAATGATTGAATTGTCATAGGCCATTTGATTGGCCACGCTTTGAAAGAAAGAAACAATGCAAATAGCAGCGGCCGAAACAATCAATGCCAAGCTGATGGATTTGGCGCAGCCGTCACCGACTTCAATAATCCGCCATTTGCCGTTGAACGGGGTAAAGGTAACCTTAACCGCCGCTTTGACCAGATAATAGGAAAGAACGTAAAGAGCTGCCGTATTTAGTAACAGTCCGAAAGCGTCGGTATTGACCAGATCATTATTTCTGAGCCAAAATAAAAAAGCCCCGATCACGGCGGCCGGAATGGCGCCGCGGGCAATCAGCATCCACACGGCTGCCCGGACTTTTTGCGAATAGTCGGGATATTCAATATTTTCGCGGTAACCGAACCAGTGTTTAATGTAGCGGCTGAGCAAATAAGCGGTAGCCAGCGCCGCCAGCATGGCCAGGACGACCGCGAGAATATTGTTTTTGACCGTGGTTTGACGTTCGGGCGAAAGTTTTTGATACCAATTAAGCGGCGATTTTACCAGTTCGAACAAAAAACCGGCAAAGCTGGTAAGCGATTCCCAAAATTGCTGAGGATGAAAAATGGAACTTTGTTTTACCAGAATGCTGTTCAAAAGCTGCCGATTGCGTACTTTAAGAATCAGATTATTGATGTCGTCGATTTTGGCAGACAGCAAATCAATCTGGGCAATTTGTGCTTTGTGGCCGTTGGCGGTTTTGGTAAAATCTTTACGCTGGCGGGAAATTGTCGCCGGTTCGCTGTCGTCTTTTTCCGGCGCCGGGCCGAGGGCATTGAGCTTTCTTTGTACCGAATCAAGTTCGGTTGTGTGTTGTTGCCGTGCCTGAGACAAAGTTTCCTGAGTTTGGGTCAGCGTTTGCAAAAAAGCGGCCGTCTGCTCACGGGTGGCTTTGCCGCTGTTCAGGGTGGCGGTCATGTTGTCGAGTTGTTTGCCGGCTTTGGCAGGATCAAAGGCCGCGGCGGTGTCCGGTGTTGCCTGAGCGTAAACCGACAGCGACTGAAACAACAGCAAAAGCAGGATGGCAATTTTTTTCATCAGGATGTCCCCATATTATATTTTTATCAGCATTTTCTCATATCGTTTCATGTGGATATGGGGATATGAGTTATATAATCCAAGGGGAGACGGGTAAAAAATGTGGGACACTGTTTAAAGCTCAATTCGGACGTAAGCACGGTCGTCAAAAGAGCCGTTGCCTTTTTTCAGTCCTTTTGTTCCTTTGTTAATATTCATACAGAGGGGATCGTCGGCAAGCACGTTTTGCAGATAAGCTTCGCTTTCTTCCAGAGTTTGAAACAATTTCGGATATCCGTCCGAAGCCAGAATAATGTTTTGAGCGCTTGACACGTTAAGGATATTGATCCGTTTTTTTAAGACCGGGAAACCGTCTAACACTTCCCAGGCGTATTCGGATCCGCCGGGATTGTTTTGCAAAAGGCTTTGGTTTTTGAGTAAAGGCATAATGAATTCGCGGCCGCTGTCGCAAGCAGACAGTTCTTCCGCCGTTTTTCCGAGTTCCAACTGCATTTGCAAAAACAGACAGCGGGCTTGAGACGTGATGTCGTCAATAAGCTTGCGGTTATAAAAACAAACGTTGTCAATCATTGCCGCGCAGTCTCCGATTTGCCAGATTTCTTTTTTGACACGGTTGTAAATGACAACCGATGCGCTCGGACGTTCTGCCGGCACTTCTTTCAAATGTTGATAACAACCGCGTTTTTGGTACCAATCGGCAAGGTATTGCGTTATCCAGTCGACGGCTTCATAAACATCGAGAGATGGCTTCAGTTGTTGCAGCGCTTCTTTTACTTTTTCCATTGCCGCTTTTCCCGATGACATACCGTCATATAAAATCGGAGTCTTGGCGGTGGCGCCGTCAATCACGGCAATTAAATCTTTTGATTTGAAAATGCCGTCTTCACACAGTTGTGGATCCTGATTTTTTCCTTTGATGAATTCTTCGACAATTTTCATTTTGTTCTCCGTCTGAAGCGAGCGTTTTGTTCCTATCGGTTCCAAGCATAAACTTTTTATATCGTCTTGGCAACCGTTGTGATAAGCCCCAAGAAACGCAGTCGCTGATGACGGCGGCCGAATTTTAAAATGCGAACGCCTTCCGTTGAATCCGGAAAGCGTTCGGCGGAAGTCTCGGTTTATTCGTACATTCCGTTGTTGGTATTTCTGACATTTTCACGGTTGGCATTGTTTACTCTGGCGGCACCGTCTTTGGTGGCTTCCCAGGCATCACTCGACTTTTCGGAAATGGCGTCACCGGCTTTGGCGGCACCGTCTTTAGTGGCTTCCCAGGCGTCACTTGACTTTTCGGAAATGACATTACCGGCTTTGGCGGCACCGTCTTTAGTGGCTTCCCAGGCATTACCGCTCACTTCTTTGGTCTTGTCCCATACCTTGGCCGCGCCTTCTTTGGTGGCGTCCCAGGCATCGCCGGATTTTTCGGCAATGGCATCACCGATCAAAGCAGCGCCTTCTTTGGTTTTTTCCCAAGCGCTTTTGTCTTCGCCGCGGTTTTGACCGTTGTCGTTATTATTGTTGTTGCTGTCAAACGATGCGTTATTGTTATTATTGTTGTTGTCGTCACGAACGGCATTGCGGTTGTTTTGGTTGTAATTATCTTCGGACATGTTTTGTTCTCCTTGTGTTGTGTTAATATTGACCCGGTTAGGGTTGCGGGTGGTGGTAAGATTTAAATTTCCGTTGTCTTCACCGGCATTTGCGTTTCCGTTTTGCAAAATGTTTCCCGTCAGGCAAAAAGCTGCAGTCAACGCGGCGGCAAAGGCATATTTGTATGTTGTTTTCATAAAAACCTCCTTAAAAGATTACTTTTTCAACATAATCATTGCGGTTCTGCTTTAAATAATACTTTGATTATAAAGGCTTTATCCGAAAAATAAAAAACTGGTACAGGGAATTGTAACTTTGTAAAAGCCGATTATTTAAGAGTGATGAATATACAAATTTTTTAATCGGGAAGAAAAATATGGTAAGCGAAAGCAATAAAATCGGACTAATTCCGGCCATTTTGATGGTTGCCGGAAACATGATGGGTTCCGGCGTCTTTATGTTGCCGGCCAACCTTGCCGGTATTGGCAGTATTGCCATCATCGGCTGGCTGATTACGGTTGTGGGCGCCATTGCATTGGGTTTGGTGTTTGCCAAATTAACCGAGATCAATACCGCCGCCGGCGGACCTTACGCTTATGCACGCAAGGCTTTCGGCGATTATATGGGTTATCAGACCAACCTTGTTTACTGGTTGGCAAACGTTATCGGCAATGTTGGGTTGGCCGTGGCCGGGCTCGGGTATCTGACTCCGTTTTTTCCTTCGTTGAAAGATCCGTTGGTAATGGCTTTGGCACAAATTTCGGTTATCTGGTTTTTTACTTACGCCAACATTCTCGGTCCGAAAGTGGTCGGCCGGATGCAGGGAATTACGACAACCGTGGCTTTGTTCCCGATTGTCGGCGTGGCGCTGTTGGGTTGGTTTTGGTTTAGTGGCGAAACTTACATGGAAGGTTGGAACGTTACCGGGGAAAGTGACTTTACTGCCGTCGGTATGACTTTGAATTTCACGCTGTGGGCCTTTATCGGGGTCGAAAGTGCTTCGGTTTCGACGGCGGTCGTCAAAAATCCGGCGCGCAATGTGCCGATTGCAACCGTGGTCGGCGTTCTTTTGGCGGCCGTATGTTACGTTCTCAGTTCTTCGGCAATTATGGGAATTATTCCCAACAAAGAACTGATAACTTCGTCGGCTCCGTTTTCCGAGGCCGTGAGCATTGCTTTGGGCAGCACTGCCGGCAAAATAGTCGCAATTTGCGCGGCAATCGGTTGTCTGGGCTCGCTGGCCGGATGGACGCTTTTGGTCGGTCAGACGGCTCAGGCGGCAGCCAAGGACGGATTGTTTGCCAACATATTTGCGCGGGTCAACCGGCGCGGCGTGCCGGCAGCCGGGTTGGCCATCGTGGCGGCGATTATGACGCTGCAGGTTTTGGCAACGATGTCTCCGACCGCTTCCGAACAGTTTGGCAAAATTGCCTCGATTGCCGTTATTATGACATTGTTACCGTATATTTATTCCTGTGTGGCGATCAAGATTCTCGGTCATGAGAAAATGTCGGACAGTCAGGGATTATTTTATACGATTGTCGGTCTGATCGGCGCTTTGTACAGCATGGCGGCAATGATCGGCTCGGACAGCGGACAAACACGTTGGGCGCTGATTTTTGTTATCTCGACGATTATCTTCTACGAACTTTCGGTCAATCGCAAACTGGAAATTAAGGATACGGGGATCAAGCCGGGAGGCTGCTGTGTTCCGGTCTGGGTACGTTACATGACCCTGGCGATTACGATTGCGGCATTGATTGCCATGTTTTGGGTTTCGTTGGGCGAATACAGCTCGCAGCGGCTTAACGATTATATCAACACTTCTACGGTTTCCAGCCCCGCCTGGCAAAATTAACAAGGAGAATTGAAAATGAAAGACCATAACGATCCATTGGGAATAAAAGTCCTGATAATTTATGACGGAATAAACAATAATACCGCTGCTGCCCGGACCGTGCGCGGAATTAGGGACGAATTGGAAGCCAAAGACGTCAAAGTCGAAGTTTCCGAAAGCTGCGGCGACGCCAAGGCCATTTTATCGACCGATCCGGCAATTCAGTGCGTGCTGTTACGGTTGAGCCGTCGCAACGACGAGGATTATCGCAATACGATCGACGTGCTGAAAGTTTTGCGTGAGCATAACCGTGAGATGCCTGTATTTTTGTTGGCAGGACGAACTGACGCTTCGGAAGTTCCGACCGAGATTTTGGAAAATGTTAACGATTTTATCTGGGTTTTGGAAGATACGCCCGATTTTATCGGAGGCCGTATTTTGGCGGCGGCGGATCGGTACCGCCGGTTTATTCTGCCGCCGATGTTCAGTGCGTTGGCGGATTTTTCCAAAGTGCACGAATATTCGTGGCATACGCCGGGGCATACCGGAGGCACGGGTTTTTTGCGTTCGCCGGCCGGCCGTGCCTTTTTCAACTTTTTCCGTGAACCAATTTTTCGTTCCGATCTTTCGATTTCGGTGGGGGCTTTGGGCTCTTTGCTGGATCACTCGGGACCGATCGGCGAAAGCGAACGCTATACGGCGCGGGTTTTCGGCGCCGACCGCACCTATCATGTGACTAACGGAACTTCAACTTCCAACCGAGTCGTGTTGATGGCGAGTGTGACCCGTAACCAGATTGCCCTTTGCGACCGCAATTGCCACAAGTCGGTTGAGCATGCCATTACCATGTCGGGCGCTATTCCGACTTATATGGTGCCGACCCGCAACCGTTATGGCATTATCGGTCCGATTACGCCTGACCGGATGACACCGGATGCCGTGCGTCAGGCCATAGCCGATAACCCGCTGGTGAAAGACGGAATGGATACCACGCCAGTTCATGCCATTATCACCAACTCGACCTATGACGGCCTTTGTTATAATGTCAACAAGGTCAAAGAGTTGCTCGGGCAGAGCGTTGACCGCCTTCATTTTGATGAAGCGTGGTATGGCTATGCGCGTTTTAACCCGATGTATAAAGGGCGTTTTGCCATGTGTTGCGACCCTAAAGACGATGACCGGAAGGGACCGACCATGTTTGCAACTCAGTCCACACATAAATTGTTGGCGGCTTTCTCGCAGGCGTCGATGATCCATATCCGCGAAGGCCGTAACCCGATTGATCATCAGCGCTTTAACGAAGCGTTTATGATGCAGGCCTCCACCTCGCCGTTCTATCCGATTATAGCTTCCAATGACATCAGCGCGGCGATGATGGATGGCCCGGGCGGTCGGGCACTGACCGACGTTTCGATCCGTGAGGCGGTTTCTTTCCGCCGCACCCTGGCGCGTCTGAACGCCGAATTCAGTGGTAAAAAGGATTGGTTTTTCAAAGCTTGGCAGCCGGATTTTGCAATTGACAAGGACAGTGGCAAGAAAATTCCGTTTTTTGAAGTTGCGGAAGAAGATCTGGCAAGCGATCCTGAATACTGGCTGCTGCGTCCCAACGAGGAATGGCACGGTTTCGGCGATGTCGAACCGGGTTTCTGCATGTTGGATCCGATCAAGGTTTCGATTGTGACACCGGGTGTTGGGCCGGACGGCAAGCTGGAAGAACACGGTTTGCCGGCGGCAGTGGTCAGTGCTTATTTGGATAATAAGGGAATCATTGTCGAAAAAACGACCGACTTTACGATTCTGTTCCTTTTCTCGCTCGGGGTAACCAACGGCAAATGGGGAACTTTGCTTAATGCTTTGTTTGAGTTTAAAAGTGACTATGATGATAATGCGCCGCTGAGCCGCGTGCTTCCCGGACTGGTAAAACAATATGGCGACACTTACCGGGATATGGGCCTAAAAGATCTGGCCGACAAGATGTTTGCGACAATGAAAGAACTGGGAACCACCCAAGCGCTTGCTTCGGCGTTTTCGGTACTTCCGCATCCCGATATGACACCGGTGGAAGCATACGAAAATCTGGTGCATAATAATGTGGTTTCACTGAATTTGGATGAAATTGCCGGCAAAACTCTGGCAACCGGCGTGGTTCCGTATCCGCCCGGAATTCCGTTGATGATGCCGGGTGAAAACGCCGGTCCTGCCGACGGTCCTCTGCTCGGCTATCTTAAGGCCCTGCAAAGCTTTGACCGCAGCTTTCCCGGGTTTGGACATGATACTCACGGGGTGGAAGTCAAAGACGGAACTTACTATATTTTATGTATCAAATCCTAAACGAATTCAAAGCGCCGGAAGCATTTCCGGCGCTTTTCATATCCATCAGGCTTTCAGTTTATTTTGCAACTTTTCAAGAAAAATGCGGGCGGCCGGTGAAAAAAACTGATATTTTTTCCATACAATGTCTAGCCCCGATTCCAAAGCGGGTTCAAAAGGGCGAAAGCACAAGCGGGTGCTGTTTCGCGTATTGATCAGTTTGTCCAAACTTAAGACGTATCCCACTCCCTGTTCTGCCAGCAAAGCGGCATTAAAAAGCAAATTATAGGTAGCAACAATGTTCAGCGTGGCAAAATCTTTGCCAAACCAGGCAGCAAATTCGTTATGAATGGCGGTTTGCTGCAAAACCTGACGGGAACAAATCAGCGGCAGCTTGACCAGATCTTGCCGGGTTACTGCATTTTTTTGAGCCAGCGGACAGGTTTTGGGCATAATGGCGCCCCAAACGTCTTTAACCGGCAAAGAGAAAAAATCGTACTTGGACAAATCAGTTGGCTGAATCAAAATGCCGAAATCAAGCAGCCCTTTGTCCAGCCTTTCGGTAACGTCTTCGGCGTTACCACTGTACAGATGACAGCGTATTTGCGGATATTGCGATTGCAGTTCTTTGATAATTTCGGCGATCAGACGCATGCCTTCGGTTTCGCCGCCGCCGATATAAATATCGCCGCTGATCGTGTCTTCGGCCGAGCGAAGTTCTGCTTTGGCCTTGTGTACCATTTCAACAATTTCTTCGGCACGTTTTCGCAAAATCATTCCTTCGGCAGTCAGCGAAACGTTGTGGCTGCCGCGGATCAGCAATTGCTGCCCCAACTCCTGTTCCAGTTCTTTGATCTGCCGTGAAAGCGTCGGCTGGGTGACGTTCAAAACGTTGGCGGCGCCGGTAATGCTTCCTTCGCGCGCAACGGCCAGAAAATAGCGCAATACTCTCAGTTCCATGCCAAAATCTCCTTTGTTGTGCTATTGTATTGTGTTGTGCCATGCCTGTCAAGCATACCAGGATGTAGAGGATAAGCATTTGCTATTTAAAAAAGAACCGCTATATTGAAAAAAACAAATTCGGCGGCGTTTGCGCGCGCGGATAAAAAACGGAGACTAAACGGTGAAAAAAGGTGTAAAAATGCTTTTGTTTTTTTTAGTGTCATTAGCCATACTAATGGCGCTTGGCAGCGCCTGGGTGCTGCGGGAAATGGGGGCTTCCCCTTCGGCGGAAGAACTGAAATCGTATCAAAAGCTGGCTTATTTTAAAGACGGCGAATTTCAAAGCCCGGAACCGATTTTCCATGATTTTGGAAATGTTCGCAACGGTCCGATAGACTGGCGTTTTTTCTTGACACGTTCCCGTTTTGCACCCGCTCAAAAGCTGCCCAAAAAGCATTTGTCCCGTCAAGATTTTGGTCCGGTTTCCGCCGATTTTGCTTTTTACTGGCTGGGGCATTCTTCGGCGATCCTCGAAATCGGCGGCAAAAGAATTGTTTTTGATCCTGTGCTTGAAAATGCGGCACCGGTACCGTTTGCGGTTTTGCGTTATGATGAAGCGCCGTTGAGCAGAAAAGATCTGCCCAAAGTCGATTATATTGTTATTACCCACAATCATTATGATCATTTGGAACGCAAGACGATACAGTCGTTCGGGGAAGGGCGCTTTGTTGTTCCCCTGGGGGTTGGCGCCGCCTTGCGCGGCTGGGGAATTGACAACAGCCGCATCATTGAACTTGGCTGGGGTGACGTTTTCGAGGACGGAATCTTGCAAATAATTGCCGAAACAGCGGTTCATTATTCCGGACGCGGGTTGAGGGATCGCAATAAAACATTGTGGAATTCATATGTAATACGTTCCGCAGACAGCAAAGTCTATTGGGCCGGGGACAGTGGTTACGGCGCTCACTTTGCGGAAATCGGCCGCAAACACGGTCCCTTTGATCTGGCGGCAATTGAAATTGATGGCTGGAATACCGGTTGGCCGAATACCCATATGTTTCCGCATCAAGTTGTCAAAGCGGCGCAAGATCTGCATGCCGACCGAATCATTCCCGTCCATTGGGCGGTGTTTGACCTTGCTCTGCATCCCTGGTACGAGTCAGTCGATATGTTGTTGGAAGAAGCGCAGAAGAATAATGTCCGTGTTCTGACGCCGATGATCGGCGAAAAGATAAATTTGGACAGTATCACCTCCCCGTGGTGGCAGGTGGGACCGGCAGAATAGAAAAATTCGTTTGCTCTTGCGATTAAAAAGAACTAAAATATACGCTGCTGGCAGTTGACCGGCGAGAGAATTTGAAAACAGGGAACAGTCGGAAGGCAGCCGCGATGAAAGGTATGAACATGAAAAATGACGGTTTTATAAATTTAAGCAACGATTTGGCCGAGTGTAAAATTTCTCTTTGGAGCGCCAACCTGATATCCTATCGTCCCAAAAACCAGGATCATGATGTTTTCTGGCTCGGAGATCTTAATAAATTTGATGATATTCACGCCATCCGGGGCGGTGTTCCTGTCTGCTGGCCCCGATTTGCGGAAGAAAAGCTAAACGGCGAACTTCCCCGTCATGGTTTTGCCCGGCTTTCCGGTTGGGCTGTCAAAAATGTGTGTGCCGGTAAAAATTCGGCGGAAGTTGAATTATCTTTGGTTCCCGACGAAAAGTATCACGTTAATGCCACCGCAAACTTGCTGATCCGCCTTACCGATAAACTGGAATGCCGCCTTGAAACAATAAATCACGGCGATGAAGTCTTTGAATTCAGTGAAGCTCTGCATGCGTATTTTAATCTCGGTTGCCGTGACGAAGCCGAGATTAAAGGATTGTCTGGTTGCCGCTGCAAAAGCTCATTGGACGGAAAAACTTATACCTTGAAGGGAAATTTGAAAATTCGGGAAGAATTTGACGCCGCTTTTCTAAATCACCGCGGAACGGTGGAAATTATCGATCCGGTGTTGAAACGGATCATCTCAGTTGAAAAAAGCGGTTCAGATACCACCGTGGTCTGGAACCCGGATAAAGATCTTGCGGAAATGAGCGAAGGCCAGTGTAAAAAATTTGTTTGCGTGGAACCGGCAAACCAGGGAGACAGTTTTGTCCGTTTGCAACCGAAACAAAAACATCAGATAGCGATGACGGTTCAAGTAAAAGAATTAAAATAGCCGGGTGTCTTCCAGTTGTTTGGACGGAGCCGCAAGCCATTCGTGCAGAGCAGCCGATTTCAGACGGTGCAGGATGAAACAAAAACAGTCCCGGCATTTAAACCGAGACTGTTGTTTTATAAAAATAACTCCTAAAAGACGGTAGAGCTTTGGGTCTTAATGCCGACTGCCGATACGTACGCTGCCGCCGGCATCAACGTCACCGGAAACGTTTCCCGAAACCGTCAAACTACCCCCGGAATCTATATTTCCGACTACATTTCCGGTAATATGGGCACTGCCGCCACAGTTGATGTCGCCCTCGACTTTCCCGATAATGCTGGTGCTTCCGTCACAATCGACTTTGCCGGTAACGTCACCTTCGATCGACAGGTCACCGTGGATGACATTTACGTTTTCCACTTTGCCGATAACCTTAATCTCAAAGTGCTTGGTGTCCTCTCCGGATTGTTCTTCTCCATCAACAAAGACCTTGCCGTTGATGATGGATAAATTGTTTCCTTTGTAAGCCTTGCCGTTGACAATAACCGTCGTGCCCTTGCCGATAACGCAATTAAAATGTTTCATCTGAAGTTGTTTTTAAGTTAATAATATCTAAATATTTTTTTACTGCAAAATTTATATCACATCGTATGACTTCTGTAAATAAAATATTTTTCCTTTGCCTTGTTTTATGTTGAAAGTGCAAATTATTAGCCGTTTTTTTACTTTTGTCGATTATGCTTTTTCCTATCAAAGATATGAAAGATTTCCCATGTTTCAAACGTTACTGACGGCTCTTCGCTTAATTTGGATTTCAGCCACTGACAAAGATGCCAAAATCCGATTGATATTCAGTTATGTTTTTGGTGTTTCGCAAGGCATGATTGCCTTTTTCAGTCCGTTTGCGCTTTCGGAAATGATCAAGCAAATCTCGCAAAAAGATGTTGAGTGGACATTATTTTATTTTTACCTGATGATTGCTTTAGTCGTTGTCATGATCGTGTCCCGTTTTGTCTGGCGTTTCAGCTGTGAACAAATTACCCGAATTCTCCCGATTAATCTGCGCCGTATATATTATACAAAGATTTTTGACAAATCTTATGATTGGCATCTGCAAAACAGCGTCGGGTACTTTTCTACCGTATTAACCAACGTCTGCAAGATGATGGAAGGTTGGCTGTGGAAAATGCCTTATGATTACGTTGGTAGTCTGGTAATGGCCGTTTGTTTTCTGATTTATACTTGGACGCTTTCTTTTTGTTTATTTCTGTATTTTGGAGTTTCTCTTAGCCTGATGCTTTGGATCACGCGTATTTTATATAACCGCCGGATTAAATATATTGAAAATTACAGCAAAAGCTTTGTGGCTTACGGCAAAGTCTTTATCGATTTTTTATACAATATTCGCTCGGTCAAAAAAATGAATCTGCTCAACTTCGTAAACAAAAAGCTTGATGAACGGGGCTCAAAGGTTTTTGCTTCGGGCATAAAAATGATGCATTACAATTCTTTTCAATACGGTTTTACCGAGATCTTTATTAATGCGTTATTTTTGCTTCCGATCGGTTATTATGTTTTTCAGTTTATAAAAACCGGGCAGGGCGTTGAGATCATCGTCATGATTGCAGCCATTCAGGGAAAAATCGCTGAGCTCGGTCGGCAAATGATGGGATTGATGACGGAATTGGCGCGTACAGGCGCTGATTATAAAATTTTGGCCGAATATTTGGGAGATGATGCCGTTAAAACCGAAATGAAACGAAATATTCGAAGATGGCATCGGATTGAATTTACGAACACCTGTTTTGAATATATCAAGGACGGCAGTGTTTTTACGCATCAGGTGGCGGATTTCAGTATCTGCCCGGGCGACCATATTGCGGTTACCGGCAAATCGGGTGAAGGAAAAACCACCTTTTTAAACTTATTTACCAATCAGTTTCATGTCACAAAAGGAAAAGTTTGTGTGGACGGTATTGATTATAAAGAGCTGCCGCCGGCCTTTTTTGACGATCATATGACTTATATATCCCAAGACGTCGAACTCTTTGACATGAGTCTGTACGACAACATTGTTATGGGAAAACGAATTTCTCCCCAAAAGCTGCAGAAAATTATCGACGGTTGTTGCTTAAACGAATTGATTGAGAGAATGAAGGGTAATCTTCATACCGACATCGGTGAGAAAGGCGTCAAGGTTTCTGCCGGTGAAAAACAGCGTATTTCATTAGCCCGCGGTCTTTTGTTAGAGCGGGATATCTTAGTTCTGGATGAAATCACCGCCAACCTGGATCCGGTCACGACTCAACATATCTGGAACTTTATTTTCTCTGAATATGCCGACAAAACGATAATTGCGGTTTCTCACGAAAAAGATTTGCTGAACCATATAACGCGCCGGCTGGATTTCAAAAAAGGTATCGGAACGGAATATAAGTAATGTGGCAGGAATCCGGCCTTCTTTTAATCCGATGCCCTTTGAGGTATCTTACCTTGCTTTTTTACCCATGCTGAAAATACGGTTTCGGATAGCGCGTAAGAAGTATTTCCGGCACCGTTTTCTGCCCTCTGCGATATCCAAAATGCGGTTGATATTCTACAGCTGTTATGATATTTAGAATACAATATTTTTAATTTTAGGTTTTTAGTATGGAACTGTTCTCAGTATTAATTTCTCATGTAAAGTTTTATTATTTCATCTTGTCTAAGAAGATGTTGATTTTTACGAAAACCAGAAAAAAAGGGATTTTAAAAAATGATGGAAATCAGTTAATGACAATGCCTTTGTAGGTTTGGAATGTTCTAGTTAGAAATGCAAATGTAGGTATTGATATTAAAAAATAAGCTGTTTTTGGGAGGAATTAGACAAATGAAACATTGGAAGTCATGGGCATTAACATTTGCTGTTATATTATTGGCACTTTTAATTGCAATATTTGTTGAGCCTGATAAAACATCTGCTCTCGGATCTATATTTGGCGCTTCAAGTGGATTTATAGCGGCCATTTGGTTTTATAATAGTTTACAACTTCAATTGGTTCAACTTCAAGAGCAACAAAAGCAGTTAGAAGAACAACGGGCACAATTTCAATTGGAGTTCAGCAATCTTAGGTTGGAAGCCAAAAGAAGTGCGCTTCTTGTTGCTAGAGAAAACCGGCCTTATACTTTTTAGCAACCGAGGAATCCGAACCACAGAGTATGAAAAGATTTGCTTTGAGCTTATCTCAATTTGCACATCAGGAGTTTATTGCCAAAGCTAATTTTGATGATTGGATTGAGCTTTTTAAACTTTTTGCAGCTGTTCCGAGCAAATCCACCAAAATCCTCGTTCTTGATGAATTTCAGTATATGGTCAACACAAATCCTGCCTTTACTTCAATTTTTCAAAAAGCTTGGGATGAAGTCCTTTCTAAACAAGATATAATGGTCATTATCTGCGGTTCATACATTAATATGATGACAAAACAGGTTTTAGCAGAAAACAGTCCATTGTACGGTCGCCGTACTTCACAAATCAGATTATATTCTGGCAAAATTACAGATGATGTTGTTACTCTTTTTCCTTTCCATTTTTCAAAAGTAGATAATCCATTTGTTTCATCAAATGTATCCAAGTGACGGAAACCTTAAAAGATGAGAAAACCAGAGAAAGAGAATTAGCTCCGCTGTAAGCCATAAAAGACCATTTTGAAAAGATTGTTTTAACAACTGATGTTCTCTTTACCGGTCCAACAGAAGATGGTATCAGAGTTATCAATCTCATTGAGTGGCTGTTGAAAGAGTAGTTATGGATTTTAATTCTTATATTTGTTAAGAGGTTGCTGCGCTTTGTTTTTAAGCGTTTAATACTTACCGAAGGTAAACTAACTTATGAGCTGAATTTTCCGTTCAGTGAGTTTGAAACAACAAATTTGAAACAAAAGGGCAAAGATGCATTAGAACTCGTAAAACCATTGGAAATTAAAGGGTTTCAAGAAATTGAGAGCAAAAACATAGGAAATGATAATACACTTGCATTAGAACCACAAAATATCATTAAAAAACAAGAGGTTGGACCTCAAAATCTAACCTCTGTTCAGTCTGGCTGGGGTGGCTGGATTCGAACCAACGAATGACGATACCAAAAACCGTTGCCTTACCACTTGGCTACACCCCAACGAAAGAAATTTGGGCATTCCGTTCGGAAAACACAAACTGTGTGCTATATTTATGCTAAATTTTTTTTGTTGGCAAGAGTTTTTTAATCAAAATATAAAAATTTTTGATATTTTGAGTATCAGGCAATATACTTTAACAAATAGATGCATAAAATTCGTGTTACTTTGGAGGGGAATATATTGAGGGACAATTAACATATATGCGAAAACTGAGAGTTATTTATGCCAAACTTTTCTGAAAAATAAGTGATGATTGGAGAAAGAAGCTTCAGAGCTTGACAGAGAAAAGAAAATTTTGGGAAAATTGCATGAGAGAGGAATTGTCAGAAGGAAATTTAACAACCGAGTTCAAGATAGGATCGTATAGTTTAAGTGGCATAATCAAAGAAAACCGAGGAGTAAATTTCTGTCTTAGAAAGAAATATAACAATTGTTGTCTGTTATTGACTGAAATGGAAGCTATAAAAAACTCTTTACAATTTCCGGGTAAATGGCCGTAATTTTTGTTGGGATCCTACAAAAGGGATTGCCGTATAACACCTTGTCGTATTATTCAAAGTTTCGACTGGAGCGCATATTTTTTATCTGCCGTTTGGGGGTTTTGAGATGAAGGCCTGAAAAAAGAGAGCCGGTAAAAACCGGCTCTCTCTCCCTTTAAAACAACACCTATATACAAATATCAGCTGCTGTTGAAAAGTATCCGCATAACAGCAACTTATATTCTAAAATACAGGTTCCTGTCCTTGGATACGTTTAATTTAGTCATTAAAGGCCCTCTTTCAATAAAGATAAACCTTTTTGACATACAGGTCTGGTTTCTTTAAAACCCAATATCTATGTTTTTTCTTTATTGTGAAGCTTTTTGACTTTATCCGGTTTTGTTTGATAGAAAGGAAGTTAGCTGCCTAACTTTTTCTTTTCTTCTTTTTCTTGCAGAATTTCCAAGTCGCGTTCGGTGGCAAGCTTTACCAAGATGGTCTTGATAACGGTGTCAATCTGGCTGTCTTCACGATAGTCTGCCGGCAAGGCAAAATTGACCCGGTCGTCTTTCAAAATCTGAATAGCTTTTCGCTTGTCCTGGCTTTTGGGCTTATAGACCGCAATCGAATAGCCGCCGCCTTTTTTAACCAGTCGCATCGAGGGAATATCCGTCATTCCGTCGCCGAAGTAAATCATGCGTGACAGCGGTATCGGGCGCTCATGATCCGGCATAAATTCGTTAACGCCGCGATCGTCCAGTTTTCCCAGTCCCTTGTTTATTTTGGAAAGATATTGTGTTTTAGTGGAATAGTTAACTACCCGGGCCGGCCAGACCGCTTCGCCTTTTTCGTCATAAGCATAAGCGCATCCGTATACTTCTTTAAAGAATTTACGGATGGAACAACCTTCGATAATCTCTTCGTAACCGGCGGAGATGACATAGTGTTCAATGTCCAGTTCCAGCATATCGCCGTAGTGGTTGATACGTTCAAACCAGTTTTCGACGCCTTCGAAAAAACGGATACTCTTGCCGCACTCATAAAAAAGCTCCCGTGTCAGAGGGATTTTTTTGTCTTTGGCTGTCTTAAATACATAATACATCGAGCTGGTGATTTGTTCCATCATGTTTTGGTCGCCGAAAGTGTTGGCTTTGTTCCAAAATGTTTTGCAGGACATTCCGAATGTGGGGATCAGTCCGTAGTTTTGCATATCGGTGGTGCTCAAGGTTCCGTCAAAGTCGTAAATCAAGGCTACTTTAACTTTTTTTGCCATCTTTCTATTATCTCCGCTTGCTATTTTTACAGAGATATTTTATAAGACAAAGAAAGTAATTAATCAATAACATTTATCTAGATCGGAAGGACAAAAGCTATGCCTGCAACATCGATGGATCAGTTGGTATCCTTATGCAAACGCCGCGGTTTTATTTTTCAGAACGCTGATATTTATGGCGGTTTGCAGGGGGTGTACGATTACGGTCCGCTGGGGATTGAGCTGAAAAACAATCTTAAGGCCGCCTGGTGGAGAGCAATGGTTTACGAACGTGACGACGTCGAAGGACTTGATGCGGCTATTCTGACCAATCAAAAGGTGTTGCACTATTCGGGGCATGAAGACACTTTCTCCGATCCGATGACCGATTGTCGCAAGTGCAAGGGCCGTTTTCGCGCCGACCATATAAAGGACGGAAAATGTCCGAACTGCGGCTCGACCGATCTGACGGAACCGCGTCCGTTTAACCTGATGTTTAAAACCGCGATCGGACCGGTTGACGACGGCTCGTCGTTCGGGTATCTGCGTCCGGAAACGGCACAGGCGATTTTTACTCAGTTTAAGAATGTTGTCGACGCGACGTCACGCAAGTTGCCGTTTGGAATTGCTCAAATCGGAAAGTCTTTTCGCAATGAAATCACACCGCGCAATTTTATCTTTCGGGTGCGTGAATTTGAGCAGGCGGAACTGGAATATTTCGTTATGCCCGGCGAAGATGAAAAATGGCACGAAATTTGGAAAGAAAACCGCATAAAATGGTGGTTGGATCAGGGGCTGGTGCGCGAAAACATGAATATTTACACCACGCCGAAAGAAGATCTGGCCCATTACTCCAAAGCCACTTACGACATTGAATACCGTTTTCCTCACGGAATGGAAGAGTTGGAAGGGATTGCCAACCGCACGGATTATGACCTCGGCAACCACACCAAAGGCCAGGATGAACTGAGTTTAACTTCCCATTGCCACGAAAATCCGGAATCAACGCAAAAGTTGTGTATTCGTGACGACGAAAGCAATCGTTGGGTGGTGCCGTTTGTGATTGAGCCGTCTATGGGGGTAGATCGCGGCGTGTTGGCGGTGATGACCGAAGCTTATACCGAAGAAGATTTGGGTGACGGCAACAGCCGCATCGTTCTGAAGCTGAAAAAACATCTGGCGCCGATTAAGGTTGCGGTTATTCCGCTTAAAAAGAACAATGAGCAGATTATGGCCAAATGTCACCAGATTAAGCAAAATCTGCTGAAACTGGGTATCGGCCGCGTTGCGCTGGAAAATACCGGCAATATCGGCAAAGCCTATCGCCGCCATGACGAAATCGGCACACCGCTGTGTCTGACGGTGGATTTTGAGACGATAGAAAATCAACCGGAATCGGTAACGGTTCGAGATCGCGATACCATGGAACAGCACCGGGTCAATATCGCTGATCTGCCGAATTATCTGCGTGAATATTTCTTGTAAACATGAAAAATGAAAACGCCTTCTGTAAGGAGGCGCTTTCATTTATAGAAGCCTGAGAAAAGCCTCGGTTTTGGCAAAACAGGGCAGGGTGTTCAATAGTTTTTGCAATCGGATGAAAATAGCTTGAATTCGTCGGTGTACTGTATTAAAGTACATTTTACTAATATTAGGATAGGAACACAAATGGCAGAAATTAATATTTGCATGATTACGGATAATAACTATGTAATTCCGACGGCGGTTGCAATTACATCGGCGATTTCGCATAAAAAAGATGCGTCGGTTTACCATTTTTATCTGCTGGTTAACAATATCAGCAATTTTAACCGTAAACAGCTTGAGAAGTTGGCCGGAGAGCGAGTCGTTATCGATTTTATCGAAACGGATATTGCGAAATATGAATCTATTATGGTTAAAACGCATGTTTCTCAGGCGGCGGCACTGAAATTTGATGTTCCCAACATTATTGGCTGTGACCGGATTTTATACATAGACGGCGATATTCTGGTGCGTGAGGATTTGGAAGAACTGTTTAAGGTCAACATGGAAGGTTGTCTGATTGCAGCGGTGCGTGACATGGGCGGTGAGATGAAGCTTCATTTCAACGATATTCTCGGTACCGAAAATTATTTTAATTCTGGCGTTATGCTGCTTGACCTTGCCGGGTTGCGCCGCGGTGATTATCCGGTAAAACTGGAAAAAGCCAAAAGAGAAAATCCACAGTGGAAATGTATGGATCAGGATGCCTTCAATTTCGTTTTCAAAGACCGGGTTAAGTGGCTTGACGTAAGATATAACGCAATGATCCCGCAATACCGGATGCATCGTTTTTCCCAAAGCGAAATCAATCGTTTTTACGGCGTGGAATATGATGATGAAAACGCAATGCAAAGCGATGCGGCGATTATTCATTTTGCCGGAGAAAGCGGAACCCGACCCTGGAAGGTGGTCAACGGAACTTTCGGAGATTTGTGGGATGCTTATTACCGGCGGTCTCCTTATCGGGATATTTCTCTCAACCGCAGTCTGACGGCCGGCATCCGTCCTCAGGGCGGTGTCACCAGCTACAATTTGTTCGGTTGTGTGCCTTTGTGGAAAAGAAAACGCTGCACCAACGGCGATTTCCGTTTTTATCTGTTTGGCTTCATTCCGATGTTTCGGATCAAAAACAAGTAGGTTGGCATTTTCCCGCGTGCGGGGGCAAATACTATACTAACGAAGATGTTGAAGCTTCTCATGAAGGGATAAAAATAATATAGTGAGCCGAATGCCGGTTTTGGCGCCTGCCCAAAAACCGGGGAGAGCGATTCCGGTTGAAGCCGTCAGAGCTTTCTGCCGTTAGCTGCAATGTAAAAGTCAAAGCGAAAATAAACATTTGACGGGGTTGTCAAATGTGTGTTACACCACATAATACTTATAACTAACCGAAAAGGGAAAAACAAAATGAAGCCGGAAATCAGCGTTCTTCAGAACGGATTAAGAGTGGTCAGCCTCAAATATCCTCAATACGAAACCGTATCACTCGGCATTTGGGTCAAAACCGGGTCTGCCTGCGAACAGGAAGACAATAACGGTGTTTCCCATTTTTTGGAGCATATGGTGTTTAAGGGAACGGCCAGCCGTACGGCAGCGGAAATTTCCGAAGATATCGAAAACGTCGGCGGTCAGACTAACGCATATACTTCCCGTGAATTTACGGCTTTTTATGCCAAAATGCTGAAAGACGATGCTGAGTTGGCGGTTGATGTGTTGTGTGAGTTGATTACTTCGCCGCAATTTGCCGAAGACGAACTCCTTAAAGAGCGCGAAGTGGTGGTGCAGGAAATCAAGCAGACCTATGATGACCCGGGAGACATTGTTTTTGATTATATGCAGGCGCAGGCCTTTGCCGGACAGGCAATGGGACGTCCGATTCTCGGAACCGCGGAACGGGTGCGCAGTTTCGGTGCCCGGGAGTTGCGGCATTATATGGGTACCAATTATGCCGCCGAGAATATGGTTTTCTGTGCGGTCGGCAACATTGATCACCGGTCGCTGGTCGAAATGGTGGAAAAGAGGCTGGGCGGTCTTCAGCCCAAAACGTCGTTTGTTGCGGACCGGCAGCATTATACCGGAGGGTATTTTGCCGAAATGCGTGATACGGAACAAGCTCAGGTGGTTTTGGGTTTCGACGGCTATTCTTATGCCGATGACCGTTATTATGCGGCGATGCTGATGTCCACAATTTTGGGCGGTGGCATGTCGTCGCGATTGTTTCAGGAAATTCGTGAAAAGCGCGGTTTGGTCTATTCGATTTACAGTTTTCCAACTTTTTATACCGGGGCCGGTTTTACCGGCATTGCCGCCGCAACTGATAACGAGCAGGTTAACAAAATGCTGCCGGTGATTGCCGACGAAATTAAAAAAATTGCCGAACATCCGGTCAGCGAAACCGAACTGAAACGCGCCAAAGCTCAGGTGAAGTCTGCGATTATGATGTCGTTGGAAAGTTCGTCGGCAGTGTCGGAAAAGCTGGCGCGCCAGCTGTTGTTGTTTAACCGTTCGATTCCGATTGCCGAAACAATCCGCAAAATCGACGAGGTAGGTATTGAGGATATTCGTAACAGTGCGGTCAATATCTTTTCTTCGCGGCCGACTTACGCTCTGGTCGGCAATATCGGCGGCCACTGCGGGTATGAGGAACTTTGCGAAATGCTGAAAGCAAAATAAATTATATCAAAATTAAGATTTCCCCGCTATACTGTCCGGGAAAAGATAACAGGCAACGGAGGAAGGTCATGTCGCGCGCCGAGGATATTTTTCAAAAACTGATTTATTTCGGAGAGGAAGCGATTGACGAATATATTGTCAATTCGCAGACGGAAGAATTGTTCCTCGACTTTAAGCGCGCCGATTCTTCAGGCAAAAACGGAACGGCACTTCATAAAGACGATCGTCGCAATTTGGCCAAAGCAATTTCGGGGTTCGGAAATTCCGAAGGCGGGGTGTTGATATGGGGAGTGGAATGCTCTCGTAATATTGAGGTCGGAGATGTTGCACGCGCCAAAATGAAAGTGCAAAACGTTCATCGTTTTTTAAGCTGGCTGGAAAATGCGATTTCCGGTTGTACTATCCCCAGCCACAACCGGGTGCGCAATCATATTGTCAGTGTTGATGAAAACGGAGACGGCTTTGTGGCTACCTATATTCCGAAGTCGGAAGTGGCACCGCTGATGACGACCATCGGCAATAATTTTTATATCCGTTCCGGATCCAATAATGTGCCGGCGCCCTATTCGGTGCTGGCAGGGATGTTCGGCCGCCGGCCGCAGGCGGAAATTGATCTGATGCTGACTGATAAGCAACTGGCAGTTCTGGAAAACAGCGAAGCCGACATTCTGTATCCCAGCAGTATTGATTCGCCTCCGGAAAAATATCTGAAAATCAGTTTTGCGGTACGCGGTCATAACCGGAGCAACGTGATAGCCCGCGAGCTTTATCTTTCCTGTACTGTCAGTTCCGACGGCGGCGAATATAATAAGGTGCGTTTTCTCAATTATAACCAGATGGACAGTATTCCGGGTCTGGAAGGTCAGTTGAATATCATTACCCGTCCCGAATTGCGGGTGCCGCCACGTAGTATTGTCCGTTTTGCCAACATGGAAATTATTCTTTCTCCCTACATTGAAGAAGATTTTCTGCTTGACGGTGTGATCGGTGCCGATGGCACGGCGCCGCGCAACTTCCGTATTTATGTACCGAAAAACCGTTTGCGTTCGTTTGTCGCACGGGCGATTCGCGAAGACGGCAGCGCGCATTTGCTGCTCAATGAGTTTTTCAGTGAATTTTTAAGCGGAGAAGTTTAATATGATACGGGTCGAGATTTTTACCGACGGGGCCTGTTCCGGTAATCCGGGGCCGGGCGGATGGGGAGCGTTGCTGCGCTGCCGCGAGGTCGAAAAAGAATTGTCCGGCGGTGAGAAGGAAACCACCAACAACCGTATGGAACTGACTGCGGTTATCAGGGCTCTGCAAGCCTTAAAAACTTCCTGTAACATCACTTTGTATACCGACAGTAAATATGTTATGGACGGCGTAACGCGCTGGCTGCCTAACTGGAAAAACAACGGTTGGAAAACCAGCAACAAGAAAACGCCGGTCAAAAACATAGATTTGTGGCAGCAATTGGACCAAATGGTCGGTGCTCACGAAATTCGCTGGGTATGGGTGAAAGGACACGCCGGCCACTGCGAAAACGAGCGGGTGGACGAGTTGGCACGCAACGCGATTAAGGCGTTGGCGTAGACAGACTCATATTATCAATCAGTTGGTTTAACTCCTGTTCATTCAAAAGTTCCGGCAGTACCATGCCGTCGGGGACCAGCGGGCTGAACAGAATATAAAACGGCAAACCGCTGCGTCCGTATTTTTTCATAAATTCCGCCGTTGCCGGATTGCCTACTGTCCAGTCGATGTTGATGACAGACACCTTATGTGATTTTAATTTCTGAACGACGGCCGGGTTTTTGAAAACCATGACGTCGTTATAGCGGCAGGTCAGACACCAATCGGCGTCAACGGCGACAATAACGGTTTTTCCCTGCTGCACATAAGCGTCTATTTGCCGGTTGATAACCGATACGGAGGCGGTGTTTTGGTTTTGTTTGTGATGGCGACGGCTGGTATAATAACCGTCAACCGAAGCGCCGATAAACAGGAGCACGGCCAAAGCGGCAAAAAAAGCATTGAACCGCCGCACCGCCAGAGCACGTGATTGTGCGGACAACTGTTCGTATTCCAGGTGACTGCTGAAATCGCGCAACCACAGAATAAACCAAAACAGCAGTGCGTAGAAAATCAGACGTATGGTAAAGCCGGTTCCCGATTGCACATAAACCACGTGCAACAGCCATACCAGCGTAAGAAACAACATCAGCAGCATAAAGCGGCTCACTTTTTTCATCCACGGTCCCGGCGGCGGGATCATAATTGCTAGCCCCGGCAGCAAATAAACCAGAAGATAGGGCAGCGATAAACCGAATGCTACCCCGGCCAAAATGGTAAAAAGGTCAAAATAACTTCCGGCAAGAGCAAAACCGATTGCCGTGCCGAGGTAAGGAGCGGTGCAGGGTGTGGACATCAGCACGACGAAACTTCCGGTCATAAAATGCAGCAGGCCGTTTTCATGACCGTTGTTTGCCAGGCGGTTGAGCCGGACCGGCATTTTAATTTCGACAATTCCCCAAATTTGGGCAATAAACAGCAAAACGGCAAAAAAGATCAGACTGATAAACCAGGGATTCTGAAATTGCATTCCCCAACCGATAATATAACCGGACCATTTCAAAGCTGCCAAAAACAGGGTTAACAGGATAAAAGCACTCCAAATGCCGAGCAAAGTATAGGAAAAATTGCGACGGACCGCCGCGGCATTACGAGCGCCGAACTTGGTAAGCGACAACAGTTTAAGCGACAGAACCGGAAAAACGCACGGCATGAAGTTCAACAGCAATCCACCTGCAACGGCAGCCAACAAAATCAACCATGATAAACCGTTATGAT
This sequence comes from uncultured Azospirillum sp., assembly GCA_900539605.1. GTDB lineage: Bacteria > Pseudomonadota > Alphaproteobacteria > RF32 > CAG-239 > JAFUYI01. The sequence goes on along the minus strand of UQCS01000008.1, from coordinate 9,670 downwards.
CGGAAAGCGGAACCGGAGCGTCGAGAGGAACCAGCGTCCGCCGAAAAGCATATTTGCGGTTGACTTCGCCGGTAATTTCAAATTCCCGTCCAGCGGTGCTGATGTTGTTTTCAAGCGGAAGCAGACGTATCAGCGCTTTTTTGCCGTCAATGCTGACACGTGGCCGTTCAAAGCTTATGCCGTCGCGATTGCCGGCAAAAATATTGAACGATTCGATCGTTTCGGGGCTTTCAAACCGCAACAACAGAATTTCTTTGCCGTCGGGTGTGGTTTCACGGTTAAAAGAGAGCAATTTGACGTCGCTTTGCGGCTGGGGAGACAAAAAGTTAAACATCATCCGCACATAAGTCGCGACGGAACTGTCTCTTTCGTAGCCGGGAAAGAGCTTTAAGGCAGGTGAAAAGGCGCTTTTTTCACATTGTTCGGACAGATCGCAGAGTTCAAGTTCAATATCGGCCTGCAAAATCATTTCCTTTTGTGGATCGGCCGCCTCGGCGCTGAAGGGGACTGCAATTTCCCCGACATAAACGCCGTAGTCTTCGGAAGCGTTGGCAAGCCGGGTCGGCAGCGGCATCGTATATTCGATCTGTCCCAAATTTTGCGAGCGCTCAAAACTGATCTTCGGTTTGAAGTGAAGACCGCCGTCAACTGCAGTAACCAGCTGCCGGGAAGGAATCAGCAGATGAACAAGACCTCGAATTTGATTGTTGGCGGGGATTCCGCTCTGTTCGCTGATCAGGCGGATTTTAAAATTGTCTTTTTTCTCCCAGTCGCCGATTCCGCGTTGGCCGGTGAAAGGATTTTCGTACAAAACGTCATAAAACAGCAGTTTCTTGAATTCCAATTTGGAAAAAATATAGCCGAGTTCGGCAAAGTCGTCTTTTTTATTTCCTTTTTCGGCGTCACGGGCAAACTTGGCCCGATACGCTTTAATTTCACGTGGATTTTGGCTGTAAGAAATGATTTTTTTAAAATCCTGAATAACGACGGTTCCGTCGGCATCAATATAATCGCTTTTGGGACCGGAGAGATCATATTCGTGGTCTTCGGCGATCAGCGGCGGTTCTTCGGGGGTGAGGACGGCTTCGACATAACGGTCGTAAATGCTTTTGAAATAACGGTAAATTCTCATGCCGTTGCGGATATAGTCTTCGTAGTCATAGACTTCTTGCGCACTGAGGGCCGGAAATTGACGGGCAACGTCTTCGCGAAAGTCCTGTTCAATTTTGTCTCCGGGATATTGAGTGTCAAAGTATTTGGCGGTATCGATGAAGTGGTTGACGATCTCTTCCATTTCAAGCGGTTGTGCCGGCGGACGCTCGTCCAACTCCAGGATAACCGCCGATTTTTCTTCCGCCCCGGCGGGGCAGAACGGGAAGAAAAGCACCAGCAGTAAAATCAGATTAAAAAATTTTTTCATCGGTTCCGCTTATTTGACTGTTTAAAAACACTATAGTTCATGTTATTATATATAATATGGTTTAACAAATAGTAATAGTGCGTATGAAAATGGTCAATAATTATCTAACCGGAAAGTGTCTGGTTTCAATGCCTCAGGTTGACGACGACCTGTTTGCACAGTCGGTTGTCTATATCTGTATGCATAATCAGGAAGGCGCGATGGGCTTTATGGTTAACAAGCAGCTTAAAGAATTTTATTTTTCCGATTTGATGGGACAATTTAACGTCGCGCGGGTTTCTCCGCCCGAGCCGGTAATTTTGCATCAGGGCGGTCCGCTTGAAAAAATCCGCGGTTTTGTCCTGCACAGCCGCGATTATAACAAGGAGGGAACACTGCCGATTGACGACCAGTTTGCGGTGTCGTCGTCGCTGAGTGTTTTGAACGATATCGCTTTCGGCAAGGGGCCGCGCTACAATCTGATTGCGCTCGGCTACAGCAGTTGGAGTCCGAAGCAGCTGGAAAGCGAGATAATTTATAACAACTGGCTGGTGGTTGATCCAACCCCGGAACTGTTGTTCAAAACCCGTGATGATCAAAAATGGCAGCGGGCAATTGACGAGCTGGGATTTGACGTTAACCGCATCTGTATGCGAACCGGTTGTGCTTAAAAGGCAGCCGGGTTCGGAAACCCGCAAGGGGAAAATATCGGTTATTTGTGAAGCTGACGAAAATTGATACAAAAAAAGGCGGATATTATCCGCCTTTTTTTGCTTTTTCTCTTTAGAAAGCGTAGCTCAGGCCGATATCAGCCGAAACGTTTTCGTAGTCGTCGCCGAACGTATAACCGGCGTTTCCGTATACGTTCAACCGGTTGTTGAGCTGATAAACCACACCACCGGCAATTCTTCCCAAAGTATTGTCGTCCATGGTACGGATTGAGCGCAAACCGCTGATTTCAACCTTGTCATTGTCGGCAAACGTTTTAATGATACTCGGTTTGATGTACCACTTAGCGGTTTCGCTGCGCAGAGACACTGTTTTTTCAAGTTTGACTCCGGCTTCCAGTTCCCATAAAGAGGCTGCACCGTAACGGGCATTTTTATAACCGTCGTTAATGTCATCCCAGTCGATCATCGTATAGGCGGCACCGACCTGAGGTTCCAACACTAACGTATCGGATAGCTTGAAACTGTAACCGCCGCGTAACGCCGCGCCCAGTTCGGTGGCGTCAGAATCGGCTTTAATGCCGTCGGACGTTTTGAGGTCGCCTTTCTGAATGCCGCCGAAGACGGTTGCCATTGCCCACAAGTTTTGGCGGTCATAGCGGTAATACAAACCGGCCAAATAACTGTCAATGTCGATGTCGCTGGATTTTTCGGCAGCAAAGAATTTGTTTTTGCCGTCGACGTCATATTCGCCGTGACGATAGGAAGCAAAAACGCCTAAGCGGTTGTTGGCATCCTGTTGAACGTCGCCGCCGGCTTCCACACCGTAAATATCGGCGTCAAATTTGGCCGGAGAGTCTACGGAAGCACTGTTGTAGGTCGGAGATACCCATACGTTGTAAAGCGGTTTGCCGTTATAGGCGTAATCATAATACCCGTTGCATATCGGGCTGTATGTTTTGGCAGCCGCAGTCTGATTCTCAATATGACGGACCAGATTACGAGTTTGTTCAAAACCGGCACCGGTCAGGCTCATATAAGCCGGAACTTCCGCTACCACGGTCTTTTGACCCTGACGGTCTTTTTTGATTGCCATCAGCCAGTCGGTTGAACCGTCCTGATTTTCCGAAGAAACGGTGTTCCATTCATAAGCGCTGTTTTCAACCCGCAAGACGTTAAAGCGGCCGTCGCCGGGTGTTGCAACTTCGGCAAATTTAATTTGGTCACCGGCAGCATCGGTCGTTTTGGCTTTTTCATTGGTACCGACTTGCGGGATTGCCTGGGTTTGTTCAACCGTGATGTTGTGACCGATGACGTTTACGGTTCCGTGCAGGTTTTCAACCGTAACCAGGTCGGCGTTGCGGTTGGCTTCGTCAACGTCAATATGCAAAACGCCGTTGCCGCCGCTCAGGCTTTTGAAAGAAGCCTTGTTGCTGATCATATCGTTGTCCAGATGTAAAGCACCGCCGTTAAGCGCGATTTCGGCGCCGTTCATACGGTTGTCGGTATTCAGACGGACCTGAGCACCGTTGATGTTTACTTTGCCGGCATTTTCAACATCGTTGTTAAAATTAACTTTTCCGGCTTCAGTTCCGGCAATGTTGATTTCATAGCCTTTGACACCGTTGATGGCATCGTTGAAGATGATGGTTCCGTCGGCGGCTTTAATGTTCAGCTTGCCTTCGGCGTTTGCCATATATACGGCGTTGGAGTTATCACCGGCCGTGTTTCCGACAAAACGGGAGAAGTTGCCGTCGGTTGCCGCGATATTGACAATTCCGTCCGACCAGACGGCACCGCCGTTTTCTTCGGCATGGTTATTGACAAACGAAGAATTGACAATTGTTATTTCACTGCCGGCATCGCCGCGCACGGCACCGCCGTTAAGCGAATTGAAGCCGGTGACGGCTTTGTTGTCTTTTTCAGAGCCGATATCGGCCAGTTCGAGCCGTTGGTCGGCACCGACAGTCAATCCGCTGTGACCGTTGCCGTCCAATCCCATGTTGTCTAGCTGAACTTTCAGATATTCACCGTTCATCTGACCGAGATCGGCGGACAGTTTAATATCTTTGGGCGATACGGGACGAAATTCTCTTACGCCTTCGGCAGCCACGGCATCGGCCAACCCAAAGGAAGTGTCGCGTTCGACGTTGACAAATCCGTTTTCACCCAAAGTCATGGTGTATTTAGCGTCGTCGGTGAAACGAACAATCGCGTCTCCGGCCAGGGAAAAACCGTTATCCAGTTTGTTAAACAGTTGGAAACCGGTGGCATCGCCGTCGATAAAGTTGACATTGAAATGCTCAGCGTCAAATTTTAAACCGCCGCTCATGGCGCCGGAAACATTAAAGTAATCGCTTTTGCCGGCAGCCAAATCAGCGTCAAAGGCAATCGAAACATCTTCGTTGGCGCTGAAATCAGTGATGTTGAGCGTGTCTAATTCGCCATTTTGCATATTAAGCATTCCGTTGTTTAAGGAAAGCTTGACATTGTCTAAAATATTGTCGGTTGAAGTGAGACGGGTTTCTGCATCATTAAGTTTCAGTTCACCGTCGTTAAGAGTTAAATTAACGTTCTGAACTTTATCGTTAAATATGACATTTCCGTTGACGGATACCGCTGCTTTGTCAATGCTGCTGCCTGCAATTCCGTCATTAAACAACAACTGGCTGCCTTCTCCGGAAGTTGACAATGTAACATTGCCGTTTTCGATGAAGATGGCGTTGGCTTCTTCTTTTGCTCCGAAAGTGTTGGTCCGATGACGGTTGCCGCTGAATTTATGAGTGGTGCCGTCGTTTGAGGTGATGCGAAACATGTTCAATCCCGGCGCATCGGGCAAGATATTGACATGAATGGCACCGCCGTCTTGTTCGGCTTTGTTATTGGTAAAATCGCTGTTTATAATAAAGACGCTGTGCATCGAGGATGCATTACCGTTTTTGCTGATTAAAACCGACATACCGCCGCCGCGGGTTTTTGCGGTGTTGTTATCAAAGGTGCCGTTGTTAATCTGAACAGATCCGCTTGAAACGGCCAACCCGCCGCCTAATGTTTCTGCTGTATTTTCTTTGAATTTTACATTAGTTAAAATATTGGCACCGTCATCGGCAATATACATGCCGCCGCCCTGAGCTGCACTGTTGCCAGAAAAATCGGAGTTCTGAGCGTTAATCGTGCCCCAGGCATATACGCCGCCGCCTCTGCCGTCGGCCGTATTTTCTTCAAAAGTGCTGTTTTTTATCTGCACCGACTTTCCTAAGCCGCCGCTGGTTGGCCATACGTTGACGGCACCACCGTCTCCGGAGGCGTGGTTTTGTCGGAAAGTTAAGTTATCAAATACGGGTGTGCTGCCGGCAACATAAACGGCACCGCCGTCGGTTGCATTGTTGGATGAGAAATCGGACCCGGAGACGGTAAAACCATCTTTGACGGAATCAAGATAGATAGCTCCGCCCTTTCCGGCAGTTTCATTAGATGTAAAATGAGAATCCGTGATAGAACCTGCTTGAGCTTTATAAACCACCACTGCGCCGCCGGTATTGCCGGAACCTGTACTGCGATTTCCTTCAAAAGTACCGTTTTCAACCGTAAACGAAGTTCCTTCCAAACTATATAAGGCGCCGCCGCCGCCGGGCCATCCCGCAATTTCGCCGCCGGTTGCGGTGTTGTTTTTGAAAGTGTTGTTTTTGCTGGTAAGAGATCCATAAGCACTCATTTTGACGCCGCCGGTTGTTCCGGAAAGCCCCTCATAAGTCTCTCCCTCTACAATGTTAATAGCTTGAGTGGTAACCGGTGTTAAACAGGAAAGGGTTAATAATAAAGCGTATCTAGAAATTTTGGTCATGATATTTTCCTTATTATATTAACTTTTCAGGATATAATTAACATGAAATTTTATTTGGTCAATATTAAAAAAATACCAGCTGAATAATTGACAGGACAAATATCGGTAATAAGAAACAAGGATAAAAAATACCCCTTTCAAAACAGAAAAGGGTATAAATTGTCAGGCGAAAAATCAGAGCTTTTCATCCGGGTCCCGTAGTACGTATCCGCGCCCCCATACCGTTTCGATATAGTTTTTGCCGCCCGAAGCTTTTTCGAGCTTTTTACGCAGTTTGCAGATAAAAACGTCGATAATTTTCAATTCTGGTTCATCAATCCCGCCGTACAGGTGATTGAGAAACTGGTCCTTGTTAAGCGTCGAGCCTTTGCGCAGCGACAACAATTCCATAATTCCGTATTCCTTGCCGGTGAGGTGCAGCGTTTCGCCGTTGACACTAACGGTTTGGGTGTCGAGATTGACTTCGACGTCGCCGGTCCGAATCACCGAGTTGGCATGTCCTTTGGAACGGCGTACCACGGCCTGAATACGAGCCAGCAGCTCGGCACGGTCAAACGGTTTGGTCAGATAATCGTCGGCGCCGAAACCCAACCCTTTGACTTTTTTGTCGGGGTCGGTCAGACCGGAAAGAATCAAGACCGGCGTTTCAATTTTGGCCGAACGCAACCGTTTCAAAACTTCATAACCGTTCATGTCGGGAAGCATCAGGTCGAGAATAATGATGTCGTAATCATAAAGTTTGCCGATCTCCAGACCGTCTTCGCCCAAATCGGTGGTGTCGATAATCATGCCTTCTTTTTTTAGCATGGTTTCAATGCTTTGAGAAACCGCATAATCATCTTCAACAAGTAAAACACGCATAACTGAGCCTCCATGGTGATCAATATTATCTTATTTGATGACATCATATATGACAAAATTATAAATGTTAACTTTTTTGTGGAAATTTTAACAATTATTAACAATATTTTTCGTGCTTCGGGACATCTTGCAGAATTGTCTTGATGAAACAGAGCGGAAAGTGCTTATATATAAATCGGATTAATTTTTTGTTTAAGGAGGTCGAAATGGCTTTTGAATTACCGGCGCTTCCCTATGCGCTGAATGCGTTGGAACCTTATATTTCTCAGCGAACGATGGAATTTCACTATGGCAAACATCATAAGGCCTATGTGGACAACCTGAACCGTCTGATTGCCGGCACACCGTATGAAAATATGTCTTTGGAGGAAATTATCCGTGCCACCGTTGACAAGCCTGAAGCCGCTGCAATTTTTAACAATGCTGCTCAGGCCTGGAACCATGATTTTTTCTGGAAATCGATGCGTCCAAACGGCGGCGGAGAACCCGAAGCTGCTCTGAAGGAACGGATTGAACGCGATTTCGGTTCGGTTGAAAATTTTAAGCAGGAATTCAAAAATGCCGCGGTTTCGCAATTTGGCAGCGGATGGGCCTGGCTGGCGGATGACAACGGTACGCTGAAAGTGGTGAAAACTTCCAACGCCGATACGCCGCTTGCTCACGGTTTGATCCCGCTTCTGACGCTTGATGTATGGGAACACGCCTATTATCTCGATTATCAAAATCTGAGACCGTCTTTTGCCGATGCCTATCTGGAACATTTGGTCAACTGGTAAGCAATAATGTTTGACTTTTTTGTCTAATATGCTATGGTAACAGTTATAGGAAACTTGGGAGTACCTTGAAATGAGAGCAGCCGAAAGCAGAAATGTCATAAAAAACATGCAGCAGTTTATGGATAGTCTGGACCAACATGTCCTTAACCGTAAAATTATGGGAAAGGTCAAAGTTAAACATGTGGTTGCGGCGTTTTGCGCCTTTAAGGTGCTGCAGGGATTCGGCAAAGTCGAAAATGCCGAAACAACGGCGCAGATTTATGCCGGCGGTCTTCAGGCAATCGTTTCTATGGGGGGAGCGTTCTCCATGGTAGATGAAAAAGACACCGGCGGTCGTGCTGGCAGTGAGCGTACAACTCTGAACGCACTTGTCAGTTCCGCCGCTCATTTCATGGTTTCTCAAGTGGAAAACGGTGAAAAACTGTACAATAAAGACGGTAAATACTTGGGAACGGTCGTTAACCGTTATGATGAAAACGGTAAGGTGACCGCATCGGTTCCGGTTTATCAGATCAAAGAAGGCATTAAGGAAAAAGCCGGTCAGATTTCGCATGATGTCCGTAACCTGCTGATGAACAGAAAACGCCAAAACGGATAGCAGGAGGCGGCCATGAGTGACTATACGACTGAAAAAAAATTCGTGGTGGCCGAGGGCGATGCCGGTGAACTTTATATTTTTTTAACCGCAAAGAAAGATGCACCGTGTGCACCGCAGATTATTTATGACGGGCGCGACCACGCGGTGTTTTTGCGCAACAGCAAACAGAAAATCATTTTAGATTATATTCATCCCGATATTCGCGAGAAATTGAAAAAAGCCAGAGAAGTGGTGATGGTGGAGACGCTTCTTGACGATAACATCAAGGACAGCTATTTTGCCGATATAAAAATGGTGGAAAAAATTCCGGTCGATTGGGGACTGATAGGTTTAACCACTTGGGAAAAAGCGTTGGCTGATACAGCCGGCGCATGAAACAGAAGCGTTTTATAAGGAGACGCTATATGTTAAAACAACATTTTTTGGGAAGCAGGGACACCGCCGATTCATTTACCAAATATACATATTTAGACGACGGCGATTCTGCACGCATCAGGGTGGATACGGAAAGCTGGTCGGGTTGCGACGTCGATTCTGTAAAGTTGGATGAGCACAGTGAAAACTATTTGTTGAACAAAGAGCAGACAGCTCTGATTGAACAGGCCGCTGCTTATGAACCATGTAAGAGAGCGCTTAGAAAGTGGACAATTGATTTTGTTGATTTTAAAGACGGAACATGTGAAAAAAGGCGGTATCTTAACAGTGAGCAAATGCTTGAGCGCAAAATCGCCATCAATCGCGCTAAGAATATTAAGAGCATTAAAGAGAAAAATGCTGCTATGGATCAGAAGCCTGAAGCCGGCCTGTTTAAAACGGCCGCAAATGTAATTAAAAACGAAGCGGAAAGATAATCATGCCGTTGTCTTGGTGGAGAATCCGGGCATTGCTGTGGCAAATGTTTGAATGGTTGTAATATTGCCGTTGAAGATGTTTTTGATTAAAATCGTTGCCGATAATTATGTAAGATTTGATAAAAAAGCTTGCCAAAAATAAAAATATAGGTTAAAAGCACAACAAAACACGGTCCCATCGTCTAGTGGTCTAGGACATCGCCCTCTCACGGCGGTAACACGAGTTCGAACCTCGTTGGGGTCATTTAACTAAATATGGCGACATAGCCAAGTGGTAAGGCGTGGGTCTGCAACACCCTGATCACCAGTTCAAATCTGGTTGTCGCCTCTCTCTGAAAACCTCGGAAACCTAGAAAAATCAAGGCTTCCGGGGTTTTTGCTTATTCTAAAAGTGTTTGCGTTTGTTTGCTGCTGAAAAAATGATCCGTAAGTTTCCAGAATAAAAAAGAAATGGGGCGGTGTTTATGAATGAAAATTCATTTAAGGTGGTCCTGATTGCGACAGCAGTTCTGCTCATGGGGCTATTGGTTGCACAGATACGGCGGAGGACACGCCGGTTCCTGAATTCAGCGGAAGTATGTTTGCTGCGGGAATTGGTTCGCAGTGCACAGGCTGGGGAGCTGCAGCAGGAGGATCAACCAAAATCTCTTAGCGGGATGACCAGTATTTATCT
>UQCS01000007.1 GCA_900539605.1 uncultured Azospirillum sp. | reverse complement strand
ACCGTACCGTCCGCATATCCTCTAGCTTCTTATTTACTCTTCTCTTATAACCACCTTCTTAAGGTCGCCCGGCATTGTTACGTTATCGTCTCAACGTCGGTGAATGGGTTTATAGAAAATTATTCGTCATCTGTCAACACAAAAAATGCATTTTTTTCGATTTTTTTCGATCTTTTTCATAACCCGTTGAATAAAAGGATATTTTTGTGAGACCGTTCTTACGGCTCTGACCGAGCTTCCATGACGGAAGATGCCCGCACTTATTCAGCGCATATATATATCATATAGTAAATTAACAGCCGGCACAATAGAAAAAACGGTTAGGTTGGAGGCGAATCCCTCAACATTAGCTTTAATTTTCGGTTATATTCTGTTATACTGGTACGCAAATTAACTGAAGAGATTGAATTGACATGGCTTTTACTTTCTTTACACTGGGCGGAAGACAGCTATGGGAAGATGTTTTCTTCTCACAAAAGTGGCGCATTCAAAGGAATTGCATCACTAAAAGGTATCGTTTGCTTGACAACTGGGATATTCGGCGGGCTGTCGGCAGCTTTGAAGACTGCCATCACGCGTTTGTCCGTTGCAGCAAGATATTCCAACTTTCCTCCTCTCGGGAAAGAGCGGTTATTATGCTTCACGGTTTGGGCGGCAATAAAAATCAGTTTAATCAAATGGCTAAAATGGTCGAATCAATCATGGCCGTTCCGATTGCGATCAATTATCCGTCCACCCGCAAAGACATGGACGCCCATTTACGGCAAATTGATTTTTTATTGAACAATCTGGAAGGTATTAAGGAAATCTCTTTTATCAGCGACGGAATCGGCGGTTTGTTGGTCAAAAAGCTGCTCAGTGCCGATTCGCTGTGGCAAAAAAAGATAAAAATAGGTCGAATCGTCCAAATCAATCCGCCGAATCGGGGATATCGGCTGTGGGAGCGTTTGGCAGACAGCAAAATTGCTACTGCCATCCTCGGACCGATGATAAAATTCGGCGATTCGCATCGCGCGGCGAAAATTTCCCGTTTTCCCGAAAAAATCGAATTCGCCATCATCAACACCCACAACCGAATCGGCTCATTGATTCGCCGCATGCTTCCCAAATCATGGGAACAACTTTTGCCGCAAACCGGCGATTCGTTTTTGCCAGGAGCAAAGGATATAAAGGATATCAAAATTTGGCGGATCAATTCGGCAGCAGATCAACGTACGATTCGTTGCTGCAAAAGTTTTCTGCAAAACGGAAAATTCTAGAAAAGTGCAGAGATACAAAAAAATAAAAAAACTGTAACAATCTTTTGCATTTTTTTATGTTATACTTGCTAAAAATAGGAGTGGTATGTCATGAAGGCATTGTTGATAAATTTGGGTATTATACTGGCTTTTGCTGCTATGTATTACTTTGATTTTTGGCAACTTTTTACCTTCAAATACGCTCTCCTTTACGCTCTCGGACTGGTGATTATTATGTTGCTGATCGGGCTTAAAATATTTGGTAATCCCTTTGGGAAGAGGAAATGACAATGACTGAAAAATTAAAACCATACTTGATTTTTGGACTCCTGGCATGGGGATTATTTGCATTTTTACCGAATACGGCCCATGCAATAGATCCGTTAGGTATCAGTTCGGCAATTAAGGACACCGCGAGCGCACAAGCCGTTCGGCTCGGCGGACAAAAGGCCGTAGATGCTGCCGCCGAAAGAGCAGGATACAAGTCCGACAACATCCGTGCCGTCAATAAGAGCGATATCAAAGAGCAATTCGGCAACATCAGTGTAACAAAAGCAGCCGGCGCCCATGTCAGCGGAGCCGCAAATGCCGCTGCCGCCCGTTGGAAAGGATCTCGCAACGCGGTCACCGGGGTATGGAATGTGGTTACCGGCGGCATACAAGATATTTTCCGTAGCCGGAGCAAAATTGCCGAATCGTTGGAAGATTACAGAACAGCCGACAACGCTGACAACATTGACGCAGCTAATGCCGCCGCGGCAGAACTTGCAAAACAAAAAGACTCTGCAAAAGCAATTGCCAAAGCCGCCGCCGTTTATGAAACAGCAGACGGACAAAAAATTTATATGGATGTTAACATGAAATCCGTCGGCGGTTTGATGGACGGCTGTGTACCGTTACCGTTGAAACTGGAACAGAGCAAGAAATGTATTCTGTGCCCGCTGTTTGTCATTTTGTTCAATACCGCCCAATCGATGAGCATTGTCTCCTACGAACAACTGGCCGAAGGGTTCAAAAATCTGATGTTGATCGGATTTGCTCTCTATATTGCTTATGTTACGCTTAAACAAGTAAGTTCTTTTACCAAGCAGGATGGTCCGAAATTTGTTTCGGAGTTGTTGGTCATGAGTTTTAAGGTTTTGTTGGCTTATCTGATTTTGACTCATGTTTCCGAACTGTACCGACTGGTTTTAGAACCGTTATTGAATGCGGCAATGGAATTCGGCGGGGCATTTTTGTTCCGCAGCGCCAGCAGCAACTCGGCTTCTTCGTTTATGACCTGTGCGGCTTCAACCAACATGCCGGAAGGGGCTACCATAATAAAAGGCTTTTACAGCGAATCGTTATTTGCCAAAGTCAACTGCTTTGTTACTTCGGTACAGCAGGAACTGGCAGTTGCCACTTCAATCGGCAGTTCGCTGATGTGTGTTTCGCGCAATGAGGCTGCTCACTGGTACGGCCTGTGGGATCTGACGATGTTCTCCAGCGGTTTGATCATCTGGGTCTTCAGCTGGCTGACCTGTCTGGCTTTCGGCTTCTATCTGATTGATGCGGTTATCCGACTCGGCGTTGTCGGCGGCTTGATGCCGTTCCTGATTGCAGCCTGGCCGTTTAAACTGACTTCCGGCTATACGAAAAAAGGCTGGGATATGTTTATGAATACATTTTTCACTTTTGTTTTCCTCGGCATCGTCGTCAGTGTTAACATTGAGCTAAGTTTACAGGCTGTAACCGGAGGCGAAGGCGGTTATGATGCTATTATGAAGTTGGTTAACGCCAATGAAGTTAAACCGATCGTTGATATCATGAGCATCGGATTATTGGGGCTGCTGTTCCTGATTCTGTGCTGCATTTTCGGCTTTAAGCTAACTTCTGAGGCTGTTTCTCTGGCAGCTCAGATGAGCGGCGGCAGCCCGGGCAACCTCGGTTCGACGATTGCTTCTGCTGGTGCAGGTGCAGCCAAATGGGGCACAACCAGAACACTTAAAGGGGCTGCTGCCGTGGGCAAATCGGTTGGCGAAGCTACCGGGGTAAATGACAAAATCCGCAGCGGCAAAGAAGCCGTCAGCCGTAAATTTTACAGCGGTGCCGGCGCCGTCGGTAAAGCTCTGGGCTTGAAAGGCACTGGGGGCGACAGCAGTGCCGGCGGTTCCGGAGGCAACGGCGGCAGTGGTGGCGGTAGCGGCGGCAATGCCGACGCTCAGAACAGTCAACGGAGACCGGGACAGAATGGACAGCCGCAGATCGACAACGAGAGAAGAAACGGCGCTCCGACAGGTACTCAAGGCGCTCCGACTCAGGAAGAGCAGAACAGAATCTCTCCGGAAGGACAGGGAAGCGGCGGTACAAGAGCTCCGGCAGACGCCAACGCCGACCAAACCGCTCACAACGCAGTTCCTGCCGGCGGCAACGGTGACAGCAACGGTGGCGACAGAAGCGGCGGTCAGTCTTATCAGGAAGAACAAAACACCGGCGCGCCAAGAACTCAGAATACCGAACCGACAAACGACGGCGGTGCTGCCGCGGCCGGTGAGGTTTCGCCTGAGATGAAAGCACAAGCAGATCAATTGGTGAACGACTCGAAGAGTAAACTCGGTACAGCGGCAGAAGAAGCCGCAACCCGCGGACGCGGTGACCGCAAACCGTCGACTGCTGAAAACAGCTCCCGCGGCAAGAACGATGGCAGTGCAAAGAGCGATGCTCAAAAAGCCCGTGCCGAAATCGACACTTTGAGAAGAACAATTTCCGGTCTGCAGATTGAGATTGAAGAACTGAAGAAGAAACTCAAAGACAAAGGAACCTCAACCGGTTCTACCGGTGTTGTCGGTACCGATAACGAACAAATGAAAAAACTGGAAGAAGAGAAGAAAAAAGCGGAATCCAGATTGAGCAGCCTGCTGGAAATGCTGAAAAACCAGAAATAACAAAGGGGACTACCGATGGTAAAGAACTTTAACATAGCAAAATTTTGGAAGTTGCTGATTATCATTCCGGCAGTGTTACTGTTATTTGCTTGTTCGGGAGTGGAAGGCGACAACTCTGCAATCGATCAAACACAAGATGGCCGCGAACTAGAAATCAGACACCGTGAATGCTGGCAGGCATCGGTTGTCGGTGCAATTTATGACACGACCAGCCATATTACGATGGGGATGTATAGCCACATGACTCAGGGGGCCATGGCATTAATGATGGTTGCCTTTGCGGTTTGGCTTGCGTTCAGAATTATGCGCCATGTCAGTTCCTTTACTGAAGAATCTCCGGCGGAAGTGTGGACAGAAGTGATGAAAAAGTTTTTCCTATGTTTCATCTGCGGCATGCTGGCCACTTCAACTACCGGCGTCATCTGGGTTTTGAACTCGCTGATTTTCCCGATCTATAACGCCTTTTTGGAACTCGGCAGCGAGATGTTGGGCTATTTTGCCAAGAACCCGGGCGGCGGCAGTGCTACTGCGAATTACGGCCTCGGAACGCTGGGGCTGTACATACCTTTCGAAGGAACGGTTGAAGCAAAATATAACGTAGCCTGCACCGTTGCACAAGTGGATGCAGCCACGCCGGAAAGTTTTCCGCTTGCCCCGAAACAAATGATGGAATGCATGATCTGTGCCGTCAACGAGCGTTTGAATTTCGGATTTAAGCTCGGATGGGTTATCATTTCCCAACCCGGCTTTATGGCTCTAATCTGCGGACTGATCATGATTTGTTTGTTTACATTCATCAAACTCGGATTTGTCTTTTATCTGGTTGACAGTGTCTTCCGCTTTGCGCTGATGGTTTTGATGATGCCGATTTTCATCATGGCCTATGCCTTTAAGCCAACACGAAAATGGACGACAACCGCTTTTGCAACCATCCTTAATTCCGCCGCGTTCATGATGTGTATTGCGATCGTTATTTTGATGGCAATGGCGGCAATTCAGCAAATTCTGGTAGACAACAAAGACTTGATTGAAGGCGACAAAACATCGCTGACCGATTTCAGCAAACCGATGCTGATGCTTCTGCTGGTCGGATTTTTGCTGGTCGGCGCAATGGATATTGCAAAATCGATTGCCGATTCGCTGGTCGGCGGCAAAGGCGATACCAACTTCCAGAAACGAATTGGTGCCGCATTGTTCAAAACCGGCAAATGGGCGGTTATGGGTGCCGTTACCGGCGGTGCCGGGCTGGCGTTGGCAAACTCGGCCAAGTTGCGGGCATTGAACGGAAAATTCCAGGGCGTCAAATCAAAGCTGGGCGCTTTGGCCGGCAATGACGATGACGAAGAAGAAAGCTAGGGAAAGGATAAGAAAGTGACAAAGCGGACTAACATATTCAACAAGCTGAAAGCAAATCTTACGGTATTGCTGCTGGTTTGCTTTGCCGCGCTTGCGTATCCCGGCATCGCATGTGCCGAAAACGTCAACCTGCCTCCCAACAAAACTTACGATATATCACCTGTCCCAACCGGAAGTTCAAAAGTTTTCCGTGAAAAACAGGACAAATCCTCTGGCGGTTCTAGCGCTTTTGACCGTGAATACCGGCATTTTAAGCGCGCGGTAAACCGTACTCTGAACGGAAAGTCCGGCGGTGTCGGAAGTTATGTTTCCAGCCTGGTCGGTGATGGTTTAAGCGCCGGTTTTGATCTGATTGGAAATAGTCTTGATATGATAGAAGACTCCCTGCCTGACGGAGTTATGAAAGATATTTTGGTCACTTACAACCCGCTTTATCAAGCCAGCAAATTTGCCACTAAGGCCGTTGCAAAAATCGGTAAATTTATCACTCGAACAATTTTCGGCGTATCCAACCGCGAATGCAACAAAGAAAGAATGGATGCCATTTACAAATCAAGTTGTTATGCCTGCGATATTGTCACAGCTCTGATCGGCAGTTTTATGAACGCCTGCACCTATTTATACGACGTCTCGAAAGATGCCGGAACGAAGATTTTGTGGCTCGGAGCAATTTTGTGGGTTGCCTTTTATATTTTGCAACAATTGTCGTCGCTCAAAAACTTGGAACCGACGGCTATGGTCAACGACCTGCTGATTATGGCTTTTAAAGTGCTGGGCGCTTATCTGGTTATCCGTGCCGGGGTTGATTTCTTTATCAATTATGCAATCGTCCCGTTTATGAACTTTGGCGCCCAATTCGGTATTGCATGGCTGGCCAGCGCTTCAGCCGCCAGTGGACTTAATCTTGCCAATATCCAGTTGGACAGCGTTTACCTGTTTGAGGACGGCCCGATTCCGGCTCACTTCCTCAATCAGCTGCAGCAATACATTGCCGCGGTTGATTATACGGTTTCAACTCACTTGGAAATCGGACATATGATCACCTGCCACTCTACGCATGCCGGTGCTTTCGACTGGAAAATCGCGCGTATCCCGAATATCTGGATTTGGCTCAGCGGCGCCTTCATCTGGTTTAGCGGTTTCATGATGACTTTGTCGGTTGCCTACTATTTGGTCGATATCTCGTTCAAATTGGGCTTTGCCATTATCGCAATGCCGATCACCGTAGGTTTGTGGCCGTTTAACATCACCAAAGGCAAGCTGGCTTCATGTTTCAGCATTGTTCTCAGATCCGCGGGTATCCTACTCTTTTTGGGGATGACGGTCGCAGCCGGTTTGGCGCTGGTCAGCAACGCGCTTGACCTGGGATCAGAAGAAGCAATGAACGCCAGCATTGACACGCTTCTGACAACCGAAATGGGCGGAACCGAAAAAATGATGACGGCAATTGAAGACGGCGACTCCGAATATATCAACGAACAATTGTCGTTTTGGAGCTTTGGCTGGCTTGTCATTTTATTTGCCTATATGTTTGCCATCAAACTGATCGGTTCGACGATGAGCGATTATGTTGACAAATTCTTCCCTGACAATATTTTCAAGACGGCAAGCCCGATGCACATGGGAATGACCAAAGCTACCGACTTTGCCAAAAAACAGGCCATGAAACCGGTCAAGTTTGCCGGTAAAGTGGCTAAACACCAGGCTTCGGTAGGGATGGACAAGATTGCTGGCAAAATGTTTGGCGGTGATAAGAAGGAAGATGATAAGAGCCTTCTGGATAAAGCCGGAGAAATTAAGGACGGTGTTGACAAACTGAGCAATGGCGAATTGAACGGAGAAGGCAGCAAGAAGAAGAAACCGTCGTCGATGGAAAGCGCCAAAGCTATGACCGGCTTAGATCCGAATAAAGATAAAAATGCAATGAAAGATGCTAACAAAGGCAGCGGTACCAGTGCCGGTGACGCAATGCAGAAGAGCGGACAGGCCATGAAAGAAGGCGGTAAGCAACTGCAGGCCGCGGCAGATAACATTGACCAAAGCCTGGCTTCGGCAGATCAAAGCATTAAAGCGGCTAATCAGGGTATTACCGGAGCTGCTCATGCAGGTACGGCAGCAAGCTTCGGTATTGCGGCACCGGTTACCGAAACTGCCGCCACCGCCAGCAACACGGCAACCGCTGCATCTTCTGCCGCTCTAAACGCCGGACGTATGGCCGCCAAAGCGATGAAGATGATGGGTAAGGTCATGGAAAAAACCGGCGCAACACTCGAAAAAGCCGGCAAAGGCATGAAGAAAGTCGAAAAGGTGGCCAACAAGATCAAAAAGGCCGGACAGAAGATGGGTAAACTTGCTGACAAAGTCGGTAAAACAGCCGGCAAAGCTGCAGATGCGGTTGACAGCATACCGACCTCTGACCAGCAGCAACAACAGCAGAACTCGGACAACGACTTAATCGGCGGTGCCGCTGACAAAACTTTCGGTACGGGCAACAAAAAGAAGAAATAGGTGGAAGCAATGACTATGACACGGACATATAAAGATAAAAGCATAAGAAGAACTATCTTTCTGATGATGCTTGCATTTGCTGCCCTGGTATCTTTTGATGCCCCGGCTGCCAGTTCCTGCACGGTTAAAAACAGCGGCGGACACGTCCAACCAGATTGTCCGGACGGGAGGAAAGCTCGCTATGACATCAGTCCCAAATGTATAGAAAATTCAAACAAAGCTGCCGGCAGTTGTATTGATACCATGCCGGTGACCAACGTCTCCCGTATACCTGAAGACGTTTGCTATCGTAACGAAGGATGGAGCCGCAAACGTAACCACAACGGCATGGATTACGCTGCCGGCATGGGAACGGCGGTAACCGCGGCAATGGACGGTGTCATCAAAAGATTCACGTTCGGAACTCCCGAACCGGCACGCGGCGTCTGCCAAAGCAGCGGTGGCGGTTATGGAAACGTCATTTATATTGAACATAAAGGCTGCGACGGCACTTACACCACCCGCTACGGGCACCTGACCAACAAGCCGGTCGCCGGTTTGGGACCCGGCGTCAAAGTCAAAAAAGGCCAACTGATTGGCTATGTCGGCGGTACCGGCGGCGCCTGCGGACGCCCTCACCTTCACTTTGAACTGCGCGGTCCTGGTGATGCTCTGGTTAACCCGATGTGCGATCAGATTCAGGGGGTTTGTAATTGCAAAACGCCGCTTCCTTCAAGCGGACTGTCAAAATGTAAAGATGCAACTTTTGCTGCCTCCAGCTCAACTCCGATTGATGCTGCAGCTGGGGTAACTGCTATTTCGATTGCTCAGAGCAATAACTCCGAAACGCCGTTAAAAGGATCAAACAGCTGTGCACCTTACGAAGAAGTGCGCAACAGCCAGCGGGAATGGGGATGTTTCTTCTGCAAACCGTTTGAAATCCTGTTTAATACCGCCAGCGTTATGGCCAAACAGGCTTTTGACGCTTTGGCCAAGGCGGTTGTGTCGGTTGTTTTGGTTGCTTTTGCACTATGGCTTTCTTTCATTACCATCAAATTTGTTTCGACGATGGAGATCAGGGAACCCCGAATCTATATTAAGACACTGCTCAATCAGGCCTTCCGAGTTTTGGTCGTGGTTATTCTACTCAATTCGGGACTGCCCCAAATTTTGTCAAATACAGTAGATCCGGTTTTCTCCACCGGGCTGAAAGTGGCTCAGCTGGCGGGTAAAATTTCCGATACCTGTTCACTGGGAGATGACAACCTGTCGGTAGTCGGCAGTGATCAAGGCGGTTTGTCACCGGAAATGGGCACCGGCATTCTCTGTACCATTAAAGCGATTCAAGATCAGATCAGCGATATTCTGGCACTCGGCCGAGTTTGCTGGTGTCTGGCATGGAGTTCGGAAAATGCGGTATTCTATGTTTTTCCGAATCTCGGCTATCTGCTCACAAGCATCCTCTTTTACATCGGCGGGGTGATGCTGCTGCTGATTTATCCGTTCCTGCTGGTGGACTGCATTCTCAAGCTGTCGATTGCAGTCGCATTATTGCCGGCGGCTTTGGGCGCCTTCGCCTTTAAGATCACCGCCAACTACCTGCAAAAGATCTGGGAAATATTCCTGAACGCTATATTCAGTTTCATTTTCCTGTCAATGATCATCTACATCATCGCTTCAATTGCCGCCGATACCCTGAGCGAGATCATTACCAGCGACGTCGGTATTTTGATCAAGCTGTTCTGGTGGATGGTTGAAGTGGTCAAAGTGGCTTGCGTCTGTATGCTTGGCTGGGCCGTACTGGGCGAAATGAAAAAATTTGCCGACGGTTTCGCCAGCGGAATAAGCTTCCAGAACAGCGGCGACATCGGCGGCAGAACCGGTTCATTTGCCAACGAAATGTTCCTGAAACGTCCGGGGATGGCGATCGGCAAACCGATTGCCAAAGGAGCTAAAACCGCCGGAGTTGCGGTCGGTCGCGTAGTTACCGAGAAATACCATCAGGTTAAGATCAATTCGTGGAAAAATGCAGCCCAAGATCGTGACAACCTGCCCGGCAACCTCAACATGAATAACCCGGTACGATCGAGAGCCTATGATGAAAACGGCAACGTCATGAAAGATGCTGACGGTAATGTGATGTACGACACAACCAGTTTTTGGCAAAGACGCCGCGGAAAGAAAGAATACCGCAGCTTCAGCACCGATGCCAACGGCAATACACGGATGAATGTCGTTATCGAAGGCCGCAAAGGCAAACGCACGGAAATGTCAACCGACGCCTATGCAACGGTTACCCGCAAATATGATCGCAGCGGAACCCAAATTAGCGAAAAAAGCAAAACCAATGCTGCACTGCTGAAATATGCGATGAGAGATAACGGAACAATCAATCGTCAGGTTATCAACGACTTTATGCAAAATTCAATGCAAAGCGAAGAGGACAAGCAACTGACGGTTATCCAGACAGTTATGAACGAACGCATGGGCGAGGCTTACGGCGGTGCCCGCTTGGACAATTCCTTCGAAAGTCGCCAAGTTGAAAAATCGACGGATGAGAACGGACAAGAAGTCTGGACGGTCAACCAGGTTAACATGGACGGCAGCCGTTCTTCGTTCTCGCTGACTTTCGGCGCCAACGAACGTGTGATGTCCGAATTCAGAACCATCGGCACCGACGGTAAAGGCGTGGGCTTTGCAACTGACGGCATTGTCCAAAGAAAGTCTTATATCGAAGAGAAGACGGAAGCCGACGGCAGCAAAGTGACGGTTACCCAAGACCGCTACGCCTTCAGCAAACACTATTCGGGTATTTCCGGACGACCTTTGTATTCGAACGGAGACCTTGCCGATAACATTCCGGCAGATCAAATTATGTTCTCCAAAGACGCCATGAAGCAATTTGCGGAACAAGTCGGCCGAAAAGGCAACAAAGCTTATACGTTCAAAGAGTTTAGGTAACCTGTTGTCCGGTAAAAACAGTCCCAAACGGCAGAAAATCAGTTTTCTGCCGTTTTTTTTGCACAAAATTGTCATCTTCTGTGCAAAATTCTTGATTAATTGTAAAGTTAGATTATTATTTACATAAAATTTAAAGTGATTTGTAACAGATGCAAAGGTGGTAATTATGGAAGAAATTATTTTCCCCAACCAGATAAGAATGTACAGAAGATTACGCGGACGCTCCATGCAGGAGCTGGCCGACCATCTCGGCGTCAGCCTTTCGGCCATTTCCAAAATCGAAAAAGGTTATCGCCGAATTGATCAGGAACAGTTGGTCCGGGTAGCCGAACTGTTGGATTGTCCGATGCAGGATCTGTTCGTCAATGAACAAAATTCCCAAGAAGACGTCGTTCTCTCCTGGCGGCGGGAACAAGAAAGAAGAAACAAAATCAACGAAAAAGCTGGGCTGAAAACGCTTGGCGCCGGGTTGCGGCAGATCCGCAACGAAAAAAACCTGACTTTGATTGAAGTTGCCGAAAGTTCGGACATGACTTTGTCAGTCTATCACCGGATTGAAATGGGACAACGCGAAGTTTCCGACAAGGAAATGAAAAATATTGCTAAATCGCTGGGCTACACGGTCGACGAGTTGAAAGACGCCATCAAAAATTTGGACGGCAAAGGTATGCTGGAAGAAATCATTCAGCGCAATGACGCCAAATATAAACTGTTGTCTAACCCGCGCGGCGCCATTTCGGCATTTGACACCGCTCCCCGCGACAGTCAGAAAATTCCGGTCTACGGGGTTCCCGGCAAAGACGGCAATGTGATTATCGACAACGAAAAAGAAATCAAATGGGTCAGTCGTCCGGCCGTTTTGAACGGCAAGAAAGAAGCCTACGGGCTAAACCTGTGTACCCGCCGTCTCGGCAGTCTGCTGCCGGCACGTTCGGTTCTGCTGGTTGATCCGCAAGAAGTGGTCAGCGTCGGCGATATTGCCGTCTATCAAGTCGATCCCGAAGAAGTAATGGTCGTCAGCATTCGCGAAGATGATAACGGCAAGCTGTATGGCATCCGCTGGAACCCGGACGAAAGAATCAAACTGGATGACAACGACCTCGGTAAACTCCACAAAATTGTGGCCATCTATTTATAAATATCATCAATCGTAAAAAACCACGTTTTCGTGGTTTTTTACGATATTGCTTTTAATTGACATTTATGAATTTGACTTTATGGTGTAATCAGTATATCCTGTAATCTAAGGGGGGACGACTGTGGCAGAAGGTATTAACAGTTCAGCCAGCTTTGGCCAGAGCAAAAACGACAGTGATGAATTGCCAATCATTGTCGCACAACGTTTTTTAAATATTTTCCGCCAATTACACATCTTCAGCGACGAAAGACGAGAATCCTTCAACAAAATGCTGCTGGAACTGCCACCGGAAGTAAAAAACATCTTCCAGAGCCTGCCCGGCGGCACGCCGCTTCAGGAATATCTTGAAGACCTGGAACAAAAAAGCAAAGGGTTGGAACCGCTGGCCCACACCCACAAGAAAGGCAACAGCAACATCTTGCAGGATGCTCTCTCCGAAGCGCAGATTTCTGCAAACGGCAGCGGCGAAGGCATCATTAACAGCGACAACTTCGCACGCATCCTGGCCAGCAGTCTGGCTCAATCCAACGCCGAAATCATTCGCGAACTGCAAAACAACCGGCCGACTGCTGTTTCAGGCGGCAATGTCGGCGGCGAAAACACCAACATCAGTTTTGACGGTCCCATGAAACTGATTGCCGACGAATCTTTTACCAACATTATTTCCCAAGCACTAGCCGAAGCAATGGAAAACTCCGAAAGAAAACGTCTGGAGGATAATAAAATCATCACACGGTCGTTTATGGAGTTGCAAGAAAATCTTACCAAACTGATTGAACAAAACAATCAGATCAAATTTATCAGCAGCGGCGACAATCCGGGCGAAGCCGTAGCCGCATTGCAAATGAAGGGAATTGTCGACGATTTGGTTAAAGCACAGTCGGCCTTCCTAAAAGAAACCACCAAGAGCCAAAAAGAAGAACTTTCTTCCATCATTGCCACGGCCATTAAAGAAAGCCAAAAGGTTTCTACTCAGGCTCTGATAGATTCTTTTAAAAAGATCAACGAAAATAAGGGACCAGCGCCGATTACTTATGCCGCAACGTCTCCCAAAGGGCAACCGTCGATGGAATCGGTCGAACAAGCCCTTAAGGCTCAGGGCAAGGAGTTTTCTTCCATTATTTCAATGGCGCTGAAAGAAAGCCAGAAAAATTCGGCCCAAACCATCATAGAGACGTTGGAAACCCTCAAGAAAGACGCCGGGTTGTCCCAAGGGACGCAAAACAATCTCAAGGTCGAAGAAATTATGCGGATGCAGGCCAATTTGTTCCGTGACATTGCCCGTGCTCAGAACCAGGAATTTTCGGCACTTATTTCATCAGCCTTAAGAGAAAGCCAGCGGCAATCGACTCAGGCAATTATTACCGCTCTGAGTCAATTGCAGGCCACCGCCGTTCAGCCGACCGTTATTACGGTTCCCGCTGCAACTATGCCGGTTCAGAGCGTTACCGACACAACAATCGCACCGTCAAGCGTGACAGATCATCCGGCGCCGTTTCAACCGCTGGCTCAAACTTTCGTTCCGGAAGGCGATAACAGCGAAACAGTTTTAGAAACCGACGAAGAAAGTCAGAAAAAAAAGAAAAAGAAGAAAAAGAAGAAAAATCGCGATCAGGAGACCTCTCCGGCGACCGAAAACAATCAACAGGAAAAAGCGGTTCCGACTCCGGCGGCCGAGAAGGTGACTTCCGCTCCGTCTCAAAATGCGGTCAAACCAGAGCTTTCTTCGACGCCGACGCCGGCAGAAATCAAACCTGAACCGATATCGTCACCGGCAACAACCGCAACTGCTATCAAATCAGAACCGGCCAAACCGGAAAATGCTCCCCAACCGGAGATTACGCCTCAACCGGCAGTTGAAAAAACAAAACCGCAAATTTCGGAAACATTGCTTAAACTGATGACAGCTTCAACAGCTTTTTCCCCTGCCACCGAAATAAAAGACAATGATTTGAACGACGATTGGGGTTGGGGATTTGGCAATGCGTCTCAGCAATCCGATATTTCGGCCAACGATTTTTCCGATTATACGACGCAAACGGAAAATGCTGCCGCCGCTTCGCAAGCCGCCGACGCTACCGGGGAATGGGGATGGGATGATAACAATGCCGGCACCGCGGACGGCGAAGGCGAAGACTGGGAGTGGGAATACGAAGAAGTTCCCGCCGATGCTGTTGCCGAAGGCGAAGAAGGCGAAGACTGGGAGTGGGAATACGAAGAGGTTCCCGCCGATGCTGCCGCCGAAGGCGAAGAAGGCGAAGACTGGGAATGGGAATACGAAGAAGTAACCGAAGAAGAAAATTTGGCCACCGAACTCGAGCTGGCGCCCGCTCCTGCCGTAACAACGGTTGAAACCCCGGTAGAATTCGCCGAAAAATCAGAAATTGTTCTTAATGAAATGCCGCAATTTGTCCTACTTGGGCTGGAAGATGAAAAATTCCGCGATCCGTATATTGAAAATAATGATATTATCGGGTAAATTGAAACAAAAAACAATTTACAAAAAAAAGACGCCACACTACAATTATCACAAAGGGAGTGAGAAATTATGGAAGCAAACAAAACAACCGGACCCAATAATTCCGATTTGTGGTATATTGACAACTATATTTTGCTGAAAGACTATTATGATCGTACGGTTTCGCGCATTGCCGCCCGCTGTGTCCGCAAAGGAAACCTTGCCATTGAAGATTATCCGTTTTTCGGTTACATTCTTGACGTGTTGGAAGAAATCAACGAAACCGGAGAGTATATTCTTCAACATCAGGAACTTTATCCGTATGTCGAACGCAAAATCGCCGGCGGCGTGAACGGTCTGAAAAAAACGCTGCTCGAATATCAAAGCGAACTGAAAAGCAACTCCACCCCCGACATGATTAAGGAAGACGCTCGCGAAGTCGAAAAAATGAAACAGGCGTTGGGCGGCGTCGACAAAGCTGCCGATCCTACCGTCGGTGCCGGGATGGGAATGGAACAACTGATGGAAAAGCTGATGCAGGAAAATAACGTCACTCCGAATTTCCCCGCAGAAGACGACAAAAAATAATATTAACAATCACTCTTTGAAACGGAAAGTAGCCGACTAATGTTTAAATCTTGTTATAATCTCAAAAGAATCGCCGTTTGTGTTGTGTTGGCCGGAATGCTTACCGGCTGTAAAACGCCGGCGCCCGAGCCCGAACCGGTTGAAATAGACCCGACTTCCGCCGCCACGGTGATCAACCTGCAAGACCCCAATATGATCCGCACGCCCAAAGGCGCCAGTGCGCTTGACCTTGAAACGCCGCTGCGCTGCAATGTCAACTGGAAAACTCAGGAAATGATCACGGCTCTTCCCTATAACATGAAGGCATTTAACCTCTCGCGCAACGGTGTCAATAACCCGCTGCCGCGTTTTGAGGTAACCGGTTTTTCCTTTAAGACAATGCCGGCCGAAAAAGCTCTGTTGAAACTGACCAAAGAAGCCGACATCCGCCTGGTGGCCAAAGATGCTCCTTATACCAGTATTTCTGCCGAAAATTTGCGCGGAGAACTGTCCGAAGTCATTAAAATGATTGCCGATGCGGCCGAAATTTATTACAGCTACAACGCCGAAACCAAAACGTTGACCATCAGCAGGAAAGCCAACTTCACTCTTTACGTTCCCAAATCACGGCCGATTATTCTGGCTTTGTTGGACGTTTTGCGCGGGTCCGGCATTACCAACATCACCACCGACTGGTCCGATTACTCAATTACTTTTGACGGCGATTTTGAATTGAAAACCAAAATTCAGGATTTGCTGGACTATTTTGAAGAAAATCCGGTTCTGATCGCTTATGATGTCAGCATTTTTACCATTTATCCTTACAACAGTCACAATGACATCGAATGGCAAAAACTGTTAAACACTTTCGATTTCGGAACTATCAAAACTGCCAAGACCGGCGTTATCGGCCGAGTTTTGACTACTTCTGACGATCTCAACTTCAAAACGCTGCAGAACTTTCTGGCCGGACAGGCACGAGTTGTCAAAGCGGCAGAAGGCAAATTTATTGTTCCGAACTTATGGCTGGCCCGTTTCGACATCGGAAAATGCGCTGCCCGCAAATCGCCCGAAGCACAGATCTCGCTGCTGGCAAAATCGTCATTAATGCCGCAAAACCGAATTTTTTCCGACATCACGCTTGAAGGAACGGAAGGGCAGATTACACAATTCAGCATTCGCAGCAAACTGGGCGAAAACTTTTTAATCATCGGTATTCCGAATCAGATTTTCGGCATCAACAGCCCCAAATCGGAAACGATCGTCTTCATGGTGCCAAGAATTATCCGTACAATCAAAAAACAAGTATCCGGCATTAAATAAAAGGAGATAGGGAAATGAACAATCCGAATAATACTTCCGGTGGCGCTCCCGTCCGTCATAAACTGAAAAAAGTCAAGCGGCCGATCAAACGCCCAGCAACCGGTGCCGATACGCTTTCGGTTCCGTCTAAAGCGATTGAGAATACAGCTTCGAGACCGGTTCAGACAACCGTGGTTCCGGCCCCGACAACCGCTACCATAACAACGCCAGAACCGCAAAAGGTTGACGCTTTCAGCTTGGACGCTTTTCTTGACGGCGACAATCTGCCGACTTTGCAGCAGGATTCCCGTTTGCAACAAAACAATTTTGAACGCAATTTCATTCGCGACGAAGATATAACCCCCGTCCAGCCAAGCTGGAAAGACCGGATGATTGTCGGCGACCTCTATACGGGGTTTGCCGTTTTCGTCACCGCTGCCGTGTTTTTATTGTTCGGCATCTTATTTGCAAAAATCTTTCTCAGCGGCCCAACGACTGTTCAAAACGGTCTTCAGGGGGTTGTTATCAATTCCGAAGTACCGCGGGGACGCGCGCGTTGCGGTGTTGCCGAAAAAACTCAGGGTTGCGTCTTATATATCATGAATCCGCAACGTCAGGATCTGAACGGCCGCGATTTTTACGATTTGGCCGCTCAGCTGACCGGACGTCAACGTTTTATGATTGAGACCGGTAATATGCGGTACTCAAGTATAAAAATTCGTCCCGGCGAGATTGCACAACTCAATATCCCGCCGTTGCAATAGCTGCTCAATATCAGAGATAGATGCTCTCAATAAACTGAGGGTTCTAATCATCTAAAAGCCTGACGGTTTGACCGCGTTCAAAGGCATAGCGCTGTGTCTAACGACACCCTGGCATTCAGCCCCGAGTAAACTCGGAGTTTTTTGTAAGGCAACTAATAAAAAACACTCCCCGTTCAAGGGAGTGTTTTTGTCGGAATAATATATCCTTACCATACCGTTGGCTTTGCAGTATCCTCAAAGATCACCGATTCTCGCCTATAACGGCTGTAAGCAGGCAAATTGCACTGTTACGGCAAGGTAATAATATATGCTGAAACTTATCGCCTGACGGCCTTTAGGAAAGGCGGACAGGCATACTGATCGTTTTCATATTGTCCAATGTGTTTTATCATGTCAAACAACCCGATCAGTTCACTTGTCAATCATATTGTCCGGACGATCTGATCAAATGGGTATGAACTGAGCCGGCGGACGGTACTGAGCTTCGGCGTTTCCGGAGATCACTCTTGCCGCCGTACGGCCGATTCTGCTGTTTATCCCTTCAAAGAAAAGGGCGACCGGCACTTCCAGCGATTGACTGATCATCCATAAGCGGCTGCCGGAAACCCGGTTGCTTCCATTCTCATATTTTTGTATTTGTTGAAAAGTTGTTCCCACTGATGCAGCCAACTCAACCTGACTGATACGACGCAGTTTACGAAAATGGCGAATTCTGCTGCCTATAAAAACGTCTATCGGATTTGGTTGATTGTTTGGAGTGCGGGCACGGTAGTTCTTAGTCACGTAAGTCATGTTCTGCTCCTCAAATTTTAAAAGATAAAATTTGACCACTTCCGTAGTTTTTTGTCTAAAACTTAAACTGCAGAAGGTGGTCGGAGAGGTAGAAACATCATGCATAACTATGATCCCTTGAACCTTTAAAACCAATTTGGTTTCTGAACATACACTCAAGGCTCCCCGACCGTGGTGGCAGGGGATATACGAACTATCCGAAATCAAAAAGTTCCGTCAGTTCTTGCGGTATTATATCCTATACCGGTTATGCTAGAGCTTTCTACGGCTCCGCATCCTTACGGATGCTACAGCTATGTTCGCGCTGGTGTTTTAAAATTAACGAAAAACAATTGTAAAAGCAACCGCTTTTATTGTTCAAAACGGCGCGTAGCAACGGTTAGCAGCTAAAGAGGGCTTAAAAGAAACGCCTGGTATCCTTTATGAGGTTTTTATCCCCGAAGCATAATTAAGCGTTAATACAAATAATTAGTGGTTGAATAAAAAAATAATATCCCCATTTTGTTGTATAAGTTAATGTCCGATAAAACGAAATAAAATTTTTAAAATGATTAATAATAGTTGTTTATAACTTATGTTTACATAACAAAAAATGCATCTTCAATCAGATTCAAAAGTACTTATAACGGGCGTAAGATCTTATGGCAAACGCCTCAGGCAACCTAAGGCACTTCAGTCGCTCGGACAATTGTCTGTCCGTATCATCGGTTCAATTACGATACCACTCTCGGCATACGGCTCTTGTAACAAAAAAGAGCCGTTTTACAGCCCTTTTTCTCAGTTGATCAAATTTAGGTGACTTCAGTCACTGCACGAAGGTTACCGTCACGGTTTATCTGGACAACCCTGAGCTTATGATGCATCTCTTCAATTGTCTTCTTACGATCCATAGTCGGATAAGTATGTAAAATACGATCAACAAAAGCTTCGTAAGCCGCCGTCGAACTCTCGGCGTGAATCGTAGCCAGACAGTTATCATGTCCGGATCCCATCAACTCCCACAACGCGCCGGCGTTGCTGGTGGAAATTTCACCGCCGATAATCGCATCGGGCGTAAAACGAACCACCAAGTCAATAATTTTGGCATAGTCAAATTGGTTGGTCTGCTCGGTACGAGACATCACGATATGCGCCCGGTTGGGATGGGGTACCAGCAGTTCGCGCGTATCTTCAATCGTGATGATCCGTTTATGAATATCCAAAATCTTCAGCAAATTGTTCAAAAAGGTGGTTTTGCCGGTAGAAGTCGCACCACTGACCAGAATATGATCGCCGCGTTTAATACTTAGCAGCAGACGTTCATACGGGTCTTCCGGATCTTTAATGCTTTTCAACGGATTGATCTGATGCAGCTTTTCCCCTTGCTTAAGCCCGTAATCCCCCAACCCGAACGCCACATCGTCGCTATGCACACGAATTGTCAGGGCTATACCGCCGGTTAAGTCTTCTTCATCATACATCACGTTTTTGCCGCAAATGGCAGAAAAACGGTGTTCTCCCGGAATACTGGCATATACCACCGGACTGCCGGCGATCGGATCAAACGGAATTTCATAAGTATTGGCGACAATATAGAGCAAATCGGTCAAATATTCTTTGGTCAATTTTTCATCTTTGTACATTACCCAAGGATAGGCGCGTTTACCGCGTAGGCGCAGCCATACCTGCCCCGCGCGGTTAATCGCAACTTCTTCAATATTCTCCTGGTTATACCAGTATGAAAGCGGACGTAAGACAGATTCCAATACTTCAAAACTCATATTACCTCCTTAAAACAACTGCGGTACGCCGCTTCCGGACCCCGAAGAAGAGCCTGTCGACACCGGGGTACCGCCCATGCTCGGCGGCGGCGGCGGTGTTGCACCAACCGATGAAGCCGGCGTCCGACCAGATTTGGCACCGGAATTTTCTTCCAGCAGAACCGGCTGAACCTGAGCTTTTTCAGATTCGTAAACAACTTGCGAAGAAGCCGAACCGCCACCACCGGTTGCCTGTTTGATACGACGTTCGGCAGCCTGAGTCGCAATACGATCCTGAGCTTCCTTATCATCAATCAGCACGTCTTTCTTTTTCATGTTGGTTGAAGCCTCGGCATCACGTTCTGCGGTACGCAGCCACAGATCCACTTTCGGATAGACAATGATACGTGTGCCGGCCGGAATATAAGTGAGCGGACGAATGTTGGTCTTGTCGGCCAAAATCTGTTCAAAAATCTGATTCATCTGATCAATGAAGTTTTGACGGGCATCGTTCGCAGCCTGCTGGCGCGAAGTTTCGGTTTCGGAACCATTATCTTCCTCATCGGTAGCCATCATATAACTGGTAGCACTGGTTAACAGAGTTGTAATAATCGGCATTGAATATTTTTTGCCCAACTGTTGGTCAAGGTACCCTAAAGCACCGCCGCGGCCTTGTGCATCGCCGGTTTCACCCTGAAAGACGAACAGAACGCCGTCCGGACGAATCAAACGCTGCCACGAGATGGTCACGCGGGCCGATTCCGAAGAAGTCTCAGAACCGCCGCCGACTGATCCCAGCTCGCCCATCAGACGGCTACCGGCCGGAATAACAATGTTGCGACCGTCTTCGGCATAAACATTGCGTTCAACAAAAGCGGTAATCGGTACCGGATTCTGAGTATCGATAGAACGGGCGATAACAGCCGGAATCGGCTTATCGGCAAGTATCATCTCGCTCATATCAACCCGCCATGAAGATATAACTTTATCAATTCCCTGTTCCTGCCAATCTTTCTGATAACCGTCGAAAGCCTCTTTACGCACGCCGGAACTTATTTTACCGACGTACATTCCCTGCCGCCGTTCATTCTGTGCCGTTTGCAGGGCAGCCGAACGCTGCGGATCATAACGTTCGCCCGGACCAAAACCGCCGCCGGGTCCCAAATTTGCACCGCCGGTTCCGGTTCCGTAAGCACCGCCTTGGCCGAAGGTCCCGGCCGGAACAAACATTTCGCCGGTATCTTGTTTTTTGGCAGCTTCTTCAATACCAATCAAAGACCCTTCGGCATCGACAACCAAGCCGTCCGGCAGAAGTTTGCCGATCACCGATCCTTTTTTATCGACAACGCTGCCGTCTTCCATAATATCACCCAAATATTCGCCGTCCGGCGTCAGGGCAATATTCAGCGACCGCTTAAACTGTCCGACATCGGTAACGGTACGGGCACCAACTTCAGGCAATTGTGTCGGTTGCGACGTTTGGGGTTTTTCATACCAGTCCAATTTGACATTTCCGATCACTGAGCCGTCGGCGCTGATAGCAGAACCATCCTTGTTCAATTGACCGATTACATTGCCGCGGGCGTCTAAAATGTCACCGCCTTCGACCACCTCGCCGAGAATGTTGCCGTGGGCGTCAACCACTTTTCCTTCGGCATTAACATAACCGACCACTTTGCCGTCTTTATCATAAACCTTATTATCAGTTCCGATACGGCCGATCACTCTCCCTTTGCTGTCAACCGCCTGTAACTGAGGCAGAACATAACCGATCACATTACCGTCTTTGTCATAAATCGGCTGTTTTCTTTCTGCTTCATAGAACTGCAACGGACGAGCGCGGGCAACAACCTCGCCGCCGGCCGAAATAATGTCGCCAGAAGTTCCTAACGTCCCCACCAGCTCATTATCCGAATTGACAACTCTGCCATCCAACTGCAATTCACCGACAATGGCGTTCAGATTATCACGAATATGAAAATCACGATTTCCGCGGCCGATGACTTTTCCGGCCCGGTCAACCAAAAATCCTTTCGTCAAGACGCCGATGTTCTGGTTTCCCAGAGTCAGAATCTGCCCGTCAGCCGTAATGTACCCGCTGACAAAATTGTTATTGTCATAGATATACAAATCATACAAGGCATAACCCGATTTAACGCCCTGAACCAGCACATTACCGTCAAAATCGACAATCCCGACTTTTTCGCCGCGGCTGTTAACCACTTCGGCTTTGTCATTAACAATGCCGGTCAGTTTATTATTGTTGTCAAAAGCAAAGCGATAACGGAACAAAATCCCGGTCGGCAAGCCGGTACGCGAGCTTACCGAATCGTCGGGACGAATATAACCGATAGCGGCGTTTTGCGCATTCACCACCGTACCGTCCAAAGTGGAACGTCCGATAATCACGTTGTTGAAATTCATCACCGGCGCAACTTCCACCTTTTTACCGACAATTGCATTTTTGGCGTTCAGCACCATTCCGCGCTGGTTGATACAGCCCAGATTTTGGTTGGCATAATTAGTCACTTTGCCTGTGGAGGCAACCGTTCCGACAATATTGCCGTTAAAGTCAATGACCACGCCGGCTTCCACCGCATGGCCGATAATCGAATTATTGACCGAGGCGACCTGACCGTTCGACAACAAATGCCCCATATTAACTTCACGGTAATTGCGGACTTCGCCCTGTCCGGCCACCACGCCCACAAATTCGCACTGACCGTCAATAACCGGTGTATAGGCAACCGCCCCGCCGGTTACCAAACCGTTGTTGTCAAAAACCACGTCACCGGCACCGGCTTTGCCGACGATTGAAGAACCGCGATCACGCACAATGCCGTTATTGTCCACATACCCGATAAACCGCCCCGGCAGGTCAAGTGCCAAACGGCGATTGCGCGCCTTTCCGATTACCGGCATCATCGCATTCGGGTTTTGCAGATCGGAAACCACCGTGTCATCCGGCAAAACCTTTGCGATATTTTTCAAAGATTTGTCAAGCAACATGTTCCCATCGGCCAAAGTTCCCAAACTGTTGCCGCTGTCATCGACGGCATAGTCAGCTACAATGCTTCGGCCTAACACCAGATTACGCTCGTCAATGCTGTAACCGTATTGCGTCAGACGCCCGCTGATGGCCGCATTGTTATTAATCATTTCTCCGTTGGGATGAATCGAGGCGATCGGTTGCCCGCTCAGATTATAAATTTCGCCCAACGGCAGCAAATTACCGTCAATTCCGCCGTCGGCATTATAAACATAACCGAACGGGGACAAAAACTTCTTTTCCTCGCCGTTGCTGTAAGCCGAACCGATTCCGTTAACACCGAGCACCTGGTTCAGCGAGTTGATAACCAACCGATTTTCAAAAGTCTTGCCGATATTGCGACCATTATAATCGGAAGCGCGGCTGCCGTAAATCGAACCGACCGGAGTTCCTTCCAAAAGCACTACCTGGCCGTTTCTCAAAGCATGGGCTTTGAGCGTTCCGCGATAATCAAAAACCGGTCCAGAAACGACCAACTGCCCGATCTGGGCGCCGTCAGCGCCAAAAACCAACTGGCGCGGCCCGATCTGACCGATAAAATTGCGTGCTTTGGCAATCCGTCCTTCGGGCATAATGCGACCGACGTATTTGCCGTTGGCATCGGTCACCGTAGACGCAATATCGGTCATAAAACCGATCACGGTTCCTTTGTCATTTGCAATTGTGCCGTCGATCAAAAGGCGGCCGATCACTTTGTTTTTTTCGACCACTTCACCATTATAGGTCACAAAACCGATATATTTTCCGTTATTGTCAAAAGCATATCCCGATTTGACGATCCGGCCGATGACTTTATCAAGATTATCATAAGCAAAGCCGTTTGCTTTGATCAGGCCGATTGCCTTGCCGTCAAAATCCGTTACTTTGCCGCCGGGAGCGATGCTGCCGATAAACTTTCCGGATGCATCGATAACCATCTTTGAGGAAATCAGACGGCCGTCTAAAACATAATCATTGCCGACTTTACGGTAAGCATAGCCGTCGGGAGAAACAAAGCCGATATTTTGTCCCTGAAGGTTGGAATACAGTCCATCACCGGTCAATCGACCAACCGTTTCGCCGCTGTCAGAATAGACTAGTCCCGGAAACAAAACGGCGCCTAAAATTGAAAAGCGGTCATCAACCACCAAACCGTTTGGCAGCACCTTACCGACGATTTTTCCGGTAGCCAGGCGCACCGTACCGTCATTGTTGACTTTGCCGAGCAGCCTGTTGTCATTGCCGATGGCAATGCCCCGTGGAACCACACCGCCGATCAGGCTGCCGTCAAAATTGACAATCAAACTGTCGGCGGTAATATTACCGATCAGCTGATTTTCAAAGCTGACAACCTTGCCGTCGGGAATAACTTTACCGATCAGGTCGCCGTTAAAGTCGATGGCGGTAATTTCCTGAGCCGAAGCAGCGGAAACATTCAAAGCCAGACACCAGCCGAAAGCTGCTGTTTTTACGGATAACGCTAATATTTTGCCCAACTTCAGTTTCAATTTTAGTTCCTCCGATTTTTAGCCACTTCCTGCAGAGCATAGCCGGAAACTTTTTTATCCAGATTGATGAACGAACCGTTGCTCTTCAGATAGCCTATAACTTTGCCGTCTCTGCCGATTACACTGCCGTCAAAACGCAGCCTTCCCGCATATTGTCCGTCATTGCTTAAAATAGTGGTACCGATTTTATAAATACGTCCCAAAATCGCTTCATTGTTGTCAACCGCCAAATCCGAAGACAGACTGCGGCCGATCACTTCGCCGGTTTTTGCGGTTACGGTACCGGCAAAATTGACATAGCCGACCACTTTGTCTTCATCATCAATAACGACGTCGCCATCCATAACTTCGCCGATCAGTTTACCCGAATTGTTGATCACATTACCGTCCGAAAGCACGCGACCGATATTGATATTCAACACGTCAATTACGTTACCGTCCGGCATCACCGCACCGATCACCCGGCCGCCAAAATCGATGACGGCGCCGCGTTTGAGCACACTAAGGTTTCTATCGGTAGAGCCGCCGGGAAGAATCGCGGTCAGGTTGGCATTTTTCAAATCAATGACGTCTCCGAGCGAGTTGACGCGTCCTTTATAACTTCCCCAAATATCAATAACGATATTTTCCGGAATGACTTCTCCCAGCACTTCTGACTTGGCGTTTAGGATTTTGCCGTCAGCCGAAGTGCGGCCGACAGTCTTACCGTCCAGATCGACCACCCGGCCGTCGGTCAGGCTGTAACCGAGGAAAGCGCCGTCATAGCCGATTGCCGCCCCCCGTTTGAGCACTGCCCCTTTATATTCGCCGTTATGATCAAAAAACATCCCCTTCGCGTCCAAACGTCCCAGCTTTTCGCCAAAACGGTTAACGACTTCACCGTTGTACCCGGCCTGACCGACCACATTGCCATTAGGATCGGCAACTTGACCGGAGACAACCGGCCGACCCAGAACATGGTTGTAAAAGCTCATGCCGTCACTGTATATTTTGCCCATCGAAACGCCTTTAGCATCATACACATAACCGTCGGGGAACAGGTGTCCGATCAGTTTTCCCGCTGGATCGACCACTGCGGTTTTCTCCTGCAGGGTGACACCGATAATACTGTTGTTTTCGTCCACCAGCACATTATGCGCTAACAATCTGCCTGCCGGACGGCCCTTCATCGGAACCCGTCCGCTTTCGTTAACCATATTGAGGAAGTTTCCTTCCAAATCGTACGCATAAGTATTTTCCAGCACCCGGCCGACATATCCGCCTTTTTTGTCAAAGACATCTCCGTAAGTGCCGACGCAACCGACCGCCTGTCCCTGAGGCGAAAAAACCAAACCGTTGGAGTTGACAGAACCGAGGAAATTGCCATCATACGAAACCGCAATTCCCGATCGTGAAACGCCGCCGACGATCTCGCCTTTTTCATCCAGCACCGTACCGTCGGGATTGACGCAGCCGACATAAGAGCCGCCGTTGTCGCGGACAATGCCGTCGGTATCGACTTCGCCGATCATGGTACAGGTATTGTCAAACACCGGACCCGGTGTTACAACTTCGCCGACGTATTCGCCGCTTTCGTTAACCACCACACCGTCGGCATTAACCTTATAACCGGTGTCTTCGTTTGCTTTGCGGATAACACCGTCTTTTTCGAGATAGCCGATATTCTTGCATCCCAAACCGACCACCAGTCCGCCGCGTACCAAACGCGCCACGATTTTGGAACCGGACGGATTTTTCACCAGGCCGTTGGAAAGGATGCGACCGACAATTTGTTTACGGTCATTTTCAACGGTACCGTTAGAATTGACTTTGCCGAGGATTTCGCCTTGCGGTGTTACCGGAATCATCTGCTCCTGAATCAGACGTCCGAGAATTGTCTGGGTGCTGTTGATAACATTACCGCTTTCGTCAACATAACCGACGATATTGCCTTCTTTGTCATAAACTTCGCCGTTCTTACCGACATACCCGCTGATCTTACCGAATTTATCCAGCACAATTTGCGAGAAACCGGCAACTTCACCGATCGGACTGCCATTGAGATCAACAATTGTCCCGTCCGGCAGCATTTTACCGATCACATTGCCGTTAAAATCAATCACATTACCGTTTTCGTCGACATAGCCGATCACATTGCCGTCTTTGTCATAAGCCAGTTTGCGGCTGACCGTACCGGCCTGTCCGATCACATTGCCGTCTTCGTCGACAATCGTCCCGTCCGGCAACATCTTGCCGATAATATTGCCGTCAAAATCCACCACATT
This sequence comes from uncultured Azospirillum sp., assembly GCA_900539605.1. Taxonomy (GTDB): domain Bacteria; phylum Pseudomonadota; class Alphaproteobacteria; order RF32; family CAG-239; genus JAFUYI01. The sequence continues at coordinate 42,139 of UQCS01000007.1, read as the reverse complement.
ACCGTTTTCATCAACGTAACCGATGATATTGCCGTCTTTGTCATAAGCCAAACGCTGGTATGACGGTCCGGCCCGGCCGATCACATTGCCGTTATTGTCGACAATGCTGCCGTCCGGCTGAACTTTGCCGATCACATTCCCAGCAAAGTCGATCACATTGCCGTTTTCGTCAATATAACCGATAATATTGCCGTCTTTGTCATAAGCAAGACGTCGACCGCTGGCATCAACTTTACCGATCACATTGCCCTGACCATCGACCAAGGTGCCGTCCGGCATCAACTGCCCGATTTTTTTACCCTCGGCGCCGATCACATTGCCGTCTTCGTCAACATAGCCCATCACTTTACCGTCTTCGTCATAAGCCAGCAAATTGCCTTCGCCGCCGGCAGATCCGATTTCGTTACCGCGAACATCCACCAGAGTTCCGTCAGGACGGCTGCGGCCGATCGTGTTGCCTTCAAAGTCGAGCACATTGCCTTTTTCATCAACATACCCCATGACATTGCCGTCTTTATCATACGCGAGACGGCGGCGGGCACTTTTGGCATCCAGATTCTTCTCGGCAATAACATTCCCGTCTTTGTCTACCCGACCCACCACTTCACCGTTGGCATCAACCACACTGCCGTCAGGCATAACCACACCGATGATATTGCCGTCGTTGTCGACCGCAACCTGCCCCGATTTGGTAACATGGCCGATCACATTGCCGTTGGCATCCACGACTTCGCCTTTTTCATTAACGCGGCCGATGACATTACCGTTCAGGTCCACGACGGTTCCGTCCGGCATAACCCGACCGATGATATTGCCGTTTTCGTCATAAACATAGCCCATATCCACAGCTTTGCCGACCACATTGCCATCGTTATCAACAACGGTTCCGTCCGGCAGCATCCGTCCGTTGACGTTACCGTCAACGTCCACCATGGTTCCGTCGGGATTAACATAACCGATCACATTGTTGTTATCGTCATAAACCAGCTTACGGTTATTGGCAACACCGATGATATTTCCCTCGCCGTCCACCGCCAAACCGTTTTCATTGACACGGCCGACCACATTGCCGCCGTCGTCATAAACATAACCGTCTTCATCGGCATATCCGATCACTTCGCCGCTCGGACCGACAATGGCACGCTGCATTTTTTTAGCTGCTGGAGCGGCGGAAGTCTGTCCCGAAGTCCCCGGAACCGTTTCGCAGAAATTGCAGTCTTCTTTATTGACCGCATTGCCGAAAACCGGAACTTTTTCGGCTTTGGCACTGGTTTGAGAAACATTACTTTCATGCCAGGAGATGATAAAATTGTTCTGAACGTTTCCGGCAATAAGCGGCGACCAGCTCATTGTTACGTCGCAGGTCTCTTTACCGCGCAACAACTTGCCGCTGCAATTATCATTAAATTCAAAACCGTCAAACGGCGCCTCGGCCAGTTGAACCGAAATGATCATTACCGAAGCTTTGCCGTTGGTTCCGAGCGTCAATACGTTTTTGGCATCGGTTCCCAACACGACCTGCCCCAACGGTACCGGATTCGGCGTTGCGGTAAGCGGAACTTCCTGATCTCCGACTGTACTGAACTCAATACTGTTTTGAACCGGTAAGGCATTGTCGACATTTAAGGCATCGTCATTATCCGTAAATACCGGCTCTTCATACTCGTCGATCGGTTCGTTGCTTGAAAACAGCAGATACAATCCGAAGATAAAGACGACGAAAGAAGTAATACCAACCGCAAGAATAATGCGGTTGGTTTTTTTGATATAGGTTTCGGAATGTGTTAAAACTTCTTTACTCATTGGGTCCTGACTACGCTGCAAAAGACGCCGTTTCTTCCCAACTTGCTGCAGACGCTGTCGCCTTCGTCCAGAGTTTTAACCGGTCCGATTCTCAGGTGGAACAGCTCTTTACCCTGGCCGTCCGCCGGTGCATCAACCGAGAAGAACGGATCATAGTTTTTCAAAATTTTAGAATATTTGGAGGACAAGTTATCCCACAAAGTTTCCAAGTTGTCTACGTTGGCATCGGTTCCGAGTTCAATAGAAATGTTGGAACCGCCGTCGGCAAAGCCCGAACCGTAACGGTACTGACTGGCCAGACTGCTCGCCGCAGCATCAAATTCCTGCGTATTTTTGATGCGCCGCATTTTCGAATAGTCAAAGTCACCGCCGTTGCCCTGTCCGCGGCCGCCCATATTAACGCTGCCGTCAGCCTGATAACGGATGGTAACACCGTTGCCGTTACCGTTGGCACCGCCGTAATTCGGCACAATCATTTCGCCCGAACCGACGTTGATATCAAACTGTCCTTCCGGATAGTTGCTGCCGTATCCGTCCGGATAACTGGCCGAACCGGCCTTGCCCTGTCGGCCGCCCGGAAGCGCCGGCGGAACATCCCATTCTTTATCCGTAATGTCATCGGCATAAGTAATATTTTCCAAACCGACTTCATCCGATTTGCGCAGTTTGAGACAAACGATCCGTTTACCGTTTCGCATTACCATATCACCGATGGCTTCGACAATGATCAAACGGTTATTCGGCCCTTTGGTACGGAAACCGACCGGAACTTCCACCCGTTCGACAATCAGGGTCACGATCGGCCGCTGAGTCATATTAAGAGCTTTTTCGCCCAAATCGATGTAAGTGAAAATGTCGTCGCGCCATACGCGTTCCGGTGCAATAACCACATCGTCCGGGTTAGGAACATAAACCTCAATGTCAAAACGGAATTTGGTCGGATCAAGTGGAATGCTCTTAATCCAGTCATTTTTTTGAAAACGTTTAGTAAAAGTGGAATCGACCGACTTGCCGTTGCCGCCGTAATATTTGCTGGCATTGACACGTCCCGAGGACGAACCGCCGGAACCAAGACTGCCGGCGCCGCGGGCACCGTCAATAACATCAATATCCACAATGGCGTTCGTCAATCTCTCGGTATTGATCCCTTCGCTGCGGACATAGAAAACATAACGGTTGCCGGAACGTCCGAAAACGATAATGTTGGTATCAACACCGACGTTGGCTCCCTTACGCGGATAAAGCAACAAGGTGTTGGGGCCGGAAATCTGTCCGTCAAAAGTTGCATTGTCGCCGATATATATATCTTCGATCATTTCCCATTCCGGAAAATTGAGCAGAGTAATCATCCCCTCGCGCAACCGCAACGGCAACACCAGATCGGGCGACCAATAATATTTGGAATAAGCCGGCTTGCTCTGGCCTTCGCCCAGATTTTGCAGCGGATCGAGCCAGGCGCTTTGCATCATTCCCAGCGAATTGAACCCTGCGTACCCCATATCCATCGGCTGATACTGCCCCTGGGACTGGTCGGCGTTCTGATCCATACTGTTGATTGTGGCCTGAGCAGCAGCGTCAACGGCAAATGCGAGCCCGAACAAACCTAAGATACTTATTTTAACAGACTTTGATAACATTATCTTTATCCACCTTATTTTACTTTGTTGTAAGTCAGCGAGTATTGGTACACTGTAAAGCCGACCGGATTTTTTAATCTTCCCTTGTATTTCACCCTCTTGCCGCGGTATCCGACCTTAAGACTGGCTGTCCAGTAATTGACTTCCGGCGTTTTGGAATCAGGATACATATCGCGGGTTTCATACTCAACCTGCCATATGCCGGAACCAAGTTCGTTAACCGTCATAATCCGCACGTCGCGGATCATGTGGCGGCTGCGGATCAGTTCCAACGCGCGGTTAGCCGTATTTTTAAGAAAATCTTCATAGACTTGCGGCGCCGACATTTCTTCAATCATGCCCCCCGGCATCCAGCGCGCTTCTACTTCCGGAATATCGAGGTTAAAAGAACTGCGCAACAAAACATATTCACGCACGAAAACCTCGGTAATTTCCTTTTCGTCTTCCATTTTGCGTTCAACCGGCTGAATATTGTAAACCTGTTCTTCCTTATTTTGGAAAGTAAGCAAAAACGGTTCAACCCGGTACAACGGAATAACCTGTGCAATTGCCAGCAGCAACACGATATTGCAGCACAAACTGACCGCGGTGATAATCGCAAAAGCACGTGCTGTCCACAAATACCTTTTTTCGGCAATATTGGCGACAAAAGCATCTTTGTTGTTCACCGGCGAATCGGGACGTTGCCCGCGGCCGGCCAAAAGACGCTGATTCTGATTATTTCCCCCCAACTGCTGTACCATTCGCGGCAACTTTCTTTAGATCGTTTCAATAAACCAGTCGGGCAAATTCTTCGGCAGTTCAACCTGCAAACAGGCACAGGGCGACAGTTTCAGTTCGTCCGAAGCCTTACCGACGCCGACCGGTTCCGGTTCATAATACGAACCGAACAACCCGCAGGCTGACAATAACAAAAGAATCAACACCAACACTAAATTTTTGTACATCGAAATATCCTCGTTTATAATAAGATATATTGAAGTTAAACTTTTTTTTCGCAAAAGTCTAACATTTTTTGAATAAACTCTGATCTGATTGTGTTATAAATCAAAATGGTTAACAAATTTACAAGAATTCCACTTCGCTTTGCGAATATCTGGTTACGGTAAAGCCAAGAGGATTGAGCAGCCGCCGTCCCATAAATTCTCGCTCGGGGATAAAATACGAGGTGACCGACGCCGTCCAGTAATGAACCCGTAAAAACAGGGCACCGGTTTCGTTATTTCGGCGCCGTGCCGAAACTTCATAAGTCTTGAAGTCCACTTTCCAGACCGGGCTCTTATCGCCGCCGACACGGCCGATCGATATGATTTCCACTTCCTGGCTGGTTTGGTTGTCGGTAATGTCTTTCCAAATGCTTTCGCGATATTTGGCAAAGTCGTCAAAAACCTGAGGCGCCGACAAATAATTGACGATGCCGCCGGCATACCAACGTACCATCATTTCTCGTTCGTCGTTAATAATCGTATTGCGATAAAGCACGTATTGGCGCACAAAGGTTTCCATCATCATTTTCTTGGACGCCATGTTATAGGCAATCGGTTCATAACGGACAATCTCATCAGAAGAACTCTGGTCTATAATCAGAAAAGGTTCTACCGTTACCCGGGGTGCCAGATTGAACAAAGCCAGAGAAGCGGCCAGAAACAGCAGCAGCGACGCGGCGGAAGTCACAACAAAGAAACGGGAAAGCCAAAGATAATATGTCATTTTGGCGCTTACTTTTTCCCGTTCTTTGCTGCCGATAAAGTGATATTCTCTTCCGCTCTTGTCGGTAATGGCAAGAATTTTGCTGCCTTCCAGGATTTTACTGATCTTGTTCATCGCTCACTTTCTTTTAATATGCGGCGCAAAGCGGTTTTTCGTAATTGTCTATCTCTTTGCGGATCGCATCCAAACCTTCGTTCTGTGCCTTTTCCATAACTTTTTGGTTGGCTCTTTCGCTGATAATCGCTTCTTCCAACGAACTGCCGGCTGCCGTCGAGTTATTCAGGTTAATCAACGCGTCTTTGTCCTGAACCAGCGCTGCCCGGGTATTATCCGCTTTATCATAACGTTCCTTAACCACCGGATTGCTGTGATTGACCGTCGAAATTTCCGCCGCCGCAGCACCAATCATGTTGTTTTTGTATTGATTCAGCTTGTTGCGAATATACGCATAATCGCTTTCGTTGGCAAGATTAAAGTTATCGGAGACTTTAAATCCCATCTCCGCCAGCATTTCCCTGATGGTTTTGCGAGCATCGTTGATACTCAGCTGAAGCTCGTCAACATTTTTGCGAATGGTGTTTTCCTTGTCGACAAAATGCAGGAAATCACCGATTTGGTTGTGCGAATACATTGCCTTTTGATAAACGTTGTCCCGCACCTCAAAGTCAAAACTTTCGCTATTGGCTTTTTCTTCCAACTGAACCATCCGTTCATAAACATTGTAAGAGGCGCTGTTAAAGTGAAGCCGCTGGTCATCATAGGCCAACAATGTGCCAAGCTCGCTGGGACTGATTTCCGCCGGTGTTTTCTGGGTACCGGCACGAACACTCTTGTCCAGTTCAAGGTCAGTTACGGTAAAATAGGCCAACGCCCCTTTAAGAGAAATATCCTGGCAAACAGGCATCTCCGGCGAAGCATTCGGACTGACCAGATACTGACCGCTGGTTTGACTGAGGTCAACTTTGGAAGCGGCAATATCAACCGCATAGCTGCCGATCCGGCACGGATACAAAGTTCCGCGCATAAAATACTTGCTCTCGCCGCCTTGTTCCAGCAACGAACTCAAATTCAAACCTTTTTCAACATAAGCATCATCTGCCAGCATTTTCTGCCAAATCGCGGGAATTTCGCCGCCGTAGCCGAGAAAAGACGCTTTGGTTACGACGCCGTCATTGGTCTTCTTGAGGTTTTTATAGTCGGTCAGATCAAAATGAACAATGTCGCGCGGTGACGGATAATGCTTGAACGACGGTGCCTTGGGCGCGGTAAAGTCGCGCGTTTTGGCACCGAGACCGACAAAATACGCTTCATCCGGGGCATCACAAGCGACGTTACTGCAAATATTGCCGGTCACAGCCGATGAAAGCGCACCCGACAATAAAGAAGCGATCGCCGATGCGCCGCTGTCACCGGCAGCTGAAATTGCCGCCCGGACAAATTGTTTTTTCGGCATCGTCTTCAATTCGTCTATCAGTTCCTGATGACGTCTGACCACGGCGCCGTTGTTTCGAGTTTCGTATAAACCGTCTCCCAGATTATACATATCCTGACGTGCCTGATCAATTAACTTAACTGCATAGCTTTTGGCGTCGGAAACCAAACCGTCGGCACTGGATACAATTCCTCCCAGTCCGAGACCGCTGACACCGAGCTGGTCAACCAATGCCGCCAAATTCGGAGTTTTGGCCGTTGAGGAAGCGGCGCTTGCCAGCTTGCCGTTATATTCCGCATCGAGCGCGGCGGCACGAACAATATAATCTTCTTCAATCAGCGCGATTTTTTCTTCCAGCGCCGCAAGCTTTTGGTTGAGAGCATCTCGCTGTTTTTCGTATTTTTTGACTTCGGTCCGCAAACGGGTTGCTTCAGCCATGTTGTCGGTCATTTGGCTGCTGCCGCCGGCAAAATCGCTGACTGCGGTTTCGTATAAAACAGAATTGTCGGTTGCACCCCGTTCGTTCATCCGTTTAATATTGTTATGCGCGCTTTCGGCCTTGGCATTTCCAGCCGCGATTTCGGCATCAACCTGACTGATTTTATCGCTGAGAGCGCTTATTTTGGCAGTCATCTGATCTAACTGTGCCAACAGCTTGTTTTTTGAAACCAGATGAGGTTTCAACGCCGTTTCTTTTGACTGTTCGAGTTTGGCCAATGCCGCTTTTTTGGCTTCGATCAAACCGTTGCCGGCATTGTTGCCGTCGCCGTTTTTGGCAATGTAAGCTGACAGGCGGTTCAATCCTTTTTGAGCCGAACTTTTCGCGGTTCCGTCCTCGCGGCCGTCATTGATAATTTCGGCAATTTGAACGGCAACTGCGTTCAGATCCAGATTACGAATATATTCTTTCATATTTTCGTATTTGCCGTCGATATACTGATTATAATAGCTTTTCTGATCCTGCCACAAAGGATAGGGATTGTACGCCTTTCCGTAAACCGGCTTGGCCGAATACTGATCCTCTGCCAGCACCATTGCCGCCTGAGCGCCGATTTGCCAGGTAATCAGTTCAACTTCCCGCGCCGCATCGGAAAAAGCCTCGTTTTGGCTCGGTGATGCCAGAGCGTTTGTATCATCGGCCGCCGAAATCTGATCGGTAACTTTGTTCAAGCTGCTGAGGTTGCTGCTGTCTGCCTGATTTCCATAGTCAATCGTTGCAAAAGAATCTGTGTCTAACCCTGCCGTTTTATCGGCGTTTGCTACCTGGAAAGCAGCCACGGCCCAACCGGATATTCCTTTACGATCATCATAATTGACCGGATCGGCCGGTGCGCTCGAAGTCCCGTACCAGACTTTTTCCGGTTCTTTATAACGGCGTCCCAGATACTGAATCACGCACTGATCGGAAGTCGCCACCGCCTGAGCGGCTTTGGCATGCATTTTCTTAAACAATTCAAACTGTTCAAATACCGTTCGATAAGAAGGCAGCAGGCGCATGGTATTGTGGGCGTTGAGAGCGCTGTTCAAATAACGCTGCGCTTTCGAAATAACACCCAGATCCGCCAGCTCCTTTTCACTGCCCGCCATTAACGATTTGGCTTCGGGAGCATCGGGTACCGTAAAGTCAATTTTAGTATATTCGCCTCCCGGCGCTTCGTTTTCCTCGTCTTCCGCCTCTTCTGCTTCCGCCGCGGCGGTACTGCCGCTTACAAATTGTGCAAAGGCAAACCGGCTGTGAAAATAGCTTGAAGCGGCCGACTTTTTGCCGTCACCCGGCTTTTGATCTTTTTCTTTCTGATACGGCGCCGGAAGAATGGTTTTGCGGTAGATGGCACGGGCAACATAATATTGCGAATACAACGCCATGACTTCTTCGGTTACCTTCAGGACGTCGTTGAATTTTTTATGAGCGAGATACAGATTATAATAGTTGCCGCTTTCATCTTCGGACGGCATGGAACCGGCATTGCCGCCGGACGGTGCCACGGCATCTTTGGCAAAGGTGTCGATTTCGGTACGCAGGCTGTCCAACTGTGCTTCCAGCTTTTTGGAAGCGGTCTGAATTTCGATCATGGTATCATAATAAAACTCAAGTGCTTCTTTTTCATAAAATTTGTTAACCCGCGGATCATCGGACGGATATTGCAGGAACAACTCGTTAACCGCCGCCTGAACGGCATCCGCATTTGCAATGTCTACCGAACTGTTTTTGGCAAACCTTTTGGTGCCGGGAACTTTTTCGGCGGCATTTTTACGTTTGGAAAAATAAGAAGCAAGACCCGCTTTGAGAGAAGTTACCTTCTCTTTGGCATATTTTACCGCTTCATCCGCCGCGGTCTGAATTTGTTCAAAAACAGGTGTGACCGCTGCCGCCGCATCACCGAGGAAGTCGAACGAGACCCCGGCCACCAGCTGAGCGTTGGCAGGAGAACCGAAGCCGAGCATTCCCGAAACCAGCAGGACTCCGAAATAAAACCTTTTATTTTTTCTCATCTTTTCCACTCCCTGCTTCTGTCGTTGTGTTGGCCGGATTGTCCCCTGTCCCTGCAGTGGCCTGCATATCAGCCAACCCGTCGGTTAAGATTTTTCCGCTGCTCGGAGTAATCTCTTTTTCAAGTTCACCCAGCTTTTCCGGTTTTTTGCCGTCGGCTGCTTCCAGTTCTTCGGTGCTCGGCGGCGTAAACTTATAGTTGTCCAGGTTAAAGTCCCCGGCAGCCTGCACCGGATCGACGGTTGCAAAGTTTTCGGTTGCCAGATCACGGGCCACGTCCAACTGCATTTTTTGCAGCAATATTTCGGTAAAGTTAAGCAGCGCCTGAATATTATCGGTTTTCATCGTCACCACGGTCCCCAGAGCCCCGCCCAAGCTTTCAAACTGTACTGTTGATACTTTTTTCTTGCCTGCCTCCGTATCATCCTTTTCAATTCTTGACTTGATGGTCATTGAACGAACCATCGCCTGCTGCATCGCTTTGTAATAGGCCGCGCGATAGATTGCAGCATAAGTTGCAGAAACATGGGTATCAACTTCGGTACCTTTTTCCGGCATCAGAGATTTAGCAGTTTTTTGCAGGTCTTCCGCCGAATCGTAACTGGCGGGAATCATTTTTACCGAAGCAATCAGATCAGCCGCCTGATTTTTCATATTGCCGATTTGATCGTTTAACTTGCCGATTTTAGTTTCGGTTTTACGATTGATTTGACGGGTCTCTTTAACCAGTTTTTTGGATATTTTGACCTTTTCCTGTTCGTTCTTACGAATTTGTTTCTGATACTTTTCGGTATTGGCGGGATCTTCGACAATTTTCTTATTCAGTTCCCGCGTATTTTCATCCAGCGCCGCGATTTTTGCATTTGCTTCCCGGGTTTTGGCAGCAATTTCAACTGCTGCCTCTTCTTTGGTCTTGCTTTGTTCGGCTTCCATATCGCTCAATTTATTCATGATTTCGCCAAGATTGTTCAGTTCTATCCCCTGAAACTCTTTCATCATTTTCATTCCGAAATCATAAAATTCTTTCGCTCCTTTGCCGTAGGTGATGGCCGTCTGCACAATTGCAGACTGCTGCAACCCTTTACCGGCCGTTTGAGAAGTGGTGTTACCATAGGAAATGACTTCGTTGCCGATGACACCGACGTCCGTTTTAAACGGCGGCAACGGAATGAAAGCGTGGGCCGGTGCCCCCAAAAGCACCGTGCCTAAAACAAAAAGATCAAGAAGATTTTTTTTCATTTTTCGTCTCCTTCCGCTGCGGAGTTACCGCTCTCGCCTTTGTCTTTATTGCTGAACAGCAGAGCCTTTTCAATCAGCTGCAACTCATAAATCGCCGACTGCATGTCCCAAATATGCGCGTAACGACGGGCGTTTTCCATCGCTTCTTTGGTTGCTGCCGACTGCAAAATCTCGCGACTGTCTTCTGCCGTAACAGGTTTATCCGCGGCCTGCCCTTTGGTACGTGCTTCTTCCATATTAACACGAAGCACCAAAGCATACGCATACATCCGGCTCAGGCTTTCGCGGCGGATTGCATCGGTCGTATCCTTGTTAACAAAAAAAGTGGCATCCTGATCTTTATCAGTGTAGTTCGGAATCATATTTTCTTCCACCGCACCTTCGAGTTCCTTAACATCACCAACTTTTTCGGCAATCGGGCCGATCATTTTGACATTAATTTTTTTATCGTTCAGAATATTGCTCTTGACTTCTTTCAGCGGTCCGAAATCGCCCTGGCGTGCCGCATTGATGCCGGCCTGCACTTTTTTAAGCTCTTCCTGGACGTTTTGGGCTTCCTTCTGTACATCCTCCAACTTGCCAAGCACGGTTTCCACCGCCTCAAAGTCGGCGCGGGCATAACCGGCATTCAAAAGTGCCAGAAGCAATACCCAAACAAAAAATGCTTTTTTCATCATTTTTCTCCACTGGTTTCAGAAGCCTTATCCATATCAGAATCACCCAAAACATCTTTGCGCGCTGCACACAACTGGTCAACCGTTTCCAAAATAATCTGCGAAGAGAAGTTCATCGAAATACGGTTCAACAAAAGCTGAGTTTGATAGTTGCTCATCGCCAGTACAGTCAAATCGCCGCGAACATCGGTCGAATCTGCAGCCAGTTTGTCCTGCTCATCCAAGGTATCGCTGTAATTGGCTGCCTCGTATTTGGCGTTGGTTGCTTCGGCCAAAAGGGAAACGACCGCCGTATAAACCATCTGACGGCATTCTTTCATGCTGAGCGCCGCATCAAAACTGTTGTCGGCATTATTTTCACGGATAATGGTTTCAATACATTCCTGACGTTTCTTTTCGTTTTTGATAAAAGTTTCGGCACTGATTGAACAACGTTGGGCCATCGGCACGACATAGACATTGCCAATATAGCTGTTGCCGATACCTTCACTGCCGGAGGCACTGGCAAAAGCCAAAACTTCATGATGCCGATAGGTGTTGACGGAAATTTTCTCCGCGGCGCCATTCAATCGCGGCGAGACCCGGAATTGCCGTCTGACTGCCGGCGCGACCGCAGCAGGCGTGGCTTCGATTTTCTTTGCCGCCGGGACAGCCGTTTCGAGTTTAGCCGGAACCGTAGCAGCATTGCCTTTAGTCACCACGGCCGGCGCAACACGGACCGGAACTGCCTCTGAACCGGTAACGGACGGACGCAAAAACGGACGACGACCGGACGGAAGTGTCTCCGCCGCAACATCGGCAACGGGCAGTTCCTGTTCGGGAATCACAACCACTTCCGGCTTGACCGGCATGTTACCGTCTGCAACGACTTCTGTAACTTCAAAACTATTTTCGGTTGAGTTATTTTCGGGAGCTGAGACGCCGTCAAGTTCTTCGCGGTCTCCAGAAACACCGTCAAGGTTTTCGCCACCAACGTCTTCATCATCATAAACACGACCGCCGGAACTCATGACCGAAGACGTCACTTCTTCCTCTTCGCTTTCTTCTTCCGGCATAACCGCCGTCATATCACCGATCGGCAATTCTTCGGCAACTTCCGCCTCTTCTTCAACAAATTCTTCTTCGAACTCTTCTTCATCTTCCATATCGGCAGCATTCTGCTCGGCAACCGTGTCCATCGCTGCCTGATAAGCTTCTTTTTGTGCCTGAACTTCGGCGTCATGAGCGGCCTTGGCTGCTTCGGCTTCGGCTTTACGTGCCATTGCCTTTTGTGCCAGTTCAATACCTTTGTTTATTTCATCGCCGTAATCGGCCTGAAACTTGGAAACGGATGCGGCAGCATCGCCGACAATCGTATTCAGCTCACCGACTTTATTGGTAATGTCACCGATTCCTTTAATATTTTCAGAACCGTTTTTGACAATACTGATCGTTCCTGCAATATTGGCGGCATCAAAAGTCGGCAATCCGGCTTGTGCTTCCATAACAACCAACAAACCGGCGCCTGCACCCAAAATGCCCGTACCAATGCGCTTAATATTTACCATACCACCCTCCGTCTTGGTCTATGTCATATTAATAATAGCAAAAAAAAACTATTTTATAAATCTATTTTATGTCCGTCAGGCAAGATTTAAATATTTTGTAACAAAATTGTCTTCGCCGTATTGCTTGATCAGATCTTCCACCAACAAAACATTTTTACGTCCCGAATTATAAAGTTTCAGATAAGGTCCGAGGCCACCCAAATTAACATCCAAAATAACAGATTCTCCGGTCGCCGGACGTGACAGCAAAATTGCATACGGGAAATCGCGGTACGAACGACCGAATACGAAGTCGATTTCACGCTGATTGAGGTTCCAGTTGACATAATCTTCGGCCATCGCCTGCGGGTTACGGAAGAAAATAACCGTCTGGCACTGACCGCGGATAACTTCACCCACGCCCAACCGGTCGATGATGTTCGGTTGTTGGAAAGCACAAAGGTATGCCTGGCGTTTTTTACGTCCTTCCTGCAAACCGATAATAAAGTAGTCACGGAACATCGGATGCTTGAGCATCGGCGCGGTTTCATCGATCATAATCAGTGACGGCACCCCGGTTTCGCCGGTTTCCGACTGAATACGGTGCATGATGTAACTGATTACCGCCGGCGCCAGTGTTTCGTCTTCGAAAATATGAGTAAAGTCAAAGGCAATAAAACGTTTGGAATGCAAGTCCAAGCTATCGTTGGAAGCATTGAAGATCTTGCCGTACTGATCAGGATTGACCCAGCGGAAAAGCTCGCGGCGCATATTTCCGGTCGGCGAAAAACAACTTTTATAGAGGTTGCTCATCACCCGTTCTTCCGGACGCAGATAATCAAATGCCGTTGTCACCGCACGGGCAATCTCCCGCTCCGACAAAGCATCGTCGACCATCGTGATTGATTTCATCCAACGACGCAAAAAGGCACGATTGTTTGCCGTCGGTTCGGCATCAAACGGGTTGAGCGACACGTTTTTCTCATCGCCGTCAAAACCGACATACGCTCCCTTCACCGCACGGGTAAAGATTTCCGCACCGCGGTGACGGTCAAAGAAAAACACTTTCAGATCCTTGTGACGCATTGCCTGTCCGGCCAAAAACGTCAGCAAAGTCGTTTTACCTTGTCCGGTTGGACCGATAATACAACAGTGGGCCACCGCAGATTCTTCCGACGAAACATGGAATTGGAAACGATAACCGGAACCGGTCGTGGTACGGAAAACAGAAATCGCACCCGGACCCCAGTCACTTTTGGCAAAACCTTCGGAGGGCTTGTCAAACGACACCGCAACCGCAACTACCCGCGACAAATAGCGGTAAGTCCGTGGGTAGGTGTCATAGGTGGGAAACTGATTAAAGAAAGTTGCCTGGCTAACCCAGCCTTCGCGTACCGGGGTCACGCCGAACAAACGGCAAATACGCTGAACTTCGCCTTCGGCAAAGTCTATTTCTTCTAAGCTGTGCCCTTTTAATACCAAAGTCATTGCATATTCGGTCAAAGCCTGATAATTGGCATCGCTGTCTTCAATCGAGGACAATGCTTCGTTGTACTGAGCAATCACATCGCCCGAAAAACTGGTCATTCGCGCCATGTTGGCCTGTTGCAGCAGCAAAGCGCGGGCGTTGGGTTTAAATATCGGCTTAATGTTGTGTAACATTGTCAGTTCACAGTCAATGGCCAGCAAAGACACGATCATCGACTCGTCCATAAAATCGCCCGAAGTTCGCAGCCCCATGGTAACGGCATACATTTCCTTGTCTCCGGAAAAGAATTTAATAATGCCGTTTTCACCGGTAAAGTGGATATGGTCGGCCGTCAAAATTTCATTAAGCGCGGCACCTTCCGCAGAACGCACTTTCGGATCCGGTTTGGATACAGGACTGCAGATGCGGCTAAAAACATGAAACGGGCTGTCTTTGGGGAGACTGTCTTCGCTTTCAAACATCGCCCGGACGCCATATTCACTCAAGGTTGCCATCAGCGTTTGCGAGGCATAATTCAAATCCTTCAGGGCATCGGGCCGATCGGGGATCGAAATAATGATGTAATGCGAATTGCTGTAAACCCGGTTAAGCGTGCTTTGCCAGGTATAAGCAACCTGTTCCAGCAACGGATTGTCAAATGTGCCGACGATTTCATCAGGCGGAATACGTTCACGCAGCGTGACAACCCGGCAGGTAACCTGCAAATCCGACATATTGTCAATCCAGGATTTGCGTGCTTCCAGCATCGAGATATTTTTCTCTTCGGTGGCAAAAGCCAGATCCAACCCCTCAATTTTAAACACACGGGCAAACGAACCGTTATAGCAACGGATGGTCATACCGTCTGACATCAGCTTATTAAACGGCAGAAAATCCGCCACTTTGGATTCACTCGGCTGTGGCAAAATGCTGTGCCCCAGTTTAGTGACCCACAAACCGGCAAAAGCTGCGGCCGAAATAAAACCAATCACCGCAACAATAACTTCTTTAGTGCTCAGCCCTTGCACGAACGTGCTGAAAAAATCAAAATCAGGGTGCAAATTTATTCCCCTTTGTCTTATACAAATTTTTGGTTATACGATAAGTTTGACCAAAGGCCTGAATCATACTGGAGATATGCGGTTCTTTGGTCCCCCACAATACAATTATACCGTGCACCAGCAAAATGCTGGCCACGAAAATAATCGGGTTAATCTCAAAAGCGCCGATCGACACAAACATAATCGGAAACTGGACGCCGAGATTAAGCAGCACCGGCAGAAACGGCCCCCAAAGAATCTTCGGAGGACTGGCTACCGCTTTTAATACTGGTTCACGCATTTCAATCCATTCCTTTATTTTTTCGATTCTACAAGAAAAGTTTCTTTTATGCAACAAAAAAGCTTGGCGAAATGAGAATGGCACGCTCGAACATATCAGGGCATTTTTCCAGTCTGAAACCGCTTTGGCCTCAGCAGGCATCCATAAAAACTATTCCTGCGGCCGACACAACAAAAAAACACCGTCCTGGGAGAACAGACGGTGCTTTTCAGATTTTCAACAAACTACTTGAAAATATTTCCGATGTCTTGAGGAATATCTTTGGCAGCGTTTGCCGTTCCGTTGATAACTCCGACATCCTGCGTGACTTCTTTTCCTTCGTTGGCACCCTTGTTGCTACCCTTAAAGAAGTCTTCAACCTTTTGTCCCAAACTCGGCTTTCCTTCCTTGTCGGTATAGTTGGTACCGATGGTTCCGGCTGCCGAAGTAATTGCACCGGTTGCCGTTGTATAGTTGTCAAAGGCTCCGACACCGGCGGTAATCGCTTCACTGATACTGCCGGCATTTTTAATTCCCTTAACCGACGAATCAACCGCGGTATAAACCGTCTTGGCGGCCGAGATAACCGTACTTGCCGTATTATAGCCTTTTACAGCTTCATCTTTAACCGTCTTAATGGTATCTTTGAACTTCTGCCAACCAGTACGGGTATCAACCTGACTTCCGCCACTGGTTCCAACCGGGCTGAGAGAAATAGTCTTCAAATCGACGCCACCTGACAATCCGGGTATATTACCAACCGGACCCGACGGCATAATCGGCATCACTTTTCCATCTGCACCGGCAACCAGTCCGCCGCTGCCCAAACCGCCGCCGACACCACTGCCGCCGCCGATGGAAGTTCCGCCGCCGGCTGCCGTTACAGAAGCCGGACAATCATTACCCTGGCATTCGCCAAAAGTAGCAGAATAATCCGCTTCGGTGAAATCCGGTTGCAGGAAGCGTCCATACTCCAATTTATGCCCCTCAGCTTGAGTAAAATACTCAATAAACGGCGTCAGCATTGAGAGCAGGAATAAACTTATTGCAATGTTGCCCAGATGCTTGAAGCTGATTTTGTTGAAAATTGCCGCAAAGGTAAAAGCAATCAACCCAAAACCGCCCAAGATGTAAACAATTTTTCGAATATCAAATAACGTTGTGGTCACTTTACAGGCGATTGTCTTGAATATTCCTTGTCCCGCCTCACTTTGCATGCATCCCAACAAATCAGCGAAGGCATCGCCCGGATTAAAACAGACGAACAGAACCGTCAGCAACATTAACAGAGATACAGACATCCTATCTTTTATCTTAAATTTTTGCATAGCACCCTCCTAAAATCTCTGTTCAAACTATTTTGCCAGTCCCGAGTCATTACCGCTGATCAGAGTATCCGTGATCATACCCGGGGTTATAACCGTACTTTCCACCATATAGTTAATAATCCCGGCAGTTGTTGCGATAACCATCAGGCCGATAATGATTGCTCCAAGCCATTTCCAGTTGAAGTTACCGAAGAAACCGCCGATAGCAATTGCTACGATACCAAAACCGGCAACCGCGTAAATGATTTCGCGCATTCCTCTGAAGATCTCAGCACCTTTCGATGTCAGATCACCAAACAATGCCGCATAAGAATTGGTTGCAAATAAAATTGAAGAAGCTAAGAACGCAACCAATGCAAATATTATTATTTTCTTTAATTTTACGTACAACATCTTCTTTTTCCTTCTTTTGTTAGTAGTAAAACAGGAGGGCTGTCATTGGCTAGCCAAAACTTCTGCCAGCCCTCCCTATTGGTTAATTCACCGACGGACTATACACCGAAGGTATCGGTTACGCCCGTGCCGGCTTTGGAGCCTGCCGCATATTGAACAACGGCGTTTGCTGCAGCCAAGATAGCCAGACCAACAGCCAAAGCTGCAAACCATTTCCAGTTTACTTTACCGAAAATAGCCGCAAAAGCAACGCCGACCAGACCAAAACCACCCAGGATGAAGATGATCGTTCTAACAGCTTCAAATACGTTAGAGACCTTCTTGCTCGCCTGAGTCATTAAGCTGGTGCCGTCAACAGCCGCGGCATCGCCAACCATAGCAACAGTCACAAACAAAACCATTGCAGCCAGCGTCCAGATATTTCTTTTAATAAATTGCATAGTTTTTCTCCTTTAATTAATTAAAAGTACTTTACTTATACATTTTTAGGATACCTGATTTTTTCCAAAATTACCAGCATTATCATTCCTCGCCCACTTCTGGTAACCAGTTGTTTTTCATCACAAAAAAACCCTGTAACAAAAAATTCATAGTTAACTCGGCTTCATTTTGGACAATAAACGGAACAGACTCCGCCGTGTCTGTCCCGTTCCGGCTCCGTTTTATCCGAAACGCAAAAACAAGAAAACACTTATTTATATATATCACTCTGAATATACAGCCGCTATGCCGCTGTTGTTCTAACCCCGCACAGCCCCCAAAAAAAACGACGAAAATTTAATATTCGGCGAATTATGTGCTTGCCAATTCTCATATTTTAATTTATTGTTAACCATTAGAGGGGTCAAGTTAATGAGAAAAAAGACTTTTAAAATATTTGTTAACAGTTTTATCATTTCTCTGTTCACAATGTGGGCGTTTAATGAGCTTTTTGCCGTACCGGCACAACCTAAAAGCGCCGAAATATCCATTCCGGAAAAAAACATTGCGCTCTTTTTCCAAAGCGATATGACGGCCGCGGGACAGGCTCTGGCTCCGGTTGAGGTTTTTTCGCTGGCCGCACCTTTGCCGAGAAAAAACGAACGGGATATTCTTATTGATAAAAATCTGTTTGTTTTTGACAATGACGAAGGAATCAGCATCAGTTCGGTCGAAGATGCCGCCGATATTCCGTTGGAATATTCTGCCGCCGCCCGGACGGTAACCTCAGCGGAAAACGAGCCGGAAATCCTGTCGTTCGACGACTCGGAAAACAATATTGCGGCAATTGAACAGCAGACACCGGCATTTGTCCAGACAGCCGATATTCCGGTTACGGAAAAACCGGTTAAAGATACAGAAAATCTTTTAGCGTCGGTATCCCCAAAAACTGAGCCTCAACTCCAGGAAGAAAACGTTCTTTTGCTGCAAACGGCTGACTCCGTGCCGTCAGAAGTCCCGACAGCCCTTGCCGCTGCTGAAACAGATAAAAACGATCATATAATTCCGCTGGAGTTCGGTTTGCAAAAAGGTCGTGAAACCTCGGTAGAAATTGCAACCGCTGCGCCGGATAACCAGATTGCCATGGCGGAAGGCGGAACGCTGGACGTTGAATCAATCGCCGTTAAGCCTACCCTCGAAAAAGACCGGATCTCCGGCCGCGAATGGCACGAGATGACAGCCCGCGACGTCGAGGAAAGCCCCTGGGTCGTCGCCAAAGGGGCCCGCAATCCGAAAAACAATCACGTTTTGGAAGAGGATTTTTACAAAGGCCTGAACGAATCGGAAATCGCCGACATACTCAATCGGCCCGAGACAATGGCCGATGAAGACAATAAGGTTCAAACCGCCGAAATGGTCAAGAATATCTTAATTCCGATCCCGGAAGACATCCTTAACGACAAAAACCTCACGCCGCAACTGGTTTCCCCAAAAAAGAGCCTTGACCGGAAAAATCCCCAGCCGGAAGAAGAAACCGTTGCCGAAGAAGAAAAAAGCGGCGGCCTGTTTAAAAGTCTCGCTTCAATGTTCAGCAGTTCTGACAGCAGTGAAAGCGACGACGTGACAAGCGACAAAGAAACAACTGAAAAACCCAAAAAAGCCAAAAAACGCAAAGGTTTATTTTCGGCTTTCGGCAGCGACAAAACGCCGACCAAAATCCTGCCGGCAGAGATGCGGCTTTCTTTCCAACCGGGACGCGCCGAAATTTCGGGAACCACCTTGCGATGGATTCAGGCATTTGCCAACAAAGTTATCGAAGATCCCAACGTTATTCTGGAAGTCAGAATCGACCGCACCAGTTCTTTTGAGCTGCAGCAAAAAAGATTAAACTTATTACACAATATTTTAACTAATAAGGGTGTAGATTACGGAAAAATAAATACCGTTTTCACTTCCCGCGAGCCAAATTCGTTTATTATCAGGACTTTAAGGATTAACGAAAACGTCAATAACGATATGCCGGAAAACAATAAAAGGCAGAGTCTGTATTACCAGTCGTGGTAGAATATCTGCTTGATTATTTTTTTTCAGTATGTATGATAGGTTAAAAATATGAATAAAAACAGCTTAGGAAACACGAAAATGAACTACAAATTTCTTATATCAGCCGGTTTTTTAGGAGTTCTGCTGTTATCGGGTTGCGCAAGCAACAACGATTATGAATACGAGTATTCAGAAACACAAGCCGCTCCGGGCACGACCGTCAAACAGACCTGCCCGGCCGGTCAATATCCTACTCCCGGAATCACCGGTTGTGCCGCCGAAGACGAGTTCGTCAACTATACCAAAGTGGCCGCCGATTACCGTGAATACGGCGAAAGAACTCCCCGCGATCATTTAATAGTTCAATCCGGTGCCGGAAGCAATATGTCGGCAACCATTCCGCCTTCAATCGATGGTGAAGTTATTGATTATGAAGAAGAAATTACCGTTGACGAAAAAATCGGCGAAGGTGCGGATGTCGGCGGTTCCGGCGAAGGTTACAGCGCCGATGATCCGGTCGAAGACTGGCTGGCCGAAGAAGGTAAAAGCCTGAAGCTGTTGTTAACCGAATGGTGCGACCGAGCCGGCTGGCGACTGATTTGGAACACTAACCGTAACTATACTTTAACGGCCGGCGCTATGTTCAGAGGCCGCTTTGCCGACGTCAGTTCGGCTCTGGTAAGAGCTTTTGCCCGGGCCCGTCCGGCTCCGATAGCTACATTTTATAAAGGAAACCGCGTCTTGGTAGTCGAGACTATGGAGGATGAGAATGCGTATGAATAATTGGATTAAATACAGTTTGGGTTTGGGCCTGGTTGCTCTGATCGGCGCCTGCTCAATTGCGACCAGTATGGACGCAACGCTGGAACGCGAAGTTGAAGCAACAACCGAACTCAAGGAAAAAGCCAAAGCTCCGAGCGAGGCGGCTCCGGAAGACGTAGTTCGGGTTAAAAACGAGATCTGGCTCGGCGACAAGAGTATTGTAGAATATGAAGGCGCCCCGATCCCCGCTTATCTGGAAACCAAAGAAGGCATTACTTTGATCAGTAACCGCCCGATTACTTTATATGAAATCGGCGACATGATTAACAAAATCACATCGGTTCAGGTCAGATTTGCTCCCCACCTGGAAGAAGATCTTCTGAAATCTGCCACGGAAAACGTTCCGTCTCCGGATCAGATCAATGCCCATTGGGCCGATCCGACCAAAATGCTGGTTTCTTATCGCGGACCTTTAAGCGGATTGTTGGACGAAATCGGTTCCCGTTTCGGAATTTGGTGGCGTTATGAAAAGAACGAAATCTATTTCTATAAATTTATGACTAAGACTTTCGTTCTGTACAGTCTGCCGACCAAACAGTCTTTGACCTCCAACATCGGCGGTTCGTCTACCGATTCAGGCAGCGGCGGCACTTCTGCCCTCACCCTGACCAACTCTGCCGAATTAGAGCTGTGGAGCAATATTGAAAAATCAATTACCTCAATGGTCGGTAAAGATGCCCAGTTATCTCTGGACCCGACCAACGGAACCATTTCGTTGACCGCAACTCCGAATGACATCCGCAAAGTTGCTCATTTTGTTAATGAACAGAACACGCGTCTGTCCCGTCAGGTTGCCATCAGCATTAAAGTTTTGCAAGTCAGCGTCAACGATTCGGACACTTTCTCGCTTAATCTGAAAACTTTGTTTAATGACGGTAAAACTTCAATCGGTCTGGCCAGTGCTGCAAGCGGTTTGAGTTCCGATATTGCCGAAAACCTGACAATGACCATTATGCCGGGCAACTGGAATATCAATTCCAGCATCCAGGCGTTGTCAACCCAGGCGACCACCAACCTGATTACCAGCGGTACGGTAACCACTTTGAATAATAAATCGGCCCCGATTCAGGTTGTCAAGAAACAGAACTACATTTCCGAAATCACCAAAACCAACAGCGGCGGCGACTCCGGAACTTATGATCTGTCGACGGAAACCGAGGAAATCGAAACCGGCTTTACGATGAACGTGCTGCCCCGCATTTTGGAACACGGACGTCTGCTTCTCAAATTTGACCTCACGCTGTCTGACCTTTTGGCTTTGGAAAAAGTTGACCTGATCAGTGGCAATGACGGCGAAAGCGAAGGCGGTGAATACATTCAGAACCCGATCATCGAATCGCGCGGCTTTACTCAGGAAGTTGCTCTGAAGTCGGGAGAATCCCTGGTGCTGACAGGTTATGAACGCGTCGAAAACAGTGCGGAAAAACGCGGCGTCGGTTCTGCAACCAACTCTTTGCTGGGCGGTACCGCAACAGCCGGAAAAGTCAGAAGCATCTTAGTGATCATTTTAACCCCCGTGGTGCTGGAATCTCCGCTTAATCCGGAAACCAGAGTACGCGACTAGACTTAAATTTCTGATAAAAGGAAACGAACGTGTTAGATGATGCCAAAATGCTAGATGACGAATATAAAACAGATCAGGAACGGAGCTGGGGTACTCATTTCGTATCCGGCGGTGTGGAGTTTGCCACCAGCCTGTTCTGGCAGTCTCTGCAAAATCAGGACGCGCCGCTGGCCGAAATCATAGAGTCCTCGCAGGGCGTTTTGGAAGGCGCCGATCTGTACTGTATAAAGAAAGGCAAAACGCCACAGTTTGGTATTTGCGTTTCAGCAGACGGCTACAAACCGGGACAAAATACCGGTGCGATCACTTTATCTTCCGCACTCAGTGACCAGCCTTCCTTCGTTGCGGTATTTAAAGTACCGAACGGATGGTGGTATGTCTGCGTACGCGATGACGTTATTCTGGCAAACGGCGATATGCTCTATCTTTCGGAAGAAGATGCCAAGAAGCAATTCATGAGCATGTTGATGGTTCCGGACTGGAAGCTGAAGATTGCGCCGCCGGAATGGAATATTGAAGATACTTTATATCCCGATCTCGACGATTTGTTGTCTCGCGGCAGTAAAGTTAAGCTGCAAAAAATCAACACCAAAGGCAAGATGTTTTATATCATTGCCGGTGCCGGCGCTTTCATTGTCCTCTATATTCTCTACCAGCTATTTATGAGCCTGTTTGACACCACGCCGACGGTTCCGGTTATGGTACCGGTGGCACCGAAAGTTGTCAAGACAGAGGAGATTCCTCCCGAGCCGAAACCGTGGGAGAATCTGCCCGATCCAATCATGGTTATGGGTAACTGTCAGAACAAAATATTGGATCTGGTAACGATCATGCCTCCGGGCTGGAAAATCAGTAACGTCACTTGTACGACCGGCGGTGCCAGTACGACCTGGAGCAGATTGTTTGGACGTATTTCAATTGCCGACAAAGCATTAAACTCTTCCGGCCTGAATTTCTCCGCGCGTTCCATTTCAGACGACGGCAATACAGTCATGGCAGCGTTGAGTTTGGGAGACATCAATACCGAAACTTCGGAACCGACACGTTCAATGATGGACTTAAAGATCAACCTCAATGAATTCTTCCAGTCGATCGATCAGAAAGTTACCTTAAATGACGAAGTATACACTTCTCCGCAACAGAACGTATACCGTTCGGTAAAGTTTAAGTTCAGTTCAAACTATAATCCTAAAGTCTGGAGCAATTTGTTAACAAAATTTTCAGGACTTACGATTAATTTAATAATGTACAACCCCGAAACCGGTGTTTGGGAATATGAAGGAGCTATCTATGCATTATAGTTTTAGAAATACTTTATGTGGTTTGGCAGTAGTTGTTGCCGCAGGATTGTTGGCCGATCAGGCTGCCGCTCAAACCGTCACTTTGATGGAGAACGACGACACGGTCGCCCTTGCTCCGATGGACGAATCATCCGCGCCGGAAGAAATATCGCTGTTTGACGAACAAATGGGAGATGTTTCGCTGCCGGGGGCCGGTCTCATTTCGCCGTCGCAGCCGACCAACAGCGTTGCCACGGACGTTATTCCGATGGAAAGCGACAATGACGCTTCCGAAGAATCGGTAACCACAATTTCAATTGAAGACGAAACCGACATGATGGACATGGGACAGATCGAAAATGACAAGATGCCCATGGGTGCGCCAATGCCGACCAAAACGGTCTCAACGGTACCGCCGACGGTTACTCCGGAAGTAACCGGAAAGCTGCTGGGCGCCAAACCGACCGGCGGTTTTGACGAAACGATCTCTCCTTCGATCAGCAACGACCTGTTTGCCAGAATGTCCGATTTGGAAAAACAGACGACTTTGTTGAATCTGGAACTGAAAAAAGAAAGAGTTCAGAACGAAATTGCTGCCGTTAAGGCTCAACGCCTGAAAGCTCAGCAGGAAGAAGATGCCCGTAAAGAAGAAGAAGAAAGAAAAAGAATCGAATGGGAAAATGAGCAGGAACGCCTGATGGTTGCCGAACAAACCAAATTGAAGGAAGCGGCCGCCGCTCTGGAAAGACTGCGTCAGGAAAAAATCGTTAAGGCCTATAAGGCAACCATGCTCGACGCTACCCAAAAGTGGATTAAGAAAAACGCCGAAGTATATGCTCAGATGGCCAAAAAAGATGCCGAAACCAAACAGATTTTGGCAGATAACAAAAAGAAACTGTCGGTTTTGAAACAAAAGGCAGATGATCTTAAGAGCAAAGCCGAAAACGCACGGGTGGCTTATGATAAGAAAGTAGCTAACCTTGAAAGCCAGATTTCCATTTTGAAAACCCGTCTGGAAGCCGAAATCGAATCTTCGAAGAAAAAGCTGGCTGCCGCCAAGGCAGAAGCGGCTACAGGCAAAAAGAATCCGTTTGCCACCTCAATCAGCGGAATTGACATGACAACACCGCTGGCACCGGAAAAAATCAAACTCAGCAGCGAATATGCGATTATGGAAATTACCGGTCAGGGCGAAGAACTGGCGGCTAAACTGATCAATACCGACGGCGACGTCTTTATGGTTAAGCCTGGAACCACGCTGAGAAACGGCTTTACAATTGATGATATTGCTCAGACTTATGTCAGTGCGGTCAAAGATAACGAAAAAGATTATCTCTATTTCTCCGCCGGCGGCATTCTGGACCGTGAACCGGTTCCGTCCGACATTAACATCAAAGCACCGGTTGATCCCAACGATCCTAACAGCGGCAACAACA
Source organism: uncultured Azospirillum sp. (assembly GCA_900539605.1). Taxonomy (GTDB): domain Bacteria; phylum Pseudomonadota; class Alphaproteobacteria; order RF32; family CAG-239; genus JAFUYI01. The sequence goes on along the minus strand of UQCS01000007.1, from coordinate 17,553 downwards.
ATCAGTCTCGCGGACGTCAGATCAATACCACTCAGGGAATTCCGAGCTTAGGTCAAGGAATGTTTATCAGATAGCAAAGAAATGGTAGAAGAAAGCACAACACAAGGCAAAGAAAACGCTAATATCTCCGGGGCTGCTCCTGCCGAGCAGCCCAAGAAGACAAGTTCGAAGGATTTTATTGATGGTCTTTTTGCCAACGATAATTACTTGTGCACTATGCCTAAAGGCAAACTGCCGGACGGTTCGTCATTAAATATCAACGACGAAACGCGCCGGCGTTTGGCGCTTTTTGCCGACGGTACGTTATTGATCTCCAAGGACCATCGTTTTGACGGCCCGGTCCTGAGTTTTCTGAGTATTGCGGAAAAGAAGGGGATCAAGATGAAAGCCCCTGTCTATGTTTCGCAAAACGAACTGGCAACTATTTACGCGATGGCCGAACGCAATCAGGTCTTTTCCGAAGATGATGAAGACTTGGCGCGTTTGCAAATGCAACGCGACTTCGTTAATATTACCAAACGTGCTTCGTCAATGAAAGTATCCGACGTGCACGTTGTGGTTTCCGACAACTGTACCGAAATCTTTTTCCGCGCCAACGGCGTGATGATCAAAGAAATGGAATACAGTAAAGAATGGGGCGATCAATTTGTACGTGCAGCCTTTGCTTCAGCCGATATTTCGGATGCCAACTATGCCCAAAACGAGTTTCAGGGCGCGCAAAAGCTGGGATCGACGCCGTTACGCGGCTCCAAAGGTAAATTGATGCTGCCGCACAACGTGCTGGCGATCCGCTTGCAGTTTAACCCGATTGCCTTCGGTTCGCAATATTTGGTTATGCGTCTGTTATATGCCGACGATAACCCGGACGGCAACGATGACTTGGCGGCTCTCGGTTGCGGCGAATATGAACAGGATTTGTTTTTCCGCCTGCGCGCAGCACCGGTGGGGCTGAATATCGTCGCCGGGCCGACCGGTTCGGGAAAATCGACCCTGCTGCAAAGAAACATGATCAAACTAATCAAAGAGAAAAACGGTGAAATAAACCTGCTGACGGTAGAAGATCCGCCGGAATATCCGATTCCCGGCGCCCGGCAGATGCCGGTGACTAACGCCAACACGGAAGAAGAAAAAACAGTCCAATTTACGCTGGCTTTGTCAGCCGCATTGCGATCCGACCCGGATGTTTTGATGGTGGGTGAAATCCGTTCGCTGGCCACCGCCAGTCTGACATTTAAAGGTGCGTTGTCGGGACACTTGGTTTGGGCGACTTTGCACGCCAACTCGGCACCGGCTATCGTAACTCGTTTGCGCGATATGGGCGTGCAATCATATATGTTAAGCGACCCGGAACTGTTAAAGGGCTTGATTTCTCAACGTCTGTTCAGAAAACTCTGCCCCTATTGCCGTATTCCGGTAAAAGAAAAACTGGACTATCCGGCGGTTAAACGCCTGCGCACTGCGCTGGGCGATTTTGGGGTTGAAAACACCTATCTGAAAGGTCCCGGCTGCAAGTTCTGCGAAGGCCGCGGCATCAAAGGACGTTTGGGCGTACAAGAAATGATTTTGCCCGATGGAACTTTTTTGGAATTGATGATTGCCGGCGAAACCCGCAAAGCAATTGATTATTGGACCGGTGACCTTAACGGAAGAACCTTAAAAGACGCCGCGTTGGAACGGATGTTAAAAGGATTGATTGATTTGGACGAAGTCGAACGGTGGTGCGGTCTGCTGGATCAGCGTCCGGTATACTAAAACAGAGAGGAAAAGAAGATGGAAGAGAAGAAAAGAGATTCGGCCTCTAACTTAAGTCAGGCACTGAAAAAAGTAAACAGCATCGAAATTTACTATGCGAAAATGATTTGCCTGATGTCGGGGGCTACCCGGTTGAAGATTTACCGGAAGATCGCTTCTTTGATGAGCAACCGGTTCTCGCTGATGAATGCGCTGGATATGCTGCACGCAACCATCACCAACGACGGCAAAAATCCCAGCGAACCGATGGCAATTGCGATTGCACAATGGGGTTACGGCCTGCAAAACGGTATGTCGTTTTCCGACGCTCTCAAAGGATGGGCACCGGATCGCGAACGTCTGATGTTGTCGGTGGGCGACGTTTCCGACTTGGAAGGCGCTTTATACAACCTGATCCGGGTTACCGAAGGCACCACCAAAATGCTGCGTCCGATTATCGGCGCGATTTCCTACCCGGCCTTCCTGATGATGATGGTGGTTTTGATTATTTACGGTATCGGTGCCTACATGGTGCCGCCGATGATCGACGCGGCGCCGAACACGCGCTGGCAGGGAACTGCGCGAACACTGGTTGACCTGTCATCGTGGATTCAGGAATACTGGATTGTTGCCTTTTCTATTTTGCCGTCAATCATGCTGGTAATTTATCTGACCATCGGTATTTGGACCGGCCCGACACGGGCGATTGCCGATCATATGCCGCCATGGTCACTGTATAAGGTATTTGTGGGAATTACCTGGCTGCTGGCGATGTCGGCACTGGTCAAAGGCGGAACTCCGGTTTCAAACGCAATGCGGGCGCTAAGAAAAGACTCGACCCGCTATTTGAAAGAAAGAATTGACAAGGCGTTGGTCTTTATTAATAACGGTGATAACTTAGGGCAGGCATTATCAAAAACCAAGCTGGAATTTCCGGATGCCGAGATTATCGGCGACTTAAAAATCTATTCGGAAATGGACAACTTTGAAGAAGCACTGGAAAATCTGGCCAACAACTGGCTAGACGAATCGGCTTACGTAATTGAACAAAAAGCTAGCATTTTGAACATGGTGGCCCTGCTGATGGTTTCCGGCATTATCGCCTGGGCGGTTATGGGAACCTTTGAAATGCAAGACCAAATCACCAGTTCGATGGGTATGTAGAATGCGGCAGAAAATCAACAACCGACCGATTGTCCTGCTGATTGCCGCTTTGGTCTTGCTGAGCGGAATTATGGTGTGGCATTATGTCACCCCGACCAAAAAAGTGGAACAAGCCGCACTCCAGGTTGCCGAAGCAGCGGCGCTGGTTCGCCGCCACTACGCCAGCAAGATTGACTACTGGGGGTTGAATACACAATCGACAGTTGATAACAATATATTAACTAATCTGTCTTATCATAAAGGCAGACTTACAAATGCTCTCGGCAAGCCGGTTTTGATCGGCAGCGGTGAAAACGGCGAGACCGTAATGCCGGGAGAACGCAGTTTTGACGTTGTTTACAGCGAGTTGAGCATGGGCGAATGCGTTGCTCTGGCGGCATACCGCTTTGAACGACCCGAAGAGTTAGGACTCTTACAAATCACTGTCGTTAGCGGAGATAACCGCCAAACGTTCAGTTGGGGAGAAGAGAACTATAAATTGCCGGTTGCCCGGCAGGAGGCACAGAAAATCTGTCGCAAAGGTTCTAAAGTTCTGTGGACAATAGAATAATTTTGTAGCGGAATGGAATGCGCTGAGGTAAAAATAACTTGTATTATAGCAATTTTTAAGCTATTATAATTACTTGAAATACGATTTTTTTTTGGGAGAAAAAAATGAAGACTTTATATAAGAATGAGCAAAGCGGTCGTTCCATGGTGGAAATGCTCGGTGTTTTGGCAATTATCGGCGTGCTGTCGGTCGGCGGTATCGCAGGTTATTCTAAAGCGATGGCAAAATTCAAACTCACTAAAGCAATGGATCAGGTATCAACAACCGTTACCAACATCCGTACGCTCTATTCCGGTCAGCCTAACTACGATGGCTTGAATACAACCGTTGCTATTCAGATGGGTGCTGTCGGTGCCGAAATGCTGAACGGTGTTGCTCCGGCAACCGCTACCAAAGCATACAACGCTTTTAACGGTGATGTAAGCATTGCATCGGCTGATTCTGGCAGAAGTTTTACAGTTAAATTTGAAGGTTTGGGTAAAGAAGCCTGTGTTGCTTTGGCAACAGCCGACTGGGGTTCCGGTTCGGGTTCAGGTTTGGTATCGGTAACCACCGGCCCGACCAAGAAAGAAGGTACAACAGCAGCAGCTACTCTGCCTTTGAAGTTGGCTGATGCAGCTGCCGGTTGCAGCGGAAATGGTGATACCAACTCCGTTGAGTGGAAATACTACTAATTTCAACTTAGTGAAATTAAAAAGAGGAAGAAAAACTTCCTCTTTTTTTTATGGTTCGAACGTCTGTGTAAGCAGGTGAATGCAGATATTTCAGCCCAGCCATCAGGCTTGCGAAGCCTTTGAACCGGCGAACATTGTTCGGAACAGTTAACCCCTTGTGTTAGGCGGCGGAGTTTTATTATATATTTTACAGAAAAACCCGCGTTTACTCGGGACTGAATGCAAAGATGTCATAAAACACCGTTCCACGCCTTTGTATGCGGGTCAAACCGTTAGGTTTGTATCTTTAATAGAATCCTCGGTTTACCTAGGGTTCTCTATCAATGCTTTACAGGCAGATGCAGGATTCCAATCCAGTCATTAGACTTGCACCACCTTTGGGCTGAACGAACATCGTTCGGAATAGTTAAGACCGCTTGCGTTAGCTCGCAGATGTTTATCCCGTACCTCTGACAGAGCCCGAGGCTATTTTTTGCCTTGCCTCCCGGTAAAGTCGAACGTATTTTTGCCCCCGGCAGCATATGCAAAGCCCTGCATCAATTTTTATAAAAACAATTCTCAATATCTGTATTTGTTTTATACCGATCCTTAAACGACAGATTAAGCTACAACAGACCATACCGAAATCAGATAATCTGAATTTGCAGATTGAAAATCCCCGGCTTTTAGAAAAACGGTCATTTTCCTTATTACCAACCAAAACCGACGTAACAGCGGTTGAGTATTCGTCAAAACTCGGTTACAGAGCTCATCCTCAAAGTGTATTTTTCACTTCGTCGTATCGTAACGAATCGGAAGATTCGCTCTGCTCAACGTGTGCTTGAAATCCTCTTCCTTAAATGACATACTATTTTAAAACCGGCATCGCCGTTAAGGCCCAAAAAATGACCGCCGAGGCACCTCTTTTTTGCAACAAAAAAAAAAAAAAAAAACAGATACAATTCAACTGATTAGAGGCAAAATGACATCTATAGAATTAAACAAAAAGACTTGTATTTTCCTCTCGAGTGAAATAATATGTAAAGGTATAAAAAATTAAATGTTTTGGAGACTAAAACTTGAGACATGCTCTTCTTTGCCAACAAGGACGCTCAATGATCGAAATTTTAGGCGTATTGGCAATTATCGGTGTTTTGTCGATCGGTGGGATTGCTGGTTATACCAAAGCAATGGAAAAAATAAATACCGATAAGTTGGTGGTCGACATCAGCACCACAGCACATAATATAAAAAACATGTATGCTGACCAGAAGTCATATGAAGATTTGGATAAAAACGTGGTTGAGCTTAATCTGGCTACCGGTGTTCGTAAAGACGAAACAGGAAAAAAGCTCTTTCATGTCATGAACGGCGAAGTCACAATCAAATCAATTGCCCGTAATAAAGGTTTTGTGATGGTTTATAACGGATTGACCGAAAAAACCTGTTCTCAACTCGCTTCAACCGACTGGGGTGGCAGCGCCAACGGTTTGCAATATTTGGTTATCAGTCCGACCGGCATTGTTCCGCCGCGGGGTTTTCCCTCCAACCTTGACAACGGCGAATATGCCGCAGTCGACCTGCCGTTGTCCCCGGCCGAAGCCGCGTCTCATTGCAAATGTGACAAATTGTTCAAATGTGGCATTGCCTGGTTTTACGACTGACGATCCTTTCACCACACAGGACAGAACCGACGCTTCAAAAGCTGACCGTGACAATTTCAAATACAACGCCTCAGAATCTTTATTTTCGGTCACCAAAAACCGATGCCATTCCCGGTTACAATTGAAGCGGCCGAGATAAGGCCTTTTACAAAGCATCATTTTCAATTGAAGACAACAGAGCCGTGTAACCCTGCTCAGAAGGGCTGCAAATATATACGCCGGCGTCAACTTCAGCACTTTCACGACCGAGACGAAAGCGCCGCACCGCCGCAAAAACAATCCCGTTAACCGAATAAGACAACTCATAAACCCCGTCGGTACTTTTGCGCACGCGGAACCACACATCCGCCGGTGTCCCTTCAAGCGGGACCAGAGCCATATCAGAATTGCCGTTAACCGTTACTACCGTACCGATATTTTGCGGTTGACGGTTGCGTGACATCACCGCAATTTTGAACCAGTTTTCCTCATCAAGCCGTCCCATCAAACCGCATTGGGCAAAACCGCCGGGATTGTCAAACCGCCAAGAGGCCGTCATTATAAAAGCACCGCGCCGGCCACCATAGAAAAAATGGCCGTTATCTTTATGATAGGCACGCACGGTATCCTGCCAAAAATCGGTATGCGGGGACGCGGTAATTTTCACCCCGCGATCACTGAAAGAAACTTCCCGAGGCTCGTTGTACCATTCAAAATCACGCAGTGCTTCCAGCAGCATTAAAAAGTCCTTATGTTTTCGTCCGGCATTGTTTGCAGCACTTTTTCCAATTCGGCGTTTTTGATCCGCGGTGCCACAATCTTCAGGGTGATGATCTGATCGCCTTGGCCGTTGCGATTTTTAACTCCTTTGCCTTTCAGGCGCAGTTTGTCGCCGCTGCCGGCATAGGCGGGAACTTTTACTGCCACCTGACCGTCAATTGTCGGTACGGTGATTTTGGCGCCCAAAACCGCCTCTTTTACAGTAATCGGCAGTTCCATTGTAATATTCTGCCCTTCCATGCCGAAATAAGGATGTTTATCAACATTCAGCGTAATCAGGACATCACCGTTTTCACCGCCGTAATGTCCCGGATTTCCCAGTCCTTTCAGACGCAACGTTTGTCCGTCCACGGTTCCGGAGGGAATTTTGACATTGATGTTACGGCCGCCGAGCGCAATTTGTCGTTCGCCGCCGCGCACGGCTGTCAAAAAATCGATTCGCATTGTATAGGATACGTCTTCACCCTTGCGAGAACGGCGCGAAGCACCCGAAAATCCATGCCGGCCACCCTGGCCACCGTTGAACGCCGAAAAAATATCGTCGCCGAAAATGGAAGAGAAATCAAAGTTGGCATTTTGGTCGCCCGAAGATGAATAAAAACCGCCCTGACCAAACGGATTGCCGCCGCCGGAATATGTATTGCCGTACCCGGCACCAAAACCGGTAGGCTTGCCATCGGCGTCAATCTCATTGTTGTCATATTTTTTGCGCTTGTCTTCATCACCTAAAATATCGTAAGCTGCCGAAATTTCCTTAAACTTTTCGGCAGCGGACGGATTGTCTTTGTTTACGTCGGGATGATATTTGCGGGCCAACTTATGGTAGGCCGATTTGATTTCGGCCTTGGTCGCCATTTTGGACACGCCTAAAATGTTGTATAAATCTTTTGCCATTTAACTTCTTGCCTGATCTTTTTAAAACCCTGTCATATTTGATATTTATATAGGATTTTTAAAAGTCTATTGCAAGCGCAGACAGTCAAAAGTCGCCCGGCGGGCATAATTTTTATACAGAATGACACTTCGTAAAACCGCGGTACGGTTGCCGTGTTCTTCACAATAACGCGAAGCCAGCGGTGCCAGTTCGTCAACCCGGACATCTTTATACTCATAGGTTACATAATTGTCCGAACGGGCTTTGATCACCACATTGTCAAGAAAACGGTCATAAGCCGAATCGTAAGCCAGCTTTTCGACCGGTTGATCCGGATTCATAATTTCAACTTCTTCCCGGGGCTGTTTTGGTTCGGCCACCGGTGTTTCGGTCGTTATAACCGATTGACCGGCTGCGGCGGGAACAGCGGTTGCAACAACTTCACCGCCGGTAGTTTCAACCGCCGTTTCTTCAACGGCAATAACGCTTTCGTCATAATAAACTTCGTTGTGATGGCAGGCGCTCAGCAAAACCGTCGCGCTCAACACCGCATATTTAAACTTTTTCATCAAATTCCCCCGTCTCGAGTTAATATTCCGGCAAAAAGATATCACCGCTTGGTTAAACAAAGCTTAATCCAAAAGATTATACAGGTCTTTCCCGGCCTGTTCAAGAATTTGCAAAACCCGGCGGTTGGTTGTATTTTTGCTGCGTTCGTTACTCAGCTTGTCCAGCATTTTCTGCACCTTTTCATTAAAGCGCCGATCTTCGCGCAGCCGTTCGATATTGCGGATATTTTCGTCGTCGTCAATTTTATAATTGACCACCGCCCGCAGCACCGCTATGTACTGTGCATCGCGAGTTGCCGCCATTTGCGCCTGAGCAGCCGCCGAACAGCCCAACATCAAAACCGCCAAAAACAACGCAAGTTTCTTCATTGCCGCCTCCTGTCTTTTCTCAAAAAAAACATTGTGTTAATCAATACAAATAATATAATGGGAAACGAATCGTTTTACTATAAAAATATTAGAGTTATCAAACATGAAAAAAACAATTTGGGCACTTATGGACGACCGCGCCGGTAGCGTCGGACAGGCCAGAGGAATTTTGCCGGCAATTGCCGACGAGTTTGAAATTATTGAAAAGAAAATCGTTTATAACCGACTGGCGGCTCTTCCGAACTGCATTCGGCGCAAAACCCTGATCGGCATTGACCGCAAGCAAAGTGCGCCGATCAAAGGCGAACCTTTTCCTGACGCTGTTTTATCAATCAGCCGCCGTACGGCGCCGATCGCCTTATGGTTGAAGAAAGCGTCAAAAGGAAAAACCAAAATCATTCAATTGATGTTTCCCGGAAAATTCGGTGCCTCAGAAATGGATCTGATTGTTATTCCGGAACACGACCGCGGCAAAGCCGAAGGTGAAAATCTGCTTTACATTACCGGATGCGCTCATCGTATTTCGCCCCAGGCTCTTGAAGAAGCCCGGCAAAAATGGACTCCGGTCTTTGCGTCGCTGCCGAAACCTCTGACGGCCATACTGGTCGGCGGTGCCATCAAAAATAAACCGTTTACTGACAAAAACGCCGAAATGCTGGCCGATGCCATTTTGAAAGTTCACAATCAGGTCAGCGGTTCGATCCTGATTACGTCGTCGCGCCGGACCGGCAAATCAGCCGAAGACATCATCATGAAAAAACTTGCCCATATTCCGGCCTATACTTATCTGTGGGGAGAGAAAAAAGAAAACCCGATTATGGGCTTTTATGCTTGCGCCGATCGCATCATCGTCACCGGAGATTCGGTCTCGATGGCTTGCGAATCGTGCGGATCAGGCAAACCGGTAATGGTTTTCAACGGCAAAAACTGGCTGACCCCCAAACACCAGCGTTTTGTTCAGTCATTGTTTGACGGCGGTTATGCCGTGGATATCAACGCTTATAACGTTGAAAACACCACCGCCATGGAGCGTTTGGATCCGGCAACCGAAATCGCTGAACGGATCAAAGCCCTGTTTAAGTAAAAAACAACGGCAAAGTGCTTAAAGCAAAAAAGAAGGACTGTCAGTACAGCCCTTCTTTTTTAGTGGCCACCACTTTTTGGTACATACGGCCGAAAAATGTGGTCTTGCGCCAAAAATACTCCGACGGATTGCGGGCATAATTCTTAATTTCGTTATTCCACAGTTTTTCGGCAAACGGCTGGTACAAGCGGTTAAAAATCTTGACGATATAACGCAGCGGATGCCAGATCAGCGAATTGTTGTAATCAATGAAAATGACCTTGCCGCCCGGTTTGACCGCGCCGAGCGCATTATTGACGATCTGGACCCGGGTTGCCGACGGCACTTCATGAAGCAGCATATAGCAGATAATGACATCGTATTGACGCTTGAGCGGCTCCGAAGCATCCTGATTAACAAAGCGCATAAAAGGATAAAGATAACAATATTTATTACGCTGGTGGCGCAGCTGAGTCATACTGACGTCAATCAGATCATAATGCCCGTAAATGCCGACTTTCGACGCCGCCACGCCGGTTTGATCGCCGAAAGTAGCGCCCATTTGCAAGACATCGGTCGAAACCGGAATTTCCGCCGCGCAGGAACGCAGCATTTTGGAACTGAAACCGAAAGTCAGAATATTCAGCAACCGCTGGTTATCCAGCCAGCCGGTCAGGCGCGGACTTTCATACAACCAACTGTAAAACTCCTTTTGATAAAGCGGAATTTTGGCTTTGGCAGCCGCGCGGCGCGCCGGCGGAATAGCACTGCTCTTTCTTTTCATTTTTCTTCTCCATCCCAATGACCGCCGACTGCCTGCCACAAGCTGAGTGACGCTGCAACCGCGGTTTCTGCCCGCAAAATCAACGGTCCGAGACTGACGGCAACGGCAAACGGCTTTGAGCGCAAATCTGCCAGTTCTTCATCGGAAAAGCCGCCTTCGGGACCGACCAAAACCGCCGATGCGCCGCAGTAAGCTGCAAAGGCTTGCCGTGCCGGCGCCCCGCGGCCGCTCTCGTCCATAAAAAACAAACGCCGTTCGGGATCCCAGCCGGACAAAAGAGACTCCAGCCGGACCGCTTCGCCGATTTCCGGAACGTCAAGGCGACGCGACTGCTCTGCCGCTTCGGCGGCCTGAGCTGCAAAACGGTCCGTGCGAACCCGGTCAGTAATGGTATGACGGGTAATAACCGGAATTATTTTTTTAACTCCCAGCTCGGTAGCCTTTTCGATAATATAATCGGTACGATCTTTTTTAACCGGCGCAAACAAAAGCCAGATATCTTCACCGGCAACAAACGGCCGTGTTTGCCGACGGACTTCGGCTTGAACACTTTTCTTGCCCACGGCTGTCAAAACAGCGGCAAATTCGCCGTTGCGGCCGTTAAACAACAAAACTTCGTCATTGACGGTCAGACGCATCACCGAAGCCAGATAGCGGCTCTGCTCTTCGGCAAACGTCACCGACTGCCCCTCAATTAGCGGCAGATCGACAAACAAACGGATTTTGGCGGCTTTTGACAAGATTATTTCCCCGGTTAAAATAAAATTCTGTATAACCCGTTCCCAAGGCTTGAGTTTATGGTTTAACCCGAATATACAATGATGTTAGTTAAGTTTTCGTTACAGGCATAAAAATATGATTATCACGATTGACGGGCCTGCCGCCGCAGGCAAAGGAACTCTGGCTGCCACCCTGGCCGAAAAGTATCATTTGGCTTACTTTGATACCGGTATGGTTTACCGTGCGGTTGGATTGGAAATGGTACTGCAGGGGCTTGATGTTCGCGATCAGGTTTCGGCTGCCCGAATCGCTTCGGAAATGACTTTTGTCAAAATGATGGAACTTTCCCGCCATCCCGATTTTCGCAGTGACATCGGCGGACAGGCAGCTTCGGTTGTTTCGGCTCATCCGGCGGTACGCAGCGCTCTTCTCAAGATGCAGCAGGATTTCTCACATAATCCGACTTTTGCCGACGGAACTCCGGCCAACGGTGCCGTGTATGACGGGCGTGATACCGGAACAGTGGTTTGTCCCGATGCCGATATTAAATTTTTTATAACCGCCGGCCCCGAAGTGCGGGCAAAACGCCGATATGATGAGTTTGTACAAAAAGGAATCGTTACAGATTTTGAAAAAGTGTTGACCGATATGATTGCCCGCGACAAACGAGACTCCGAACGGGCGACCGCACCGCTGAAAGCGGCTGACGACGCCATTATTTTCGACACTTCGACACTGACGGCAGATCAAGTTGCCGAACGGGCGATCGATTACATTGATGCCCATCGGCGCTAAAGCCAATTGCCGTATTTCTAACCGGGACGAATTGGTCCCGGTTTTGTTTTTTCGGGGGCAGAATTTTTGCCTTGATTTTCCGATCACTTTTTCTATATCGGATTTCAAAAAAACGCATCCCGTTCGGGATACGTTTTTTGTACCGTTTTTCGGCAGCAGTCGAAAACAAAAAGAGGTTCCGAACAACGGAACCTCTTTTTGTTTTAAGTTTGAAGATGAAAACTACTTCTTCTCGCGATACAACTTGATCAGGTTATCCTTGCCGTAGCTGAGCAGCATCAGGATATCTTCCTTGTAAAGCTTACCGCCCTGATTGATGTAGCGGATGCAAAGCTTGTCGTCAGCCAGCACAAACTTCCATTCATAATCGGAGCACCTGTTGCGGTCGAACTTTTCCGGTTCGCGATCCGTCAACACCCAGTTCCACAGATTCAAACAGCTCTTTTTGTAGCCGTCGGGGAAGAGAGATATGACCTTTTCGGCACCGAACGTTTCCATCAGCATGCTGAAGTTTTGCGGGAAGCAGAAGTTCAGCTGGACGCTTTCTTCCGGCAGAATTCCGTTGAACAGCATGTTGCGTTCGATATCGGGACTGGCACAGCCGACCGCTTTGACGACGCTCACGAGGGTTTTCTTTTCCTTGAGGAACAGAGTCGTTTGGAGCGTCTTAACCGTCAGCTGGTTCTCGGTGTCCTTCAGAAACTCGGCGATACCGGTTTCCGACGCATAGTCCATCACCTCCGCCAGCAGACCGTAGTCGGTGTTTTTCTTGCCCGCACACTCGTCATAGGCGATGTTCAGAGCATAACCGTCGGCCAGATATTCGATCAGTTCCGGAGAAGCATGCATCCCAAAAGAATGGAAGATAGCTTCGACGAAACAGCCGGCCAGAAACTCCATGATCTCGGGTGAGCTTTCCCATGAGCTGTCGCTCAATTCGCCATAATAGCGGAACAGACCCTCGGACATAGCCATCCGACGTTGTTCCGGCGTCGACGCGGCGAAAATGCTTCTAACGGCTTCCACGCCGCTGCCGCGGAAATGCTTATCCGTGAACAGATGGTACACCCGGTCAAAACCCAGCGCCGTCACGATCGTCTTCTGATTGTCGAGACTTTCACGCGAAAGGTCCTTGGGCTCGTTGAGGAACAACTCAACTGCCTTTTCAAACGACCCGACGTCGATCTTGCCGCGGAGGTCGATCACACTCAGCAAATCGCTGGTGGAAAGACGTTTGAGGTCATTGATCAGCGCTTCGACACCGTTATGCCCCATTCCGACATTAACCGAATTTACATAGTTTCTCACTTTGTCTAAACACAAGAACCTGAGCACTGCAAATAAATCTGTCTTTTTCATCTTAAAAAGTATTAAATGAATAATAAATAAAAAAATCTGTTTACTAGACAAAAATACACAAAATTTTCCACAAAGTCAATGATTAAAAATTTTTAATTAAAAAAGTTGATTAAAGATAGATGAAAATGCTTGAAAAATAAATCGTTAAGTATATAAAAGAGCTGACTTTGACGCGCAGGGTACGCTGCGCTCAATTTATCAATTGCGTACAAGTCCGCCCGGCCGCTGCCGGGAATGGCATTTTGAATTGTTTTTACTTTATGAATACAGCAGAAATTCAAATTCCTGAAACCAACGAAGTTTTTGCCGACCTGCTTAACGAACAGTTCGGTGACAACGGCCTGATCGGTTCGGTTGTTAAGGGAACCATCATTAAAATTAACCCCGATTTCGTTACCGTTGACGTCGGCCTCAAATCCGAAGGCCGTATCCCAGTTCGCGAATTCGGTCAGAATCCGGAACTGAAAATCGGCGACGTCGTCGAAGTTTATGTTGACCGTTACGAAGACCGCGACGGCAATATCGTTCTCTCGCGCGAAAAGGCCCGCCGCGAAGAAGTATGGCAGGATCTGGAAAAAGCCATGAACGCCAACGAAAGAATCAACGGTGTTATCTTTGGCCGCGTCAAAGGTGGTTTCACTGTTGACTTGAACGGCGCCATCGCCTTCTTGCCGGGTTCTCAGATCGACATTCGCCCGATCCGCGACATTACCCCGCTGATGGGCATTTCGCAGCCGTTCCAGATTTTGAAGATGGACAAGGTCAGAGGCAATATCGTGGTTTCGCGCCGCGTTGTTCTGGAAGAAACCAGAGCCGAATCGAGAGCCGAACTGATTGATGCGATCAAAGAAGGCTCGGTTCTGGACGGCGTTGTCAAAAACATTACCGATTACGGTGCGTTTATCGACCTCGGCGGCGTTGACGGCCTGTTGCACGTTACCGATATTTCGTGGAAACGTATCAATCATCCGGCCGAAGTTCTGTCGGTTGGTCAGACCGTTAAGGTTCAGGTTATCAAATTTAACGAAGACAACCAGAGAATCAGCCTCGGCATGAAACAGCTCGAGAGCGATCCGTGGCAGAATGTTGAAGAAAGATTCAAGGTCGGCGACATATACAAAGGTAAAGTCACAAACATTACCGATTACGGCGCGTTCGTTGAACTCGAAGATGGTATCGAAGGTTTGGTTCACGTTTCCGAAATGAGCTGGACCCGCAAGAACGTTCACCCCGGCAAGATCGTTTCGACCTCGCAGGAAGTTGAAGTCAAAGTTCTGGAAGTTGATCCGGAAAAGAGAAGAATCAGCCTCGGCATCAAACAGTGCACCCCCAACCCGTGGGCTGCCTATATTGAAGAACATCCGGTCGGTTCGGTTATCGAAGGCAAGATCAAAAACATTACCGAATTCGGTTTGTTTGTCGGCTTGAACGACGAAATCGACGGTATGATCCACCTGTCTGACATCGCTTGGGATAAATCGGGCGAAGAAGCCGTTAAAGATTATGCCAAAGGCCAGGAAATTCAGGCTAAGATTATCGACGTCGATGTTGAAAAAGAACGTATCAGCCTCGGCATCAAACAACTGACTGAAGATGAAAACGCTACCGCCATGGACGGCTTTAAGAAAGGTGACGTTGTTAAGGCAACCATCACCGCCATTGACGACAAGGGCGTTGACGTCGAAGTTGACGGTATTGCCGCCAACATCAAAAGAGCCGATATGTCGAAAGACAAATCGGGCCAGGATCTTAACAACTACAAAGTCGGCGACATTATCGAAGCCAAAATTGTAAATGTTGACAAGAAAAAAGGCAAACTCGGTCTGTCGGTGAAAGCCCTCGAAATCGAAGAGGAAAAGAAAGCATTGGAAGAATATTCCAACACCGGTTCCACCGGTTCTGCCCTCGGCGATGCTTTGGGCGAAGCCCTGAAAAAGAAATAAGCTTAATCGCTTTTTACTTGGAAAACCGCTCCTTTCAGGGGCGGTTTTTTATTTTAGTTTTTTTAACCGCTATTTGGAAGTCAAACAATAAAGCCGGAAGAACAAAGACAATCAAATCAACTTTTGCCGATTTTGCCGCTGCAAAAAAAGGATCGTTTTTTTGATACACCTTAAGTGTAGGTTGAATTTTTTAAAAAATCAATTGTAGACCATTTGAAATCAACAATTTTATTTATTTTTTGCAAAATTTTTTATCGGCATTAGGCCATATCAAAAAAACGATCGTTAAAATGCATTAAAACAAGGATTGTGTAACTATGACTAAATATACTTCTTTGGCAATTGCTTTAACGGCCACCACTTTTTTGAGTGCGCCAGCAATTGCCGCTTATCTAACACCGACACTCGGAGAAACCAGTGTGTTTGCCTATTCTGAAGGCTCGGAAAGCGATTATAACTTCACGCTGCAGGAAACCGATGCGGACGGCAAAGTGAGCACAAAATATTACAAAATTGATTTGAAACCTGAAGCTTTTTCAACTTCTCCACTGATCAGTTGGACCGCGGTGGACGAAGACCTGAAAGATGATGCCGATGTAGTAGAAGTGAAGCTGCCAAATGATCAGGTTAAGTATTTCAAATATACTTATACTCAACCGGAGGGAAGAACGGTTTACAATACCCGCCAAGATGCTCTGAATGGTGAGATTAATGCCGATTTTATTCTCAGCAACAGTACATTAGACGGAGGTGCCATTTATAACAATGGAATTATAAGCAATATTAACGGGGATTTTTTGGGAAATTATACCGATAGCGGAGACAGTGCCGAAGGCGGTGCCATTTATAATAATGAAAATAGTACTATTAGTGACATCACTGGCAATTTTATAGATAACTATGCAAAATCAGTAAAATATTATGCTGAAGGCGGCGCTATTTATAATAAAGCAACAATTGGAAACATTACAGGCAACTTTGTTCATAACCGTAGCTATGATACCAGCACAACTGGTGGCCAAGCTAATGGCGGTGTTATTAGTAATTATGGTAAAATCAATAACATTACCGGGAACTTTATTGGCAATTATACAACCGGGTATAATTCTGTTATGGGAGGAACGATTTATAATCGTACCGGTACGATTAACGATATTACCGGACATTTTATTAGTAACTATGCTTCTTCTATTCGTGGTTGGGCTGCCGGTGGATCAATCTATACAAACAGTACAATCGGTGATATCCGTGGTGATTTTATTAATAATCATGTATTTACTTCTAGCGGCAGCATGGCTAGCGGAGGAGCAATTGCAAATAATATTGGTTCAATATACCAAAATTCGGCTACAGTTGGTAATGTTACAGGTGATTTCATCGGTAATCATGCTTTAGGCAGCAAAGAAGCTAATGGCGGTGCGATTTATATTAATGGCTCGATGGGAAATATTAGCGGTAACTTTATCAATAACTATGTACAGGCTACCTCTGATCCCGGTCTTGCTTTAGGCGGCGCTGTTTGGACAAATTTTAAAAATAATAATACAATTTTCACAGCTGATTCTGATACACATTTTATGTCCGGAAATTATACTCAGGATACAAAACGAGGTAAAATATATAATGCAATTTTTGTAAGTACCAGATCCCCTCTCGATATTCCTGCAGTGACTTTTAATACCACAGGAACTAATGCCTGGGTAATTAATGACAACATTGATGGAGGTGCGGATTGGCAGCCTACGGTTACATATGATGACTATCACTACAATCTGTTTTTCACCGGCAACGATACGATTGACACTTCTACCGGCACGACGACGCAATATATTGCAATCAACAACGATATCGTCAATGCCGGAGAAGTGACGGTAAGCGGCACCACTTTGCGTTTTGGTTCTTATCAGCACGAAGACCAGACGGCCAAGAACTGGGACGGCAAAGGCGCCTTTGTTGCCTCGCTGAATGAAGACGGTACCGCCAACCGCGATGCTGCCGCGGTGACTTCATTGTCACTCAACAACGCGGTGTTTGACATTGCCAACGGTTATCTGGAAACAGTGAAGCTGAAAGGCTATTCGGCAACCGACAGCTTCTTGCATCTGGATGTTGATGTTGACAATATGAAGGCAGACGAACTTCATATTGTCGGCAATGTCGAAGGCGTCACCAAAATGATTGTTCATGCATCGTCGGATGCCGATATTCGCGGTAAAGGCGGGATTTTGTTTGCACAATCAGATAACGATACAACCGGTAACGAAGGTTCGTTTGTCGTTTCACGCGTTTACCAAAGCCCGTACCTGTTTGATGTTGTTTATAACACTTACGGATTCCATGGGGATTGGTCATTAGTGATGAATGATCAGGACAATCCGGATAAATATGTTGAACCGGAAGAACCCGATGTTCCGACACCTCCGACACCGGAACTGCCGGATGTCCCGACCCCGGAGAAACCGGATATTCCGGTTAAACCGCAACCATCGGCTGATTATCGGAAAGTAGCGCCGGAAGTGATTGCCTATCAGGCACTGCCGGTGGCAGCACTGGAAC
>UQCS01000006.1 GCA_900539605.1 uncultured Azospirillum sp. | reverse complement strand
TGACGAAGGCGTTTGTGATGGACGAAGGCTACGCCAACGTTTATGTCAAGCCGAGTGTTGTCCGTGCCATCACCGACGGTGACGAAGTACGGATTACCGGTTTGGGCAAGGTGAACACGGTTGACGATCAGACGTTGGGTCGGATAGAGGTCGGGGGTCGTTACGGCTTTACCGAACAATTATCCGCCTACGGCTGGGCGAACCACACCTTCGGCGACGATTACAAAGCATCGACCGTCGGTCTCGGCTTCAGCTACAACTGGTAGTTTGAGCAAAACAACAAAAAAAGCCGTTTGTTTCAAACGGCTTTTTTTTATATCTGGCAGCTTTGTACCTATCCTAACGGACAACATTACCGAACGTATCTTTGGCATACATACAATAGAGCTGCTGGTATTTGAGCAGACTCTGCTTAACAAGGTAATTGACGGTTCCTTTCGGATATTCGCCATTGGTATTTGGCTTGCCAGCTTTCAGCCCGGTCAGAATTTCAATGCCGTCATCTACGGTATCAATCGCATAAATATGGAATTTTCCTTCGCGCACCGCCGTAATAACGTCTTCGCGCAACATCAAATTCACCACGTTGGTCCGGGGAATGATAACACCCTGATCGCCGGTCAATCCGCGATGGTTGCAAACATCAAAAAATCCTTCGATTTTTTCATTAACGCCGCCGATCGGCTGGATATCGCCAAACTGATTAATGGAACCGGTAACCGCAATGTTTTGTTTAATCGGCAAATCGGCAATCGCCGATAACAGGCAATAATATTCGGTTGAAGAAGCGCTGTCACCGTCAACGCCGCCGTAAGACTGTTCAAAAACAATCGAAGCTGATAAAGACAACGGCGAGGTTTTGGCAAAACGGTTTGCCAACAGCGACTGCAAAATCAGCACCCCTTTGGTATGAATAGGGCCGCTCATGTTGGTTTCACGTTCAATATTGACGAATTCTCCGTTGCCGATACGCGCCTGAACCGTAATCCGCGCCGGTTTGCCAAACGAAAAACGCGAGAAGTTATAAACCACCAGCCCGTTAATCTGCCCGACTTTGTGCCCCTCGACATCAATCATGATCGTTCCGTCATCAATCTGTTCCAACATGGCCTGTTTGATACGGTCACTACGATAGATTTGAGCGGTTACTGCCTGATCGATATGTTTCTTGCCGATTTGTTTGGAGTTGGACTCACGGGCCCAATAATCGGCTTCGCGCAGCAAATCGCCGATAGAGGCAATATGAGCGGTCAGTTTGTTTGAATCCTCGGCCAGACGCGACGAATATTCAATCACCCGTGCCACCGCCTGTTTGTTGAGCGTACGCAATTTTTTCTTGTTTGACAGTGATCCGATCAGCTTGGCATATTCAATTTCGTTTTCTTCCGTACGATCCATCAGCGTGCCAAAATCGGCTTCAACTTTGAAATAATCGGAAAAGTCGGGATCGCGTTCCGACAACAGTTCATACAACTCTTCGTCACCGGTCAAAATAATTTTGACATCCAAAGGGATCGGCTCAGGGTCCAGCGAAATGGTGGTAAAGCTGGTTTCTTCGCCCGGAGATTCGATCTTGATCGATTTTGAGGCCAGCGATCGTTTAAGCGAATCCCATGCATAAGGCTGGATCAGCAGTTTACGGGCATCTATCAGCAAAAAGCCGCCGTTGGCGCGATGCAAAGCACCGGCTTTGATCAACGTAAAATCGGTCAGCAAAGCACCGTATTGCTGAATTCGTTCTACCCGGCCTACCAGATTGCCCTGGGTCGGATGGTCCAGATGAACGATCGGCGCCCCCGATTCCGGTTCGTTTTTAACAATGACATTGACTTTAAACTTGGCGAATTTGTCTTCTTCCTGCTTGTTCATTCGCGACAACAGCGTCGTCAGGGCGTCGCTCTCTTCTGCCGGAGCGTTGTTTTCTTCGGGCAGAAACTCTTCGATATTATTGACAATATGGTTTTGAACGTTTTTCAAAAATTCCGCGGCTTCACGATGTCCTTTATATTTCTGTCGCAGATTGTCAATCGGGTTTTTTACCGCCATTTTGATGAACTTTTCGCGCAGCAGCGTGCTCTCACGACGTTGACGGTCTTCCCATTCGGGCAGATCCTTGGCTGCTTTTTCAATTTCTTCCTGCATCAGGTTCAGATCGTCGATCAATTGCTGTTTTTCATTTTCCGGCAACTCGTCAAAAGCTTCCGGACTCAGGACTTCGCCGTTTTTAACCGGTGCAACCACCAGTCCGACTTGCATATGCAGCAGGGACACGCTTTTACCTTTGGCCTTTTTTTGCAAAATGCGCATATATTCTTCTTTTTTCTGTTTGTATTTTTCGCGAATAATGCTCAAGCCGGCCTTATACTCGTCGCTGTCCAACACCGCCGGGATGGCCACGCTGAAATCTTCGATCAGCTTATCGATGCCTTTAGCAAACTCGCTTGCACTGCCGGCCGGGAAACTGATACTTTTCGGCTTATAGGGCTCGTCAAAATTATAAACATAGACCCAATCGCGGGGAGTGGGACGTTTCTTGGCTTCTTCTTCCAAAATCCGTTTGACCAGACTGGTTTTTCCGGTTCCTTCGGGTCCCAGACAAAATAAATTATAGCCTTTGGATTTGATATTGATGCCGAGCACGACCGCACTGATTGCCCGGTCCTGTCCGAGAGCAGACATTCTTTCTTCCAGTTCCGCAGTGCTGGAAAAGTCAAATTTGCGGGGATCACAGACAGTATAAAGCTGCCGGTCTTTCAGTTTAGATATACTCATGATAATTTATCCTGTTTTAATACAATTGCAGATTTTGTGCCAAGTATAAAACCATAAACCCTAACAGAGAGTAAATTTTTCTGCCCGCTTCTCAAAATTTGAGACGGAAAAGCACCGGCGCAAAGCGGTTGTCGCGACGGGGAAGACGGCGGCTGCTGTCAAACTCCAGATTGCGGTAACCGGTTATATACCAGGTCGGCGGAAAAATGACGTTCCGCAGTAGGGAGAACAAGTCGTTTTTGACTTCCAGCCCGCTGCTGTCCAGAAAGCGCCCGAAAGCCGGCGCCCAAGCAGGGATACCGAAATCACCGAAGATAATAACCGGATCATCCTGCGAAGCCACAAAATTGTTGATATATCCCAAAGCCTGTTCCCGCTCGGCCGGCGTTTGCCGCGAAAGGTCCAGACTCAAAAAAACATATTTCCGATCTTTGATCTCAATCGCTGCAAAAGCTGCCGTATTGCGCCCGCCAAGATTGATCCGGCCGGCACCGAGCGGCTTTTCCGATGTAACCATAAAACTGCCGTTTTCAACATTTCCGGCAAGATGATAATCTTTCGGCATCAATCCGGCTGCCTTGCTGCCCCCAAAAAGCGGATTGACCACAGCCAACATGGCAGCCTGACGAGCGGCCGCGGTTTCGAAAACATCCAGCAGCGACGAAGTTTGCCGCTGATAAACAAAGCTCAGCGGCACTGTTTTTTGCAGGCTGCCGCCCGAAAACAAAACCGGCACCGAAGAAGAAACCACGAAGAAATTAAGCAGCATCAGCAACAGAGCCAAAAAAGAATACAAAAAGAAGCGGCTTGCCAAAGCATAGAGAGTTATCACCAGCGAAAGCAAATAAAATTGAAAACGCCATTGATTGAAAAACTGACCGGGTGCATTTTCGGCAAAAGCAATCAGCGAAAAAAGCCCCAGCAGCACAATCAGACTTTTTAATATGAAATCAGTACGGATATGTTTTTTTCTTTGTGCAAGATAACCCATTTTGTCAGACTTTTCTTTTTTGTTGTTTTTAAAGCTTGTTTGAATATAATACATTTTTAGCAGATGTGTCTATACTGAAAATAATCTTTTGCAAACGGTGTCTTAAAAACATGATGGACCAGATTTTCGACTTTTCTCAAATTTTTCGCTATGCCGCAGCCAAGCTTGAGGCCTTACACCTTTCCGTCGGCAGTTATCTTTCCGGATTGAGCAGTGCCAAAACGGCAGCGCTCATTTTGTTTTTGATGACACTGATTCTGGTTCTTTGTCTGATTCTGGTATGGTATGTCAAATCCATTGTGGCCTCGATTCAGCGCGAACGGATGCTGGAACGCGAATATCGCAGTAAACTCGACAACCGTCTTAACAAAAGGCTGGCGCTGGAAGACGATGCCGACCCGGGCAGCGGCAGTCCGCTGAACAAAAACGAACTTGACCAGCCGGGCAAACGACGCCATAAACCCGACAAAAAAGCCATGCCGCTCGATTTTGACTGGAAAAAGAACGCGGCATCGGCGAAAAAAGAAGATAAAATTCCGGTTCCCGATGCCTTTCAATATCAATTTAAACCGCAAAAACTGATTACGCTGACCGGATTAATCATGGATATGCTGGAACGTAGCGTCGACGAACCGAAAATTGCCCAGACCATCATGTACAAAAATCAGCATCTTAACAGCGAAGACGATGTCATCCAAACGATTACGGCAATCAAATTTTTTATTTACCTTTGTGTCAGCGGCCGTTTTCAAAATCTCAACCCGCATAAAACCCTGCCGCAGGAAGATGCAGCACTGTTTCATCTTGCCAACGGCGACAGCTCGCTGGCGCTGGTATTGACGGAAGAACTGATTGACAGGAAAATCGCGGCCATTAAGGCGATGGTTGCCGGACGCGAGCAGGACAAAGCTTGGTGCGAAGCTTCCAACTGCGCCACCATTTTCGGTTCGCTGGCAGCCTTCAGCCACAACCGCCTGGCCATTTCCGCTTTTGAACTGGCGATCGAAATGAACCCGCGCAACGTCACCGCGTGGGGGCGGCTCGGTGATATGTATTTGCGCGAAGATATGCAGGAAAAAGCTGTGTGGGCCTACAGCAACGTCCTCAATATCGCCGATGAAGGTATTTATACCCAGCAAATTGCCAACGCCAACAAAATGATGGCTTCATATTACAGCGAACTCGGCAGTCGTGACATTGCCGCCAACATGCTAAAAAGCGCTAATACATTTTACGATTCAATCGGCATCAACCGGCCGTTGACCGAACAGGAAGTCAAAATTGTCGACCTGATTGAAACCAAACAGTTTGAAAACATTGAAAAAATTATCGACAATCTGTTTGCAAGCAAAAACTTCCGTCAGGGCGGCTATTTGTAAGTGACTGAAAAAGATACAGTCAATCAGCGCTCGCGATCCTGATACATTTTGACCTGAGCTTCGAGCATCTTTTGATACTCTTTTTCCGACAATTGCGATTTGTCAATTTCCTTTTTCGGATAGCGGTCATTATAAGTACGGCCGCTTTTTTCCATAATCAGTTCTTTGATTTCTTTTTCTTTCTCAGCTTTGCTTTCTCTCTGAGGCTGCGGTTTTTGTTCCGCTTCCTTCACGATTTCTTTGGCCGTCTGTTTGACAGCTTCTTCGTTTTTGGGTTGCTCTTTGACCGTTTCGGGCTCGGTTTTCGGCTTAATTTCGGTTTCCGGTTTGCCAGATTCTTCTTTTTGATTGATCCGGTCTTTGTTTACCTGATCTTTTTCAACCTCGGGTTTTGCTTTTTGATCGGTTTTTTCTTCCTTAACCGAAGAGACTTCCGGCTGCGGCCGTTCTGCCGGTGCTTTTTCGTCTTCTTTAATCGAAAGTTTTTCTTCTTTGATAACTTCGGTTTCCTTTACATTTTGCGGTAAGGTTTGGGTTTCTGCAGGCGGCGGGGTTTTTTCTTCCGTTTTCTGCTCTGCGGCAACTTTTGCCTCCAACGCCGCAGCTTGGGCAGCTTCTGCTTCGTGGAGACGATCTTGCTCCGTTTGTTGCGGCTGTCGAACATCTTTGACTGCTTTTTCTTCTCGGAGTTTTTGCTCGGCCTTCAACTGTGCTTCTTTCAGTTTTCGGGCAACTTCCTTAGCCTCTTTATCCTTGCTGCGGGCAATTTCCTTGGCGGCGGCCCGTGCTTTCGCTTCGTCACGGCGCGGCGGCTTATTTTCGTTACGGGACTTGGCAGACACTTTCGACAGCGCTTTTTGCTTAGCAGCTTCGGCCACAACCTCCTGAACCGAGACTCTGCCGGCTTTCAGACGTTGTTCATCCAGAACGCGCGCATCGGCTTTGCCGAGGCCGGCCTGCATAATCACCCGTTCGGCTTGTGCAATTGCGGCTTCTTTGCCGATATTTTCCTGCAAGCGGATCGCATTGAGATTTTCGTTTTGCCGTAAAATTTTCTTTTCGTCATCGGTCAGAGCACGCATCAGCGAACTTTCGCGCACATCCTCAAATACCGGTATCAGAATATAATCGTCTTCATCATCTTCTTCGTCCATGGCATCGCGGATCTTGCGGCTGACTTTTTTAAAACCCTTCGGAACTTCCAACGGCGTCCGGACTTTGGGCTTGCTTTTAAGATCGTTCGGTTTTCCGGCATTATAGAGGTTGGCCTCCCTGACGTTGGTCTTAAGGGTAAGCCTTTCATGCTTGTCTATTCCGCTTTTTTTCCATTCAATATTCGAATCGCCTTCTTTGGCGTCGTCATTCTTCGAATCTGA
The DNA here is from genome assembly GCA_900539605.1 of uncultured Azospirillum sp. GTDB lineage: Bacteria > Pseudomonadota > Alphaproteobacteria > RF32 > CAG-239 > JAFUYI01. The sequence continues at coordinate 63,664 of UQCS01000006.1, read as the reverse complement.
AAAAATATCGTCCATCAAACTTCCTCTGTTTATCGGTATCCGGTTATTGTTAATTTAAATGTTTTTTACAATTTTGTCAAATATTATACGGAAGCCGTCTTGTGCATCAAAACCATGATCGACTCGTTGGACAGCAGTGAAGAAAAACATTCAATGCGCAAATCATCGCTTCGGTTGAGGCTGAACGCCCGGGTCGTGCTGCTGAAAATATGGTTCAGAATATCTTTTTTCAACTCCTCCCAATTGCTGACCCGGCTGAAGAAAACTTTCTGAGTTTCGAGTATTTCGGCAAAAGAGGGCTCTTTTTGCAACATCACTTCATCGGCATCCCACATATTGACATAGGCCTGGTTATAAAATTGCAAACGGCCGTCGGGACCGAAAATCAGCACCGCTTCTTCGATATTGTTTAATATTTCCTGTTGAACGCTGAACAACGCATTATATTCCCGGCGGGCAGTCAAACGATCGGTAATGTCTTCAAAGGCAAAAATCAGACCGCCCTTAAGATGCGGCGCCCGAATCCGCCGAAGGCTGCGGCCGTCCGGCAAATGCAGCAGGTCTTCTTTCGGTTCCATGATGGCGGTAAACATTTTATGTTCTTCGTTACGATAATGCGGATAATCCGGAACTTCCGGCAACAATCTTTTCTCGCGCAAATAATCCAAAAAGGCACCATACGCCGAATGTTCTTCAAGCCAATTCTCGTCCAACTCCCACAAACGGATAAATGCCCGGTTGCAAAAGATCAGTTTGCACGAACTGTCAAAAACCGCAATCGCCGTTCCCAACGAAGCCAGAATTTCCAGATGCATATTCTGGTTTTGTTTAAGGTTGCGGCGCAGATTGTCCAGACTGCTGACATCGGTCATCATACCGACGGTGGCAATTTTGTCCAGACTCTGTTCGACGTGAAAAGGTGTTTCGGTCACTTCGAAACAGCGATGCTCTCCGTTTTGATTAAGATGAACATATTTTTTACGCATTTTATTGGAATCTTGCGCCGATTGGGCCAGTTCCCGCGTTTCCGCACCGGCAATCTCAAAATCGCCGCTTTCCAAAACATCATTGTACTTGCCGCCGCAAAATTCCAGATATTTCTTGTTGACAATTTTCAAAGACAATTGCGGCGTTCTCATCCAGACCGGACAAGGAAGGTTATCGACCAGATCTTTCAGATCGTCGGCACGGCGATCGCTCAACTGCTTCTCTTTTTGCAGGCCGTCAATCTGTGCCGCTACATAACTGATGTCGCGAAACCAGATGATATCGCTGTACACGGCGCCGTCACTGCCGCTTATCCGAACACCGTTCAGTATCATTTTTTTGCCGTTTTTCAATTCAAAACGGTCTTCAAAAGATACTCCGTCTTCTCTCAGCAAGGCAGTATATTTCAAGATTTTGTCGGCATCTTCTTTGTAAAAACCCTTCAAAACACCTTCAAACGACGTATCGGTACCGGCGGGTAAACCAAGTAGTACCGCCAACCGGCGCGAACACCGTTCAGAAACGGCAAAGGAAGCGTCATTAACCCGGTCGTCAGGATAAATAAAAGCAAAATAACCATCTTTGGAAGCATAGAGCGTTTCGGCATAACGTTCCCGGTCCCGACGGACAAAATAATTTTTGCGCTTTAGTTTCAGCAGACGGACATAGTTGGATGCCGCCAGCCAGGCCAGCAACGCAAAAACCAGCAAAACCGCATACCACAGTTCGGGTGCGGCAAAAAACATATCGGAAAGCAGCTCTCGGTTCATTTTTTTGCTTTTTTACCATTAAAATTGATTGTCTGTCATTTAATTTTATAATATAAAAGCAAAAACAAGTAAAATTTTAAAAACAAACGGTAAACAAAAAAGATGCTTAATTTAGCTTTTGACACCACGGCCGGCAGTTGCTCGGTTCTTTTGACCGAAGACGGAAAAACGCTGGAGAAGTATGTAAAAAAAATGGACTTCGGACAAGCGGAAGCACTGTTCCCGGCCATTCGGGAAATTTTGCAGAAGCGGCAGTTGCAACCTGCGGAACTCGATCTGATCACCGTTTGCTGCGGTCCGGGGTCTTTCACGGGGGTCCGTTCGTCTCTGGCTGCGGCACGCACGCTTGGTTTGGCGTTGCTGAAAACCGCTCTCACCGGGGTATCGGCTTTTGAGGCCTATGTTCACGATCTGGCGCCCGAAGAACTGGCTTTCTACAATGCCGTCATTATCGAAACCAAACGCGAAGACTTCTACTTTCAATGTTTTGACGATCGAAAAAACAAATTAGGCGAACCCGAAGCTTTGGATTATGAAACAATTGTCGATCGCCTGCGGCATAAAAAAGTAACCCTGACCGGTGACGGGGTGGAACGTTTTCTGAATCGTCCTTCCGGCCTCAGCCTGCACGTAATCCGCATGGAAGACTGTTTGTCTATCGAGACTCTTGCCGCTTGCGGAAACGAAAAATTCCGTCTTAAAAAAACCGATTATCCCAAACCGCTTTACCTTCGTGCACCCGATGTCTGCCTTAAGGCCTGAAAATTTTATCAGAATCGAAAAGCGTCAGTTAAATGGCGGATTTTAAACGGCAGTTTCACCATAACCACATCAAAACGAATATCATAATCGGCATATTGCGGATGTTTTTGCAAAAAGGCTTCGGCGCCGCGCCAAATTCGTTTTTGTTGCCGTGACAAAACCGCCTCGGCGGCTTTGTCAAGACTTGAACGCTGTTTTACTTCAACAAAGACAACTGTTTTGCCGCGAATGGCAATAAAGTCAACTTCGCCGGCACGGGTGCCGCGTCCGGTAACATAATTGGCCGCAATTACGCGATAGCCCTTGCAGCGAAAAAGCATACGCGCCAAAAATTCGGCCAGATGTCCTTTGGTATCAGCTTTCATTTTTAATTTTAACCGCCAGCCGGTACACTTCGTTTTTATTCAATCCATAAGCTTTCACGATTTCGGTAACCGCCGTTTTGAGCGGCATTGTTTGCATTTTGCTCTTTAAAACACTGTTCAAATCAATTGTGGCAGCAACGGCTCCCGTATCTGGCGGCGCCACCATCAGAACAATTTCGCCTTTTGGGGGATTTTGGCTGAAATGGGCAATCAATTGCTCGGCGGTGCCGTTTACACATTCTTCGTACATTTTGGTTATCTCACGCGCAACCGCCATTTCGCGCTGTGGAAAAGCAATCGCGGCGGCGGTCAGTGTTTTCAAAAGCCGCGGTGCGGTTTCGTAAAAAACCAAGGTGGTATCTATCGTCGCCAGTTCGACAAATAAATCGGCACGTCCTTTTTCTTTGTTGGGAATAAAACCGGCAAACATAAAACGGTTGGTCGGCAGCCCCGACAGCTGCAAAGCGCAGATGATCGCACAACACCCCGGCAGCGTATAGACCGGAACGCCCTGCTCGCGACAACGGCGCACCAGCTTGTACCCCGGATCCGAAATCAACGGCGAACCAGCGTCGCTAACCAATGCCACCATGGCTTCTTCGCGTTCGATCAAATCAACGATCCCCTGAGCCTTTTGTTCTTCGCTGTGATCTTCGTAAGTTATAAATTTCTTGTCTAAGCCGATTCCGAGCAGTGAGAACAGTTTTTTGGTTACCCGGGTATCTTCGCAGGCAATATACGGTGCCGCCGACAACACTTCGGCAGCCCGCGCGGTCAGATCGCCGAGATTACCGATCGGCGTTGCGACGATGTACAAGCCTTTTTTCATCATTTATTATCTTCCTGCCCCTTTACAACAACGGTTTTTTAATTTAAATTAACGAAGGTAATTGTTTTCGATTTTAGGAAAAAATGCAAGTGTTAAAAAAAGTTTGTGTGCTCGCTCTGACAGCCGTGCTGCTCAGCTGCCGTTCGCCGATAGTAACCACCGGAAGCGGAATCCATGACAGCATCTCGGATATTGACGAATCTTCGTTTAACCGTCCCTCCGCTTTTCGGGTCGGGGTTTTGTTGCCGCTAACCGGAGAAGCTTCGCGCTACGGACAGGGACTGAAAAAAGCGTCGCTGATGGCACTCGAAGATATGAATAATCCTAATTTAATCTTGCAGTTTTACGATACCCAAAGCTCCCCCGAAGGTGCAAGAACCGCCGCCGAAAACGCTCTTAACCAAAAAGCGCAGATGATTATCGGACCGCTCACCAGCAGCTCGGTTCAAGCAATTTCATATCAAACCAAAGCCAAGGGGGTGCCGGTAGTCGCTTTTTCTTCCAGTTCCGATGTTTTGCAAAGCCAGATTTATACTCTGGGCCTGTTGGTGGAAGAACAAGTCAACCGGATCGTTAAATATGCCGCCGGCAACGGCCGTCACAATTTTGCCCTGCTGGTACCGGACAACAGTACCGGTATCGCGGTTGCCAAAGCTGCGGTCGGTGCCGCTGCCGCCCATGGTGCACGAGTGGTCAGAATTGCTTTTTATCCGCCCTCTTCCACCGATTTTTCCGACATCATCCGCAAACTGACCGACTATGACCGCCGTGCCGCCGGGGTCAATAAACAAAAAAACCATTTAAAAGCTCTGGCTGCCAAAGGTGATGTCAACGCTCAAAAAGCCCTGCGGCAATTGAACGCCAAAGATACCGATCGCGGCGTTGACTTTGATGCGGTGTTGTTGCCGGAATCGGGCGCCCGTTTAAAATCGGCGGTAGCCATGTTCGGCTATTATGACGTATTTGCCCCCGAAGTCAAATTCCTCGGTACCTCAGTTTGGGAAAACACCCGGCTTAACAAGGAAAGCACGCTGAAAGGCAGCTGGTATCCGGCCCTTTCACGCAATCACAATGCCTATTTCAACAAAAAATATCACGCTTTGTTTAACGAATATCCGCAAAGCCTGTATGCCTTTGCCTATGATGCAGTGGCTTTGTCGGCAGCGCTGGCGCGCAACAAACCGGCCAACATCGACGCCGCCATCACTACCGAAGACGGATTTGTCGGAATCAGCGGCGTCTTCAGAATTCTGCCCAACGGCAAAAACGAACACAGCCTCGATATTATAGAAATCAGCCCTTCCGGTGATACGGTTGTCGATTTCGCTCCCAAAAAGTTCTCCGCCGTCATCCCCGAAAGCACGCCGGAAAACATTGCTGCCGTTTATGACAATTATCCGCCGCTGATTTTCGGCAAAGACCAGACGGTCGCCGAACGGCAGATTTTCGGCCGTCCGCTCGGCAGCAGCTCTTATCGGTCCGACTCTGAAACACCGGACGGATATCAGGGATATCGCTTTTCTTTCTAATCATGTTGATGAGGCAATTTTTTACTTGCAACTTAAAGCGAAATTGACGATATTAAAGGATGTATTTTATGGAGGGCATCGGGTCGGACGTTCGCCAATCCGGTCAGGTTCGGAAGGAAGCAGCCGTAACGAAACCGTCTGAGGTCGATGTCTCTCCGCCTTTTTTGAAAAGATAACGATGGCCGAAGAAGACAAACAAGAGCAATATGTGGTTTTAGCCCGCAAGTATCGTCCGCAGAATTTTGAAGACCTGCTGGGACAGGAAGCGCTGGTGCAAACCCTGACCAACGCCATCAACAATAACCGCCTGCACCATGCTTATATTCTGACCGGCATCCGCGGCGTCGGCAAAACCACCACTGCCCGTTTGATTGCCAAGGCCCTCAATTGTACCGGTCCTGACGGCAACGGCGGACCGACAACCCACCCCTGCGGCATTTGCGAAAACTGCAAATCGATTGCTGCCGGGCGCAATATCGACGTTCTGGAACTGGATGCCGCTTCGCGCACCGGGGTGGACGACATCCGCGATATTTTGGACGGCGTTCGTTACAAACCGACCAACTGTCGTTATAAAATCTACATCATCGACGAAGTCCACATGCTTTCCAAAAGCGCTTTCAACGCTTTACTGAAAACGTTGGAAGAACCGCCGGCACATGTCAAATTTATCTTTGCCACCACCGAAATCCGCAAAGTTCCGGTAACTGTCTTGTCACGCTGCCAGCGTTTTGATTTGCAGCGATTGTCGATTGAAGACCTTCTGAAACTGTTTAACAAGATCGTCAATGCCGAAAACCTCAAAGCCGATGACGAAGCGCTGCATATGATTGCGGCCGCGGCCGACGGTTCGGCCCGCGACGGTTTATCCCTTTTGGACCAGGCGATTTCGCTCGGCAGCGGCAAAGTGCGGATCGACGTTGTTAAAGAAATGCTCGGAATGGCTGACCGCGGTCAAACTTTTGAGCTTTTTAACCAGATGATCGGCGGCGATATGGCTGCTTTGCTCGGTAAATTGCAGGAAATGTACAAAAACGGTGCCAACCCGTCGGCAATGATCGGCGATTTGATAAACTTAACCCATGCTCTGACCAAAGTTTTGCTGCTGCCGGGTTTTATTAAAGATCCCTCCTTGTCGGAAAATGACCGCAACTTTCTAAAAGAAACATCCGCCAAGCTGAGTATTGCCACCCTCTCCAAAATATGGCAAATGCTGATCAAGGGAATGAGCGAACTCCAAACGGCACCGGTACCGATTGATGCTCTGGAGATGATTTTGATCCGGATCGCTTATTCCGCCAACCTGCCTTCTCCCGCCGAACTGCTGGAAAGCGTAAAAAAAAAATCTGAACTAAATCGTCTTCAGCCGGTTGCACCGGCCATACCGGTGATAACGACGGCGGCTATCCAATCACCATCACGACAACAGACAACCATTCCTTCAGCCGATGTACCGGCTACCAACACCGTCAAGGCGCCGTTTAACGATATCACCGGTCTGATCAAATTGTTGGAAGCCAACAAACAGCCTCGTCTTGCTTACACCCTGAGACATGATATCGAAGTTTGCGAATTTGCTGTCGGCAGCATCAAATTCAAAGCCGCCGACCGGGTAAGCAACGAGACGCTGAGTGCCGTCAACAAGTTTCTCGAAGAAACGACCGGCGCCAAATGGGCGCTCGACATCATTCCGGGCGAAGTGGGCCGTACAATTGCCGATGCAGAAAACGAACAAAAAGAAAAAGACAAAAAAAACATTGCCGAGACGCCTTTAGTCAAGGCGATCCTTGACGAGTTCCGCGGTGCCCGAATTGAAAACCTGACCCGTAAGGCGACGCCGGAAGACCAAGAAGGTGAAAGTGCCGACATATTTAGCAACAACGAAGATTTTTTTAACAGTGAGGATTAAACAGTCATGATGAATATGCAGGGAATTATGAAACAAGCCCAGATGATGCAGAAAAAAATGGAAGAAGCACAAAAAAAGCTGGCCGAAACCGAAGTGATCGGATCCAGCGGCGGCGGGATGGTCAAAGTTACTCTTAACGGTAAATTTGAGGCCAAAAAAGTGGAAATTGATCCCAGTTTGCTTAACCCGGAAGAAACAGACATTCTCGAAGACCTGATTTTGGCTGCTTTTAACGATGCCCAAGGCAAAGTTGACGCGATGATGAGCGAGGGAATGAAAGACGTAACGGGCGGCCTTAATCTGGGCGGTCTTAAACTTCCATTTTAAGGAGACAGAAATTGTCCGGTCAGGAAATAGAAAAACTGGTCAAAATCATTGCCAAACTGCCGGCGCTGGGATCGCGGTCGTCGCGGCGGATTGTACTTCATCTGCTGAAAAAGCGCGAAACTGTTTTGCTGCCGTTGATAGAGGCTCTGCAAAGCGTGGCTGAAAATATTAAAACCTGTAAAGTTTGCGGTAATTACGACACCGACTCGCCCTGCTCGGTCTGCACTTCGGAGAAAAGAGACAACCAAACCATTTGCGTGGTACAGGACGTTGCCGATTTATGGGCAATGGAACGTGTCGGTTTTTACAAAGGCAAATATCATATTCTGGGCGGTGTTTTATCGGCTCTGGACGGCGTTTCGCCCGAAGACCTAAATATTGACGCCCTGCTCAACCGGATTGAGCATGAACAGACTGCGGAAGTTATTTTGGCGCTTCCGGCAACGGTCGACGGGCAAATTACTTCGCATTATCTTGTCAGCCGGTTAAAAGGTTTTGAAACCAAAGTCACCACCCTTGCTCAGGGAATTCCGGTCGGTGCCGAGCTTGATTATATGGACGAAGGTACAATTCAGCTGGCAATCAATTCGCGGAAGGCTTTGTTGTAAGCAAATATTCATACTTTGCGGCAAATGCGGATTTATGCTGGATCAAACAAACTGAAATTATCATGGAACATACAAAATCTCATCATCTCGGAATACAAATAATTGCCGGCTTTTCGGTTGTTATTGCTTTTTGGACATCAACGGCCGCCGCCTCGCCGCATTCTTTCGAAGCTATGTATGCCGCTGCCTCGCGCGGTGATGTTCCGGCTTTGCGAAGCGCCATGCATCGCGGCCTGAGAATCGATTCTCCCAATGCGGCTGGTGATACCGGCGTATGCGCTGCCATCAAACGTAACGACTATCAGGCATACAATTCTTTTATTTTGGCCGGTGCCCGGCGCAATCCCGGTTGTCTGAACCGGATCTCCGCCTCCAAATACCGCAAGTTTATTAAATCGGATCAAATTGTTCCGGTCACCCGCAACCGGTATACGCCGCCTATAAACGCAACCCTTTCCGGCGGCGGTTTTGCACCGCGTTACATTTCCGACCGCCAAATGAACATTGTTCAGCGCGAGCTTAATTATACCGCACAGACCGGCAATGCCTATAATCTGCTGTACCTGCCGGTTTCGGTTTTGTTGTCGCTGTTCCCCTAAAACTATTCTTCAACCGTCATTTCGATCAACCGGTCAAGGCTTTTCTGTTCCGATTTGTTATAGCCTTTGGACTTGTCGGTAACCGGTTGTTTGACTTCTTTCTTTTTAACCTGAGGTTGGGTCAGTTTCTCGAACAAATCATCCAGATCGCTGTTCAATTCCACACCGGGAGAAACTTCCTTGTCGGTGTTTACCCGTGAATGCACTTTATCTTTGGTTGACTGCGGAATCAGTTTTTCGATCGGTTCGGCAAAAGAACCGGCCAGCTGAAAATACTTCGACTGCTTAAAGCTCTCCGGCTGGCTTTGTTTGGGGATAATCCAACCCGCCAGTATGTAGAGAAGGATAACCAGCAAAAAAGCTCTCAGAATGCCGAAAAACAGCCCCAGCAGCCGATCCATACCGCTTAATTTGCTGGAACGCACCTTGCCGATAATGATTGAAGTCAGATAAATCCAAATAATGAAAAAAACAATCAGAATGGTAAACGAAGAAGCAACAATCGCCATCATCTCGCTTTCGATATGCTCTTCCATCAACGGCTGAACGTACGGCAACAGGTAAATGACCGTCGCAATGCCGAGAAACCAGCCGATAATTGACAGAACTTCTTTAATCAAACCCCGGTTGAGGGCGATCAGAGCCGAAATTAAGACAATGATTAAAATAACAACGTCAAGACTGTTCATACTTCTTTTTATCCTAATTAAACCAGTTGATCAGCTTTTGTACATTGCCGATCTCGTGGAGATTGATGTCGAGATTGGTTTTCTTTTTATCTTTTTTATACTGAGAAGGCACAATCGCACTACGGAATCCCAGCTTATAAGCTTCTTTCAGGCGCAGGTTGGGCTGACTGACAGCACGTATTTCACCGGAAAGACCGATTTCGCCGAAAATGACCATATCCGCCGGCAACGGGCGGTTGGTCAAAGAAGAGATGATTGCCATCGCAACCGCCAGATCAGCCGCCGGTTCCGATATCTTGAGACCGCCGGCAATATTCAGATACACGTCCTGAGAACTCAGGTTAAGACCGCCGCGCGCTTCCAAAACCGCCAGCACCATTGACAAGCGGCCGCTGTCCCAGCCGACGACCGCCCGTTTGGGACTGGCATAGCCGGTTTGGCTGACCAACGCCTGAATTTCCACCAGCACCGGCCGCGAACCTTCAATGCCCGCAAACACGCAGGAACCGGAAATATTACCCTGCCGTTCGGCTAAAAACAGTGCCGAAGGATTTTCGACTTCGACCAGGCCTTTATCCTGCATTTCAAACACACCGATTTCGTCGGTAGCACCGTAACGGTTTTTGACTGCCCGCAAAATCCGGAACTGATGGCCGCGTTCCCCCTCAAAATAGAGCACCGTATCGACCATATGTTCCAGAACGCGCGGCCCCGCAATGGACCCCTGTTTGGTCACATGACCGACTAAAAACAGCACAAAACCTTTTTTCTTGGCTAGTTTGATCAATTCATAAGCACAGGCACGCACTTGCGAAACACTGCCGGGTGTAGATTCTGCTTCCTCCAGATACATGGTCTGAATCGAATCAATCACCACCACTGCGGCATCGGTTTTTTCCAAAGTAGTGACAATGTCTTTGACATCGGTGGCCGAAGCCAGATTGACCGGCGCGTTTTCAAGTTCAAGCCGTTTGGCGCGGATTTTGACCTGATCGGCGGCTTCTTCGCCGGAAATGTAATAACATTCAGGACGTTCGGGCAGATCGGCAATACGGGCACAAACCTGCAACAGCAAAGTCGATTTACCGATGCCGGGGTCGCCGCCGACCAAAATCACCGAACCCGGGACCAGACCGCCGCCGCAGACACGGTCAAGTTCCATGATGTTGGTATGCAGGCGCTGCAAGACCTGCGGTGTGCCGCTCAGTGAGACAAAATCAAGCAGATTGCCCTTTTTCTTAGGATTAAAGTTGGAAAAACCTTCACCGCCGACCTTTTCTTCAACAATGGTATTCCATTCACCGCAGGCATCGCATTTTCCCTGCCATTTCGGATAAACGGCGCCACAATTTTGGCATGCGTATTCGGTTCCGCCTTTTTTTGCCATTCTAAACCTCCACTTTGATCGGTCCTTTGGAACAGCCGTTAACAAACTGACAAACATAAGGATTGTCGGTGGTGTCCAGTTCGGCAACCGTTCCCTGCCAAATGATTTTTCCCTGATAGAGCATTGCAATGCGATCGGCAATTTTACGTGCAGAAATCATGTCATGGGTAATCGTCAGAGCGCTGGCGCCGAGTTCCTTGACCGAAGCAATGATCAAATCGTTGATGACATCGGCCATAATCGGATCCAACCCGGTGGTCGGCTCATCAAAAAAGATGATTTCCGGCCGGATGGCTACCGCTCGCGCTAAACCAACCCGTTTTTGCATACCGCCCGAAAGCTCGGACGGTGCCAAATCGGCAACATCGGCACTGAGCCCGACCTGCCGCAGCACTTCTATCGCTTTTTCGCGTGCCTGCCGACGCGGCATTTTTTGATTTTCCAGCAACCCGAAAGCAACGTTTTCCCATACCGTCAAACTGTCAAACAAAGCACCGCCCTGAAACAGCATCCCCATCGTTGAATAGAGTTTTTCATTATCCTGCCGCGGGACGCCCACGGTCTCGACGCCGTCAATTTTAATCGAACCGGAATCGGGTGTAATCAAACCCTGAATACATTTAATCAACACCGATTTTCCGGTGCCGGAACCGCCGATTACAACCAGAGATTCGCCTTTTTTGATCGAGACGTCCACCCCGTCCAACACCTTTTTGCGACCAAAGGCTTTATGCAGATTTTTAACTTCTATTTTGTTGATATTCTGATCCATATTCGTGAGCTCCGCCGGTTATTTGGTAAAAAAGAGGCCGGTAATGATGTAATTGAATATTAAGATGATGATCGATGCCGCCACAACCGCGTTGGTAGTCGCTTCGCCCACGCCCTGAGCCCCGCCTTTGGACTTGTAGCCGTTATAGCAGCCAAGCAGGGAAATGATAAAACCGAACACTGCCGCCTTGACCACCCCGGTGACAATGTCAATCGGCTGCAGTTCGTTGACGGTGGCGTTGATATAGTTGGCCGGATTGAAATCCAACTGATAAACCGCAACAATATAACCGCCGAAAATGCCAATCACGTCACCGATCAACACCAAAAGCGGTAACACGATCACACCGGCCAAAAGACGCGGCGCCACCAAATATTTGTAAGGGTTGGTTGACAGGGTTGACAGAGCATCAATTTGTTCGGTTACCCGCATGGTTCCGATCTCGGCAGCCATCGCCGCGCCGATGCGGCCGGCCACCATCAAACCGGCAAAAGCCGGTGCCAGTTCCCGCGTAACCGAGATCAGCACCACCGAAGCAATCGCGCTTTCGGCGCCGTAGCTGGAAAAACCGGCATGCGTTTGCAAAGCAATCACCATTCCGGCAAAAATTGTCGTCAAAGCTACCACCGGCAGAGAGTAAAAACCGATATCGACGATTTGACGCAGCAAAAGCTTGGGATAAAACGGCGGCGTTACGGTATTGTATAACGCTCTGGCGATGAATTCCGAAAGTTGGCCGACTCGGGATATAAACACAACCAGGGGTTTGCCGAGCGCCCGTAAAAAATTTTCCAGATATCTGTGATGCTGCATCATTTTGTCCTCAAATCTTGTTGATCGGAGTTATATTAAAATACCATGGGTAAGAAAGCAAGGTCTATTTGTTTTGGTAACAGGCGAGAATAATCTTGTCAATTGCCGATATTTCAAAGCCGTGAAGCCTGATTTTGGGAATTGTGATTCCTTCAAATTGCGCCGTTTCCACTTGCGGCATCCGTTCTATTTTCTGATCGGCGGGAACCAACTCCACCACCAGGTCGACATCAACCGGCTCCGAAGGCTTAAAACGGCATACGCCCAGCCCGCGAACTTCAAGCAGGCCGGAAATATTTTCGGGACAGGAAGCACGCAAACGGTTTTTAACCGGGGTCAAGTCGGTGCGGTCGTCGGCAACCAGAGTGGCCCCTTTATCCATAATCATTCTCAGCGCCAGATCGGATTTCCCGCTGCCGGAAGAGCCGGTGATCAAAATTCCGCAGTCCCTGTAGTTGATACAAGTTGCATGTATATTACGTGTTTCAGTCAAGAGAAGCCAACCTTTCAGCCGGTTCTGGAAAAGTAACGGTGACCCGGCGGCCGCCGTTTTCCGGCACAATATCAATTACAATTGCCTGACGAGGCAGATAAGGCCCCATTTTCTCAGGCCACTCAATCAAGCAGACGCCGTCATAAAGCGCTTCTTCCATCCCCAATTCAAAAATCTCTTCCGGCGACTTAAGACGATAAAGATCAAAATGAAAAATCTCAAAATCATCGGCCGTGTAGCTTTGTACCAGAGTAAAGGTTGGACTGGGAACTTCCGCCGCAGCGGTCAATTTCTGGATAAAGGCGCGGCACAGTACGCTTTTTCCCATTCCGAGGGTTCCGTTAAGGACAAAACAGTCGCCGCGGCGGGCAATCGCCGCCAGCTGACGTCCCAACGCTGAGGTATCTTTTTCTTCGGCACAAAACCAACTCTTGGATTGCTTCATATTTCACCTACAGATCGAGTAGACTTTTTTTCGGCCCTTTAGGCTTGATAACTTTGATCTTGGGCTTTTTGGATTGAATTTCTCGCCAGTCCCAGGGTTTGTAGAACTGTCCCTGCCACAAACCACGACCATTTTCCCGCGCCTGTTGTTCGTAAGGAAAATAAATGTTGCTCTGCTTGGGATCGGCAACCGCCCAGCCGGCGTTGACCAGTGCGGCGCCGATATCATATTGTCCGAGCGCGCAGGTGGCAACCATGTTGCCTTTGGAGTCCTGTTTGATCACATGGCATTCCAATTCATGGCCGGAAATCCAGCTTTTCAGCCAACGGGCCGCTTCCTGCCCGCAACGATAGGCACGTCCTTTTCCGTCGGAACAGGTTTGGTTTGATTCGGGAGCGTCAATACCGTAAATCCGCAAATAGCGGCCGCCCATTAACAGAGTGTCGCCGTTAATCACCTTTGTAACACCATAAACCGCGGGGTAATTGTTGGGGTTAAACGACGGTTGTACTGTCGGTTCGGCAGATTTTCCGGTCAGACTGCTCAAAAGACGCCCCAACCCACTCTCCGATTCGATCGGTTGCGGTTCTTGACGTGCTGCCGGTGCTGCCGCCGGCTGAACCGCTGCCGGCGCGGTTGTTGGTTCAGAAGCAACCGGGCTCACTTCGTCGAAGTTTTCGTTAAGTAACGGGACAGCCGGGGAAGGTTCAACGATTTCCGGAACCGCCGGTTCAGCCGAAGCGTTGGCCTGCACCACACTTCCGGCTGCCGTATGGCGCCCAGCGCCGAGGAAGTTCAGAACATTCGGCACCACATTTTCGACACCGTTGTTAAAAGCGCCGATTGCGTAAAGGATAAAACCGACAATAAGGCAAATGATCAGCAAAACCGGCAGACAGCCCATGGCCCGCCATACCATCTTCGCAAAAATATACAAAACCACGAATCCGACGATCATGCCGACAAACCCGCCGCCCTGAAACAGCAGGTTTGAGCTTTGAGTACCGTTGCCGCCGACATAAATCAAGATGACTGCCGCCAAACCGAGGATTAACTTTTTGATGAAAAACATGGGCCGGTTTCCTTGAAAATTTGGGTTTTTGTTAAATATATGCCGAGGACGGTAAAAATATAGTTACTCCGGTAAAATTATTTTGCTTTGCTGTAACAGCGGCAATGACAGATGCCGTCGCGTTCGATATCGCTGCGGCACAATTCGGAAATGCAGTAGCGTTCTTCGTTGCGACCGTCACACGGGCAACGCTGCCAAGACTGTTCACCGAACATCATATTTTTAGCACGAGCAATTTTTTCAATATTTTCAGTAGGTTGAAAACCGTTATTTTTACAGTTTTCGAGCATTTTATCAAGTATAGTCATTTTCTTTCCTTAATCGACAATATTCATTGTAAATTTGGCCGGTTTGCCGTCTGACAGTGTAGACTTTTGCTGCAAAATGTCAATAATCTTATCCAAATCGGCTAAATTAGCATATTGCAGTACAATCTTTCCGGCACCGTTTTTAGCGGGTGAGATTTTAACCTTAACCCCCAACCGGCGGGCAATTCCTTCCGAAAGTTCGGCCAGATCGCTGTCTGCAACAGTCTGTTTGCGTGACACTGCTGGTTGTTTGGCTTTTGCGGCCAGGGCTTCGGCCTGACGCGCGTTAAGACCGCGTTCGGCAATCCGCCTCGCCAGCTCTTCGGCGTTGTCGAGGCCGATCAACGGACGCACCTGACCGGCGGTCAGAGTGCCATCGCGTACCATTTGCTGAATCGTTGCCGGCAATGCCAGAAGACGAAGCGTGTTGGCAATATAACTGCGCGACTTGCCGATAACCTTTGAAAGTGCTTCCTGTGTATGCGAAAATTCATCAATCAGCCGCTGCAGCCCTTCGGCTTCTTCAATTGCTGAAAGATTCTCACGCAGAAGATTCTCAATCAGGGCAACTTCGAGAACTTCCTGATCGTTCATATTCTTTACCACTGCAGGAACTTCCGTCAAACCCGCCATTTTGGCGGCTCTGAAACGGCGTTCGCCGGCGATGATCTCATACTTGCCGTCTCCGAGCTCACGAACCAGCAGCGGTTGCAAAATTCCCTTTTCCGCAACCGACTGTGCCAGCGCATCCAGAGCTTCAGGATTAAAATCAAGCCGCGGCTGATAGGGGCTGGGCGTGAGATCGGCGATCGCAATCTTTTTTTCACCGGCTTTCGGGGCCGGGGTTTCGGAATCCAGAAATCCAAGGTCATCGCCGAGCAGGGCACCCAAACCGCGGCCGAGACTTCTTCTCTTGTGACCATCGTCTAACATGCTATCAATTCCTTTTCTCTTTTCAAAACTTCGCCGGCAAGGCTGATGTAAGCCTGTGAACCCGAACATTTAAAATCATAAAGCAAAACAGGTTTGCCGTGGGAGGGTGCTTCGGAAACGCGGACATTCCGCGGAATAACGGTTTGATAAACTTTTTTGCCAAAGAAACTGCGAACATCTTCTTCCACCATCTGGGTAAGATTGTTGCGGCCATCATACATTGTCAACACAACTCCCTGAAGTTCCAGCCGCGGATTAAAACGACGTTTGATTTGGTTAATGTTGGCAATCAAATCGGTAATACCTTCCAGAGCCAGGTATTCGCATTGCAACGGTACAATAACGGCGTCGGCCGCCACTAACGCATTGATCGTCACCAAACTCAGAGAAGGCGGACAGTCGATCAGTACATAATCGTAATTGACGGCTGAGGTTCCGAGAGCATCTTTAAGAGCAAATTCGCGACGCGGCTTGTCTATCAGTTCCACTTCGGCGCCCGCCAAATCGGGCGAAGCAGGAACCAGCGAAAAATTAGGAATTTCGCTCAAAATGACCGCTTCGTTTAAGGAACGCTCACCGATAATCACTTCATATGAAGAAACCATACCCCCGTGTTTGTCAATACCAAGCGAGGTCGAAGCGTTGGACTGGGGATCGAGATCAATCACCAAAACTTTTTTTCCGGCAGCCGCCATCGCCGTAGCGACGTTGACGGTGGTGGTGGTTTTTCCGACGCCGCCTTTTCGGTTGGCGACAGCAATGATGCGAGGCATAATTTATCTCCCTTTTACAGCAAGATGACGGATAACTAAAATAACGCTTTCAGGATTGGTCAGGCTCGGAACGGAATCATATTCAAAATTCCATTTGCGCTGAGCCAGGCTGACTTCTTCGGGCCAGCTTTTCCCTTTGGGAAAAAGACAAAGACCGTTTTTATTCAGCAACGGAAAAGCATAGGTGAGCAAATCGGAAAGTGCGGTAACCGCGCGGGCCGTAATAACGTCGAAACGACGGTTTTTAATTTCCTCAATCCGGCGATTCAATATTTCAACTTTGCAACCGGTAATTTGCGTCAGATGATTTAAATACACTGTTTTTTTACAAATACTTTCAACTAACGTCACTTTTAAATACGGTGTTTTTTCAGCAGCCATTATCGCCAACACCATTCCCGGAAAACCGGCGCCGCTGCCCAGATCGGCCAAAGAACATGCCGTTTCAGGAATCAGCGGGAACAGTTGTGCCGAGTCGACAAAGTGACGGTTCCAGCTGTCGGCAAGAGAACCGTTGCTGACCAAATTAAACTTTTGTTGCCATTCGTTTAGGGCTGTTTGGCAACATCTTAGACGGTCATATGTTTCACGTGAAACATCATATGTTTTGATAAAATTTTCCATAGCTGTATTTATATATACGAATTGAAAATTTTAGAACATAAAAATTTTACTTATGAACATTTTAAAAAAAGCTACCAAAAAGAACAGTGTTTTCAACTAAATAAAACAACAAAAAGAATCAATACACGAAGTAATAAAAAGATAAAGTTTTGTTTTTCACAAGTGGCGATTCGCCGGTACAAATTATTCAAACAGGCCAACGTTTTGGGCATGTCCTATTTGAAATGCCAGCGCTTACGACACTCCAGCTGTTGTAACAACGCCTCGGCTTTCTCAAACTCAAAACCAAGTTCATCAATGCGATGTGCATCGTCACTGATCACCAACGGAACACCGGCTTCAATGATTTGCTTCAACCAATTTTCTTCAGGATAAAAATAGCCTTGTTTACGAATTCCTTTGCTGCTCAGCTCTGTCCCCACCACCGATTTAACAAGAGCGGCTGTCAATGCCTTCTTTTCCGCCGTAAATGTCTGTTCTGCCCATTGCGGAATTTTACGCAAATAATCCAAATGAGCAATAAAAGCAAACATTCCCGAACGTGCCGCCGCCGTAACGGTTGTAAAGTGTAGTCGCAAGGCCGATTCGAGAGCATTCTTATCTAACATTCCGCTGTCTTTGGCATCAAGGATCTGTTCGCTGTTGTCTAACGGCAGAAAATGATTGCCGGAAATACAATAGTCCAAACCGACTTGTTTACTAAAAGCGGCAAATTCTTCTGCCCAACCGTCATAACAGAAAAAATCAACTTCGGCACCAACCTGCACTTTCAAATTATAACGTCGTGCAAGTTTACGCAAATGATCGGCATGACGGCAAAATCCGTCCGCCGCTTCATTGAAATCGGCATGAAAAATATCGATTTTGTCAGCCTTTTCCCACCGTGGCCAAGAAAAACTCTGACGAATATTTTTATGCACGATCAGATGATCGCTGATTCCGATTTCTTCCCAACCAAGGTCTGCAGCCTGTTGCAGCATTTCTTCCGGCGTGTTGTGACCGTCTGAAAAATCGGTGTGGGTATGATAACTGAATTTTTGCATTTATTTTTCCAACTTCCAGCGTTTTTTATAATCAAGCGACTGCAGCAATTGTTCCGCCTGCTCAAAGTAATTAGCCAACTGAGAAACATCATGGGCATCATCACTGATAACAATCGGAACTTCCAAACGGTTCAGCTCTTCCATCATCCAACGATAAGGATGCTGTTCGCCACATTTGCGCCAGCCGCTGGTATTCAGCTCATAAGGATGTTTTAGCCGCCCCATGGTTTCAATAAAATGCCACTTGTCTTCTTCTTCGCCGTAAGCGGCAAAATGCGGAAAAATTTTATAAACGTCAGGATGGGCAATAAAATCAAAATATCCGCTTTCAGCAGCTAAAGCAGCATTTTGCCAGTAAAAATGAATCGCTTCTTTAATTTCTTCTTCGCTGTAAGTCGGCTGAAGCGGATTGTACAAATACATATTTTCAACCCGGCTTTCGTCCTGATTGCGCAGATAATGGAAAGAACCGATATAATAATCGGCATTTATTTTTTTGCGCAATTTTTCAAAACAACGGCGCCATTCCGAAGACGGAAAAAAGTCCACCTCAAATCCGAGATAGACTTTTATTGTGGCCGTTGAAGCTGCCTGGCGAATTTCGTCGGCAACTCGCATCATTGCGTCTTCCAGAAGATTATAGTCATTAAAAAACATCGGATGTCTGATCGTCATGTTGGGATGATAAACCAAATGGTTGGAAATACCGATTTCCCGATAACCGATTTTTTGTGCCTGTTCAATCATTTGTTCGGCTGTGCAACGGCCGTCAAAAATACCAAGGGCGTTAGTGTGGGTGTGATAACTGAATTTCTGCATTTTTATTTCTCCAAACCTAAAATTTCATAAACGTTCCGACCGGTTTTAGCATCAAAGTAATGTTTTAACTTCATGCTTTGGTCATATAAAAGATTACGCTGACGGCCGTTGAGACCGTAACGCCGGACAATTGCCGCCACCCGTTCTTCGATCGAGACCATTGCACAGGCTTCGAACAGTTTGTCACAAAAAGCGATCAGCAAATCATAATCATCATAGACCAGCGGCGCCAAACGGCAACGGATCCAATCAAACCATTCCGGCGGAAAAGAATATTGTTCCGGATTAAAATCTTTATCGGGAAAAGTATGAGTGAGGCAAATCTGCGCAATTTCCGGATAACCGAGTTTCATCATCTGCTCATAACCTTCCTGTCCGTGAAATTTGTTTTCGCGGCTTTGACTGATTCTTTTGCCATAATCGTGCAACAGTCCGAAAACAAACGCTCTTTCAGGAACAAGACCGGGGACATAAGCGGCAATTTTTTCCGCCGCTTCGGCAACGCCGCGCGTATGAAAACGATATTCGGATTCGAGATCAAAAGGGTAGGGACGGGAAAGACGATAGCGGATTCCTTCTTCCCACAAAGCTTCGGCCCGATCGCGGTCAGGAAATGCAGTCAATTCAAAACTCCTACTTCTTAAGATAGCCCAAAATCGCCATTACCGCCGCCGGAGTTACGCCGGAAATGCGCGAGGCGGCTCCGATCGTTTCCGGACGGATCCGGCTCAGTTTAATGACCATTTCGTTAGATAAACCGCCTATTTTCGAATAGTCGATATCTTCACGGATTTTTAGTTTTTCATCTTTTTTGAAAACTTCAATATCAGCGAGCTGACGTTTGATATACCCCGCATATTTAGCTTCTATTTCCACTTCTTCATAAACATCCGCCGGGTACTCTGCCAGTTGCGGCCATATTTTTAATATTGTTTCACGTGAAACATCGTCATAAGACATCAGATTGAACGCCGTGCGCCGGGTTCCGTCTTTTTTGTTTTTAATGCCATGGCAGTCAAGTTCGGACGGTTTTATTTGCAATTGATCGGCCAAATCGCGCAAAACGGCAATTTGCTTACGTTTTTGTTCAAAACAATGCCACCGCAACTCACCGACACAACCGGCTTCATGACCGGCTGCGGTCAACCGAAGATCGGCGTTGTCAGCCCGCAGATGGAGACGATATTCCGAACGCGAAGTAAACATACGATACGGCTCATCAACCCCTTTGGTAATCAGGTCATCAACCATCACACCGATATAAGCTTCGGAACGATCAATCACAAATTTGCGCCCTTTGCCTTCGGCATGCAACGCCGCATTGACACCTGCCAACAAACCTTGTGCCGCCGCTTCTTCATAGCCGGTGGTACCGTTAATTTGACCCGCCAGAAACAAACCGGGAACTTTCTTCAATTGCAAACAACAATCCAGTTCCTGAGGATCAACATAATCGTATTCAATCGCATAAGCGTAACGAAGGATCTTAACATCTTCCAAGCCTTTTATGGTGTGAATAAAAGCTTCCTGAACGTCCGCCGGCAAAGAAGTTGAAATACCGTTGGGATACACAACGTTAGTTGACAAACCTTCCGGTTCGAGAAAAATCTGGTGACTTTCGCGATCGGCAAATTTGACCAGTTTATCTTCAATACTCGGACAATAGCGCGGTCCGACACCTTTTATCAATCCGGAAAACAATGCGCATTTTGAAAAGTTATCACGGATTATCCGATGCGTGTTCAAGTTGGTATGGGTGACAAAACAGTCAATCTGAGGATTGTTTATTTTATCCGTCAGATAAGAAAACGGCTGCGGCACCTCGTCTCCGCGTTGCCGATCCAAAATTTTCCAGTTAATCGTTCTGCCGTCCAAACGTGCCGGCGTACCGGTCTTTAGACGTCCCAAACGCAATTGCCGTGCATTTAAACAGGGGGTGATCCCGCTGCACGAAACATCGTCCACCCGACCACCGATCGAAGTTTGATGACCGGTAAACATGATGCCGTTCAAAAATGTTCCGGTTGTAAGCACAACCGCATCAGCCGTAATTTTTGTTCCGTCGCCCAAAACAACGCCGACTGCCCGTTCGTTTGCAAAAAACAACCCTTCAACTGCCGCTTCGGCAATTTCGAGATTATTCTGTTCTCTGAGCGCTTCTAACATATATTGACGATAAAGTTCACGATCCGCCTGCGCACGTGGTCCTCTTACCGCCGGCCCTTTGGACATGTTAAGCATCCTAAACTGAATCCCTGCACGATCAATAACCCGGCCCATTAACCCGTCCAGTGCATCAATTTCCCGCACCAAATGACCTTTGCCCAGTCCGCCGATAGCTGGATTACAGGACATTTCACCGATGGTAGCGATTTTGTGGGTAACCAGTAATGTTTCAGCGCCGGTTCGCGCGGCAGCGGCACAAGCTTCGCAACCGGCATGACCGCCGCCGACAACAATAACGTTATAGTGATTTTTGATATGCATTTCAGCCTCTGTTCTTATCTGTTTGCTGTTTAGCGTTTTTTGGATGCATTATCAAGCTTTTTTATTACAAAAGCACATTATCCGCATATGATTAACCAAAACTTAGCATAAAAGTTTTAGGATAATATTAAAAGTTTGGGAACGGATTCAGTTCTTAAACGCCAAAAAAACAATTGCGGAGAAAAATAATGATATGGTTTGCCGTTTTTATCTATGCTTTGTTGATTGCAGCACTGATATGGATATGGGTTGACATCATACGCCTGTTCGTTAACAAAGATTTCCGCAAATGTCCACCCTTGGTTCCCAGCTTCGGCAAGCAAAAGAAAATTATCATTGAAAGAATTAATGTTCTGTTACAAGAATCCGTTCAGCCGCTTAATGTCTTGGATCCCGGTTGCGGCACTGGAACATTGCTGATTGAACTGGCACACAAACATCCGCGGCATCACTTTGTCGGTATTGAATGGAATCGTTTCACCGCAGCGATTGCCGCTTTTCGAACCCGTAAGTTGACCAACGTCCAAATCATCCGTCAAGACATGTTTAATTGTTCTTTTAAAGATTTTGATATTATCGCCTGTTTTTTGATGCAACCGTTGATGGAACGTTTTGGGCAAAAACTGCAAACCGATGCTTCGAAGGGAACCGTCATCTATTCAAACAGTTTTTATATCCCCGATTTTCGGGCGGATGAAATCATTGAAGTCAAAGGATTTTATAAATTCAACAATATCTATGTTTACAGGATTCCGGAGGCATTTATGTTACCTTCCGATTGACAGATACATTATTTGCCGATGCAAAAGCTGCCGAATATCTTGTCTAAGATCTCGTCCACTTCGATGCGTCCGGTAATTTTGCCGATATTTCGCGCCGCCAGACGGATATCTTCGGCAGCCAATTCAATCGACTTATGCAAATTAAAGCGTTGCAGGTCTTTAAATACATTGTTCAAAACTTCACGATAACGCCGGCGCGTAATTAAAGCCCCCGAAGAAGCAGTAAATTCTCCGGCAATACGCGCACTGATTTTTTGCAGCAGGGCATCTATTCCCTGCTGATATTTGGCAGAAATAAGCGTATAAGTCTCACCACTCAAAATGGAACACTGTTCTTTATTTAATTTATCAGTTTTATTAACAACATATAACATATTGTTTTTATATTCTTTTTCTATACTTACAAAAGGTAATAGATTAACATTTTCACCATTCAGCAAAGCAATTACTAAATCGGCATTTTTTGCTTTATCAAATGCAATTTCAATACCGCGGCGTTCAATTTGTTCTTCGGTTTCGCGCAAACCGGCCGTGTCGGTAAAAATAACCGGATAACCGTCGATATCCATATAAACATCGACCGCGTCCCGGGTTGTACCGGCAATGTCGGAAACAATAACTGCTTCACGTTTGGCGAGTGCATTAAGAAGACTGGACTTTCCGGCATTAGGCTCTCCCAGGATCACAACCCGGAATCCTTCGCGCAGCCGTTCGCCGCAAGAACTTTGCCGAAGATGGCTGTCAATCTCATCCGCCACTTTAAATACAGTGTTTTCCAAGCGCGAAACCAAATCATCGGGAAGTTCTTCATCAGGAAAATCAATATAAGCTTCAAGGTATGCCAGAATTTCCACCAACTTTTCCCGCCAGCCGTCATAAAGATTTTTTAAGTCACCGTTCATTTGGCGCAGTGCATATTTTTGCTGTTCACGGGTTTCGGAATCAATCAAGTCGGCCAGTCCTTCGGCCTCGGTCAAATCCATTTTGCCATTGTAAAAAGCGCGTTTGGAGAACTCTCCCGGTTCAGCCAGACGGAAGCCTTTTATATTTCCCAAATTTTCCAACAAGCAGGCGATAACAGCTTTTGAGCCATGGGAATGAATCTCGACGATATCTTCACCGGTAAATGATGCCGGTGCTTTAAAATAAAGGATCAGCCCTTTATCGGCCTGACGTCCTTCCAAATCGTGCAGAGCGGCAAAATAAGCATAACGAGGCTGAAGACGTCCCGTATCGAGCGCGGTTAAACGGCTCACGGCCTGCAAGGCATCGGGGCCGGAAATGCGAAACACGGCTACACCGGATTTTCCGGCTACCGTTGACAAAGCATAAATGGTATCGTTGTTCATAACAGCTCCTTTTTATCTTCATGGTATAAAAGCAAACGATTAATCTTGCAAGTTTTAAAAAAAGCCGTTTTTTTTGCGCATAGAAAACAGATTTATACAATCTTAATACTTATATCATAAAGTGATGAAAATCGCTTTATACGCGCTTTAGACGGACTCGTTTTTTTACAGGAATTTTTACAATGCACAAAACACTGATTATTTGGGATTTTGACGGCGTTATTTCCGATACCGAAAAATTGTGGTTGGAAAACCGCAGGCAATTGCTCAATCAAAAATTTAACCTTAACTGGGATTTTGCAACCGTTAATCATCATCTCGGTGGCATGAGCGAAAAAACCAAAAAAGAAGTTCTGCAGCAGATGGGATTGGCTATTGACGACAATTTTATGACCGAAGCGCTGAAAATGGATTTTGAAGTTATGAGGCGGGGAATTGAACCGACGCCGGGGATCGAAGAAATTTTTAAAATGAAATCTTTTGATCAGTGTATTGCCACCGGCGGAACCATGGATAAAACACTCATCAAGATCGAAGCGGTGGGAATCGTAAAATATTTTTTGCCAGAACATATATTCACTGCCGACATGGTCGAACACGGCAAGCCGGAACCTGACTTATTTTTGTTGGCCGCCGGAAAAATGGGATATCAGCCTCAAAATTGTATGGTAATTGAAGATTCTCTGGCCGGGATGACTGCCGGTTTAAGAGCAGGGATGAACGTAATTGCTTTTTTAGGCTGCGAGATGAATCACGGACAATCATATTTGAACAAAGTCAAAACACTCGGAATCAAACATATTTTTTATCATATGGACGAAATCAAACAGTTTCTGATTGACTTTCAGGCGCAAAAGAAGTAGTTTTTTGTCTAAGTAAATAATTATTAATTTAAATACTATTAAGCTATGACAACCAAAAAACAAACAACAAATCCATTTAAGGATTTTATCAGGACTCTTCTGCAACAAGAGCAAAAACGTCAGCAAATATTTGCCGGCATCGGCATCATAATTGCAGCAAGCGTGCTTTTCTTCGGTTTTCATTCCGCATTGTTTTTTGTCGGAATAATTACCGCAGCCATTGTCTACTTTCGATTGGGATATGCAAATATCGAAATAGAATCCAAAATGGTTCGACTGGGATGGGCAGCAATCATGTTTGCTGTTTTTTACCTGCCGCCGACATTGTTAACGCTTGAAAAAGAAATTACAATGCGCGTACCGGGAATACTTGTTTCGTTAATTCTCTGCATCGTTCTGTATTCTTATATCCCGATGATCTCTTACCACCTGAAACTGAATGACCAGAAAGAAGGTTGGTCTTTCGGAGATTTTGGCCGCGATTCTAAAAAGACCCGATATAACGGCTCTATGATGAGTTTTATTATATACGGCCTGATTCTTTCGATATGGGGCATTTGTGAAAATGAGCAAAGAATCGATGCCCAGTTCGCTCAGCAACCATATATTTCGGTTATAAAATGGGAAAAAGAACTCCGACACGGCAATACAATTTATATTATTGATTGCGAAAAAGGGACGTTTTCGGTTTCACCTTATGCTCATCCAGAAATCAGGGACATAAATCCCAACACGAAAGTAAGGATTTTGACGTCGTATTGTTCTTATAACGGCCTCTTGGAAGTGAAGCGTCTGGAAATTAAAAACCGTTAAAAGTTTGTCCGATTAAGTAATCCTCTTTATTCCTAAGGAATAAAGAGGATTTTTTTATGGTTAGCCCATCAAAGACAGTATAAGTTTTTGATGGGCTTGGCCGATATTCTTTTGACTAGGAATTCATGTTGGTAAAGAAATCTTTATTGTCTTTACTTTGTTTGAGTTTATCAAGCAGAAATTCCATCCCGTCCGTCATGCCCATTTGCATCAGAACCCGGCGCAATACCCACATCTTGGTCAAAGTGGCTTTGTCAACCAGCAATTCTTCCTTACGGGTTCCCGAACGGGTAATATCAATGGTCGGGAACAGGCGTTTGTCGGTTAGTTTGCGATCAAGAATAATTTCAGAGTTGCCGGTTCCTTTAAATTCCTCGAAAATAACTTCATCCATCCGGGAACCGGTATCAATCAGAGCCGTTGCAATAATTGTCAGCGAGCCGCCCTCTTCAACATTGCGGGCTGCACCGAGAAGCCGCTTGGGACGCTGCAGCGCGTTGGCATCGACACCGCCGGTAAGTACCTTGCCCGAGGAAGGCACAACTGTGTTGTAGGCGCGCCCCAGACGCGTAATCGAATCCAACAGAATAACAACATCCTTTTTATTTTCGACCAGACGCTTGGCCTTTTCAATAACCATTTCAGCAACCTGAACATGACGGGTCGCCGGCTCGTCAAACGTTGATGAAATCACTTCGCCTTTAACCGAGCGCGTCATATCGGTTACTTCTTCGGGACGTTCATCAATCAAAAGCACCATCAGATAGACTTCGGGATGGTTGGTCGAAATCGCATGGGCAATATTTTGCAGCATAACCGTTTTGCCGGTACGCGGCGGTGCAACAATCAGACCGCGCTGTCCTTTGCCCTGCGGCGAAACCAGATCAATGATCCGGGTCGTATAGTCCTTATCACCGCAAATGACATCAAAATCAAGTTTTTGGGTCGGATAAAGCGGTGTCAGGTTGTCAAAATTAATTCGCAGTTTTGATTTTTCCGGATCATCAAAATTAATCCGGTTAATTTTTGTCAGAGCAAAATAACGTTCATTGTCTTTCGGAGCGCGTATTTCGCCTTCGATCGTATCACCGGTACGCAAGCCGAATTTTTTGACCTGAGCCGGCGAAACATAAATGTCGTCCGGTCCGGCAAGATAATTTGACTGAGCAGAACGCAAAAAACCAAAACCGTCCTGTAAAACTTCGATAGTTCCTTCGCCGTAAATGACGTTGTCGTCGGAGGCAACTTTTTTAAGGATGGCAAACATCAAATCCTGTTTGCGCATAGAGGAAGCATCTTCAATTCCGAGGGCTTCGGCTTCGGTTAAAAGCTCTTTGGGAGACTTTTGTTTTAACTCATTTAAGTGCATGAAAAATCCGTGGTTGGTTGAATGTTGAGATGTTTTTGCATAAGAAATGTCGAAAAGCGGTTTTTGGTACCGCATCGGATAACATCGTTTTTATAATTCATTCTCCGACACTTGTCAAATAATTGTTGGGAAAAAGTTTTCAACACCTGCGAAGCCCAATCATATAATTTTTAAAATGTTTTTGTAGATTATATATCTACCGTCAGGATGGGGATTAAATTTTGTTAACAAATTTATCCAGATTTTAAATCTTTGTTAATAAATTTGTTAAGAGAAAATTAACTTTTAAAAAAACGAAGTCTTTGTCGCGAGTCTGGTTTGTAAACACAAAAATTTACCATTTGTTAATAAAACAGCTTATCCTTATATGACAATCGGGTTGATAAAAGTTATCAACCTGTGTGTATCTTGCTTTATTGAATTTTAATTCCGTTGATAAATTTGTATAAATAGGCGTAAATGCTTTTTTATGCACAGGCCTTGTTAATAACTTGGGTTAATAAAATGAAACTGATTGCAATTACCGGTTCGATCGGATGCGGAAAAACCACCCTTGCCGGGATGATACGCCGGCAGGGATATGTCGTGTTTGACGTCGATTCATGGGTCAGGCGGTTATATTTTAATAAGGATTTTATCAAGAGCATCGGTAATACTTTCCCCGGAACCGTCGACGGCTGGACGGTGGATAAAAGAAAACTGCGCAATATCGTTTTTAACGATCGTCAGCAGTTAAAGATATTGGAAAGCATGACTCATCCTTTTTTGTGCCGTTACCTTAAACGTATGGTTAACAAAAACAGCGGTTGCCGCGATTTGTTTTTTCTTGATATTGCACTTTTGTTTGAAATGGGTTGGCAAAAATACTGTGACCGGGTTATTGTGGCCGACGTTCCGTATGATGTTCAAAAACGGCGGGTGATGGAAAGGGACAATGTCGGCGGCGACGATTTTGACAAGATTAACAATGTGCAGATGAGCAATCGGGACAAAAAGCTTTTGGCGGATTTGGTGATCAATACTGATAAACCGAAGAATTTGCTGAAGCTTGAGATTCTGGCAATGCTTGATGGGTTGGAGAAAGAATTATGAAAACGGCTTTGCGCGAGATTGTATTTGATACCGAAACCACCGGCTTGTCCCCCGACGGCGGGGACCGTTTGGTGGAAATCGGTGCTATAGAGTTGGTTAACCATATTCCGACCGGGCGTACCTACCATCAATATATTAACCCCGAACGCAGTGTTCCCGAAGAAGTGGTGGCGGTACACGGGCTGACAGAAGAATTTTTGAAAGATTATCCGGTTTTTTCGGAAGTGGCGGCCGCTTTTGTGGAATTTGTCGGCGAAGATGGTATTTTGGTGGCGCATAACGCTTCTTTTGATATTAAGTTTATTAATTTTGAGTTGAAGAAGATCGGGTATGCCGAATATGAATGGAACCGGGTAGTAGATACGCTGGAAATTGCGCGTAAAAAGTTTCCCGGTGCCAAAAACAACCTTGATGCCTTATGTAAACGTTTTAATGTTGATAACAGCCGACGGACCAAGCACGGCGCATTGCTGGATGCCGAGTTGCTGGCCGATGTTTATCTGGAGTTGTTGGGCGGCGCCGAACCAAGCATGCTGTTGGCACCCGAAGACAATATCAAAACAACGACGGAAAACGGAGTTGTGTTTGCCGCTGAACGCAAGGTGCGGCCTTTACGGGTTTTTGCCGTCAGCAAAGCGGAAGAAGCCGAACACATCGAATTTCTGAAAAGCCGGCTAAAAAATGCTTTGTGGCTGGCAGAACCAGAAAATGAAACAACGGCAAAATAAAACGTCAGCGGGCACCGATCAATGAAAAGGCTGAGATTGTATCTCCCATGCCGACAAGTGTTTTGGGTTGTTCGACAATGATTGTCGGCACCGCAATAACCGAAAATTCCTCAAAATTTCCAATGCCGGAAACCGCAAACCCGGGATCGCCGACTAATGATCCAATTTCTTCCAAACCTTTAAGCCCTTCGTTGCAAACCGTTTGACCGAGAGCGGCAGTCAGATCTTCGTATTCGGACAGCCGCCCGGTCTCGGCTTTGGAAGCTGCCGCAACCGCTGCAAGAATCATGCCGTTGCGGTTTGCCGAAGGCGATATCGGAAAATTGAGGTTTTGCAGGGTAATATAAAGACCGTACATGTGAAGCTGGATGCGCGGACATGCGGTTTTTTGCTTAATTTTGACCAAAGCGCGGAACAAATTCTTTGCCGAGGGATTTTTTGTACAATCCGAGGCCAGACGTGTGCATTTCATTGCTTCCAACAAATCGATGGTTTCGCGTTCGTTGATGCCGACGGAATCGACAATCGGCATAATATGGCGGATAAGGGCACGGCGCACCGAAAGATCCTGTGTTGAGGCAATTTCCAGGTGAATAAGCGTTTGCGGATTGTTTTGTTTCCATTGTCTGATGATCGGAATCGTTTTTTTCAGTAAGGACAAGCCGTGGTTTTGTTTAGTCAGGGCCTGGTAGCCGGAAAGAATAATATAGTCGGCCGGATTTTTGTCGGTATAGGCGGTAAAATGGGGATCTATTACCAGATTGAACAGCATCGGATCGTAAGTTGCGATGAAACGGTTGGATTTTGGGCAGGTAAAAGTTTGTCCTTCGACGGTAATGGTATCGTTTTTGGAAAATTCAATAATCCAGTGAATTGAAGCTTCTTCGTTGGGGCGGTTAATCGTATGAGCTGGTTTTAATTGCCCCCGTTCGTCAAAAGAGAGCAAGTTGTTGCGTTTCAGAAACTGATCGGCCTGCAAAGCGGGCAGGGCGCTGACATGGGTGACCACCTGCCGGATGCCGGTGACGGCCATAGTGTTGGCAATAATTCCCGCCTGAGCGCCCATTTGCAATTTGTCAGTTCCGAGATTTTGTTTCATCCAGCGGTAAATTTCCACATCTTCGGCAATCCATTCTTCAGCGATTCCGAGGCAAAAACAGCGGAAAATTCCGCGTAGAATATCTTCCGGGGCGTGAATGCTTTTAACAGAGATGTTTTGCAAATCGCTTAAGCGGAGGCTCGATCGGGCAATCATTTGTGTCAGGGCGGTGCCCGACATTTTGACGATCGAATCGACGTTGGCATTAAATGCGGTGGCCAGAGTGCCGATATTTTTCATCTTGGCAAGTGTGGCCGGTGCATCGGCATATTTATCGTACCAAAATTTTTTAATCTTGTCCTGATTGGCCATGTCTGAGACTTTCTGTTTTCATCAAAGCAAGCGCATAAACCGAGATATGAGACAGTGCCTTCGAAAATTTCAGTTTGGAATCGGTCAGATTGTACCATTGCAAAAGCGCCGGATTATCTTTTAGCTTTTCGTTCTCGGGTTTGGCAAGAATTTCGAGTGCAATTTCAAACTGATCTTCGTCGACATGATTTTTTACCTGTTGCAGAACTTCGGTTTCGGTGCGGACTTGTCGGGAATCGGGATCTGAAATGTGGATATATTCATTAATTTTGCGCAACAGGCGTTCTTTCCAGGTTCCCTCATTCTTCAGTTCGGCAGTAAGATGCCGGCTGATGCGGTCAAACTCGGCAATCAGGTTTTTGTCAGAAGGATAATGACGGGAAGAGTTGTTATAAATATAGTTGATATCACTTTCAATATCCGGCTGTCCTGCCGCAAGTTGTTTCAAAATTTCGGCTTCCATGGTTACGGATTGTCCGGCAGCGGCGTTTTGTTTAATCATTTGGGCAGCTGTCAAAATCAGGGCGCCGTCATTGGAGAGTTGTGACAGATGGCGGAGTGTTTTTTCCAGTCTGTCAACCCGTTCACCAAGACTGATTACGGCAGAAGAATCGGCTTTGATATTGATATATTGTTCACTCAGCGTTTCGGTTCGGGCAACTTGGTCGGTCAATTTATTGATTGCGTTGGAAATGCTTTCGGGAATAACATATTTAACTTCGGTTATTTTTTCCGGATGCGGAACAGCCTGAGGTACGGAAACCGTTTGAGTTGCCGGAAGAGAGGCATTCGATGAAAAGTGTGTCGGATTATTCATCTGCGGCAGCAGCCTAAAATGACGGTTATAAAGCCAAACGGCGCCGCCTGCTAAAACGATTGCAATCAGAAGCCATAAAACAATTTTAAAAAAATGAGCCGTTTTGCCGGCGACAGCCGTCGTTGGAACTGTTTGGGGTTGCTGAGAACCGGTTTCGGCAACAGATTTGTTTTTTCCCATTGTTTATTTCCTTTGTAATATTTTTTTTAATAGTTTATAGTAACCTTCAAAAGTTAAAATTTCTCAAAGATAAAAATAATGATAGTTTTAGGAATTGAAAGCAGTTGCGACGAAACAGCCGCCGCCTTGGTCAACGAAAAAAAGGAAATTCTGGCGGAAACGGTATTGTCGCAGGAAGAACATAAAATTTACGGCGGCGTGGTGCCCGAAATCGCTGCTCGCTCGCATTTGGATCATATTGACGATATTATTGCTCACACTTTTGCCAAAGCCGGAGTGCAGCCGCAACAAATTGACGCGGTGGCAGCGGCGGCCGGTCCGGGACTGATCGGCGGCGTGGTGGTCGGCGTAATGGCGGCCAAAGCGCTGGCTCTGGCTCTGAATAAACCTTTCGTGGCGGTTAACCATTTGGAAGGGCACGCGTTGGTTTCGCGGCTGACCAACGATGTCGTTTACCCCTATTTGCTGCTGCTGGTTTCAGGAGGGCATTGCCAAATTCTGGTCGTAAAGGGAGTCGGGGATTATGAACGTTTGGGAACCACAATCGACGATGCTGCCGGTGAAGCTTTTGACAAAGTGGCAAAAATGCTCAATCTCGGTTATCCGGGAGGTCCGATGATCGAAAAAATGGCGGAAGTCGGTGATGAAAACCGTTTTGTCTTGCCGCATCCGCTCAAAGGGTCGGGGGACTGTAATCTGTCTTTTTCTGGATTAAAAACGGCTGTGCGCAAAATTATCGAGTCTTATGACGAAGGCGGTAATATTGAACATGTCATTTTATCTAAAAAAGATACCGCGGATATTTGTGCCTGTTTTCAAAAAACCGCCACCGAATGCCTGATTGACAAGCTTGCCCGTGCAGCCGATGTTTTTAAGCAAAAATATCCTCAGGGCAAGCACATGGTAGTTGCGGGTGGGGTGGCGGCTAACGGCTATCTGCGGCAACAACTTGAGCAATTGGCCGAGGGTAAGGGGCTGATTTTTGCAGCGCCGCCGGTGCATTGGTGTACCGACAACGGAGTTATGATTGCATGGGCCGGTTTGGAGCGTTTTGCCGCCGGGTTGACCGATAATCTCGATTTTAAGCCGCGTCCGCGTTGGCCGTTGGACGAAAACGCACCAAAAGCAGCCGGTGCCGGAGGTGTCAAAGCATGAGACCGGTGAAAGAAATTATTGAAATTTTTGATGTTTTGGCAACTGCCGATCCGGCCCCGAAATGCGAGTTGTACTATTCTAATGCCTTTACCCTGTTGGTAGCAATTGTTTTATCGGCGCAAAGTACCGACAAAGGGGTTAACCGGGCAACAGCCGAGTTATTTAAAGTTGCCGATACGCCGCAAAAAACATTGGCGTTGGGAATCGAAAAACTGAAGGAATATATTAAAACGATTGGTTTGTATAACAATAAGGCAAAAAGTATTATTGCGATGAGCGAAATGCTGATTCGTGATTTTAACGGTGAAGTTCCCGAAGATCAGCAGCAGTTAGAAAGATTGCCCGGTGTCGGTCATAAAACGGCCAACGTTCTGCTCAATGTCTGGTTCGGCAAGCCAACCATGGCGGTGGATACCCATGTTTTCCGGGTTGCTCACCGACTGGATTTCAGTCAGGGAAAAAACGTCGAAGCGGTAGAGAAAGATTTGTTGAAAGCATTGCCCGAACGTTATCTGATGTACGCTAACCACTGGCTGGTGTTGTTCGGACGTTATATTTGCAAGGCGCAAAAACCGGATTGCGGTCATTGTCCGGTGGCTGCTTATTGTTATTCGGCCGACAAAAGAATTTAGGATGTAACATCAAAACCCCCGGCATTGTCGGGGGTTTTATTGTATCTTGAAAACCACGTGCTAGGCGCGTGGTTTCGAAAAGCTTACAGTTTTACATAAGAACTCTTTTGCTATTGTATGCAAGACGGTATGGCAAATTTTTCAATATATAGGCGATGGGGAAATACAGAAAATTGTGGAGTAAAGGGTACTATGTTGATACCACCGGAAAGAATACCCAAAAAATAGTTGAGTATATATGAAACCAGTTAAAAGAAGATGTGTAGAAAAGTCAATTAACGATCGTTTTTTTGTTACATAATCAGGATACAACTTTAATATTTAAAAGGCAATTCATTTATTACTAAAAATCAACAAATTATTTTAAAATTGATTTATTTTTTCTGGAAAAAGAGTTTGTAACAAAAAAACGATCGTTTTTTTGCCGCATTTGCAAATGATACTACAGCAAATGAAAAAAACCCTGTCGATAAGGCAGGGTTTTTTGCTTTGATCGGAATTAACCATTTAGATCATGGCCATACCGCCATTGATGTTAATGGTCTGACCGGTGATGTATTGAGCTTCGTCACTGGCCAGAAAAGCGACAACATTCGCAATATCCTGAGCTTCGCCGAGTTTGGCTTCGGGAATTTTGGCCAGCAGAGCCGCTTTGACGTCGTCCGGAAGCACGTCAGTCATCGGGGTTCTGATGAAACCCGGTGCAATGGAGTTGACGGTAATACCGCGCGAACCGACTTCCTGAGCCAGGCATTTGTTCATGGCAATCATACCGGCTTTGGAAGCGGAGTAGTTGGCCTGTCCGGCATTTCCGGTAACACCGACAACCGAAGCAATACCGATGATGCGGCCGAAACGGCGTTTCATCATGCCGCGAACGGCTGCTTTAGCCAGTTTGAAACCGGCAGTAAGGTTAACGTCTAAAACCAGCTGCCATTCTTCGTCACTCATGCGGATAAAAAGATTGTCGCGGGTCAGGCCGGCATTGTTGACTAAAATGTCGATGCGGCCGAATTTGGCTTCAACGTCTTTAACCAGCTGATTGATAGCTTCGGAATTGCCGAGGTCGGCTACAAAGCATTCTACGTTGTCGCCGAGTTCGGCTTTGAGTTGTTCCATCCTTTCCGCATTGCGGTCGGTTAAGGCGAGGGTTGCGCCCTGAGCATGCAGGGTGCGGGCAATTTTATCGCCGAGGCCGCCACTGGCACCGGTGATCAGAGCAACTTTGTCTTTAATTTCAAACATGTTAAGTTCCTTGTGTTAGGGTTTGGTTTTATAAATTCTTGGCTAATTCTTCGATTTCG
This sequence comes from uncultured Azospirillum sp., assembly GCA_900539605.1. GTDB lineage: Bacteria > Pseudomonadota > Alphaproteobacteria > RF32 > CAG-239 > JAFUYI01. Next base: position 29,826 of record UQCS01000006.1, on the reverse strand, counting down.
GCCGGGGTGCAGACAGAAGCAGCGTTGATGTCTTTGAAACTCCGTTTGGATAATCCGGAAAGGACTTTTCCGGCGCCGAGTTCATAAATATCCGTTACCGCCTGATCGTGGAGGTAGTTCATGGTTTCTCTCCAACGGACAGAACCGGTTACTTGTTCGACCAGCCGTTTGATAATTTCTTTTTCATCAGTTATCGGCTGAGCCAACACATTGGAAATCAGCGGAATTTGTGCCGGATTGGCTTCCACTTCCATCAAAACGCGGGCCATAGTTTCGGCCGCCGGTTGCATCAACGGGCTGTGAAAAGGTGCGGAAACCGGTAATTTGATGCAGCGTTTGGCACCGAACTCCGGTGCAATTTCTACCGCTTTGTCAATGGCAGCCATGTTTCCGGAAAGAACCACCTGACCGTCCGAATTGTCGTTGGCAGCGACACAGATGTTGTTTTCGTCGCGGCAGGCTTCAACCAACGCGTTAATGTCCTTAAAAGAAACGCCGATGACAGCAGCCATGCCGCCGACACCGAAAGGCACCGCTTTTTGCATCGCGTCGCCGCGGGCGCGCAATAACCGTGCCGTATCGGCCAGCGAAAATACGCCGGCAGCGCAGGCGGCGGAATATTCGCCGAGGGAATGTCCGGCAACAAAGGCAGCCTTGTCTTTTAAGGCAATACCGAACTCTTTTTCCAGTACCCGAACCACCGCCATGGACACTGCCATTAAAGCCGGTTGGGTGTTAGCCGTCAGCGTTAACTCATGTTCGGGCCCGTTGCACATTAACTCAAATAAATTCTGATTGAGGGTATTGTCAATTTCCTGAAATACTTCCCTGGCGGAAGCAAAGTTTTCGGCCAGGTCTTTTCCCATTCCGACGAATTGAGAACCCTGTCCGGGAAAAACAAAAGCGTTTTTCATAAAAAACCTCTCTGGTTCATTAATATCTTTTCGGTTTTAAACGTATAATGCAAAAAAAGTCAAGTTTAAAAACCGTTTGTTAACTTTAGAGAAAGATTTGGCGGGCTATAATCCGGGCAGTTTATTTTGCAAAAAAACGGAGAAGTGACTATGTTCGAATTAGTGCCGGGACTGGCTGCCAAAGATTTTGTCGTTGATATGAAATTGTGCCGGGTGTTGTTTGAAAATAACCGTCTTTATCCTTGGATTTTTTTGGTTCCCCGGCGGGAAAAAGTCAAAAACATGACTTTTCTGACCATGGAAGAACGTTTGCAACTGATGCGGGAAATTGCCCTTTGCGAAGAAGTAATGTGCGAATTGTTTAAACCGGCACAGACTAATGTGGCGATGATCGGCAACAAGACGCCGCAGTTGCATGTCCATATCATCGCCCGTTTCGAAGGCGATCCCGATTGGCCGGGAACGGTGTGGGACGGTCATAAAGAAAATTATGATCCCGAAGCAGCAAAAGCGCTGATCAGCGATATTAAACGTGCAATTATGATCAAGATGGCAGACGGCCGTTTTTGTCAACACTGAGGATTCTGAGGAAAAGCAATGGCTAAAAAGAAGAAAAAACCGACAATCTATTATCAGGTCAGTCGGCGTATTTACGGTTTGCTGATGATTGTTGCCGGCTGGCTGGTACTGGCGGCAATATGCTTTTTTTCGCCGGCAGACAGCTCTTTTAATCTGGCGACGGATAAAGTCAGCCATTTTTTCGGTTATCCCGGTGCCAACACGGCCGCGGTTATTCTTACCTTTTCGGGACTGGCTTTGCCGGTGTTTGTAATTCCGGTGATGGTGTGGGGTTATAAATTTTGCCGTTTGCAGGAAATCAGATATTTTTGGCTGCACTGTGTAGTGTGGCTACTGGGTATGGTTGCGGCCATGATCTGTTTTGATTTTATTCGTTTTGCTGCGCCGCTCGGCGGTGTTATTGGCCGGATGCTCAATGCGCGTCTACTGGAAATTGTGCCGCCGTTTCCCTATCGCCGCGAGACGGTGGCCGCAACGGCAGGTTTGCTGGCGGTGGCTGCCTTCAGCTATACGGTTGATATCAGCGCCGTTCAATGGTACCGCGGGGTTAAAAAAATGCTAACAGTGATCTGGCGCGGTATCCGTCTGATCGGTAAGGCGTTGGCGGCGTTGCCGGCGCTGGTATACCGTTTGTTGCCGCAACCGGGAGCGCAACCGGCAGCCGGAAGCGGTAAAAAGGAGCGTCGGGAGCCAAAATTAAAAGCGGAAGCGTTTAAAGATGATAAAACGACATTGCCAGTGGAAAAAAGTCCGACGGCCAAACCCCAGCGATCCGGTAAAAAAGTTACGGTTCCCGATGACGGATACCATTATCCCGATGTCGGCCTGCTGACGGCGCCGAAAGTGAAATCCGGTAATATGACCGTCAATGAAAAAGAGCTGCAAAAAATTGCTCAGGATTTGGAAGGAGTGTTGCAGGAGTTTGGTATTAACGGCAAAATCGTTAAAATCCGTCCCGGTCCGGTGGTTACCCTGTATGAATTGGAACCGGCTCCGGGAACCAAGACAGCACGGGTGATCGGTTTGGCCGACGATATTGCACGTTCGATGTCGGCGGTTTCGGTGCGAATTGCTGTGGTTGCGGGTTCAAATACCATCGGCATTGAGTTGCCGAACACCACCCGTGAAATTGTTTGGTTGCGTGAGTTATTTGAAGGTGAGGGTTTTCAGGACAGCAAAAATGCGCTTAACGTGGTGCTGGGTAAAGATATCGGCGGCGAAAACGTTTATGCCGATTTGGCCAAAATGCCGCATCTGCTGGTTGCCGGGACCACCGGTTCGGGTAAATCGGTCGGTATGAACTCAATGATTTTGTCATTGTTGTACCGGATGCGTCCCGATGAATGCAAACTGATCATGATCGATCCCAAAATGCTGGAGTTTTCGGTTTATAACGGAATTCCGCATCTGCTGACGCCGGTGATTACCGATCCGGCCAAAGCGGTACTCGGATTAAAATGGGCCGTGAAGGAAATGGAAGACCGTTATCGGGCGATGGCGCAACTGAATGTACGCAATATATCCGGTTACAATAAAAAGCTTGAGGAACTGCGTAACAGCGGCGAACGCTGTGTGCGTACGGTTCAAACCGGCTTTGACGCCTCAACCGGTGCGCCGTTGTATGAAGAGCAAGAACTGGACTTGACGCCGCTGCCTTACATTGTGGTGGTGGTTGATGAAATGGCTGACCTGATGCTGGTGGCGGGTAAGGAAGTGGAAGCGGCAATCCAACGCCTGGCGCAAATGGCGCGTGCGGCCGGTATCCACCTTATCTTATCGACACAACGTCCTTCGGTAGACGTCATTACCGGTGTGATCAAAGCCAACTTTCCCACCCGTATCAGTTTTCAGGTAACTTCGAAAATCGACAGCCGCACGATTCTCGGGGAGCAGGGTGCCGAACAACTGCTCGGCATGGGCGATATGCTGTACATGCCGGCCGGTCAGCGTCCGATCCGTGTTCACGGTTCCTTTGTCAAAGATCAGGAAGTTGAAAAAATTGTCGAATATCTGAAGGCCCAGAAAGAGCCCGAATACGTTGAAGGTGTGACTGAAGGCGAGCTCAATGTCAAAGACTCCGGTGCTGTTTTTGATAAAACAGCGATGGGTAACAGCGATGACGATCTCTATAATCAGGCCGTAGCGATTGTGCGCAACGACAAAAAAACTTCAATCAGTTATGTTCAACGACGTCTCCGCATCGGTTATAATCGGGCTGCGGTGTTGATAGAACGCATGGAAGAAGAAGGCGTATTGTCAGCGGCTGATCATAGTGGTAAGCGCGAGATCCTTTAAAGTTCGTATAAGGGCCGATTGGTACAGAAATTGCGAATAAATTACTCGGTTACGTACTATTTTGTACGCGCCCTCGCAATTTTCCTTATTTCTTACCACTCGTCTCATTCTCCGAACTTTACAAGTTCGTATAAGGGCTGATTAACTTAGTCGTTAACGCCGAAGTTGCCGGTAACCAACAGCATCAGTGCCACCAAAAAAGCGATCATCATAAAACCGGCTTTGACGGACACGTCGTCATTGACTTTGTTATAACGGTTGAGGGCGAAAACAAAAATCGGCGCCGTTAGCAGCAAAGCGGTTACGTAACCGGGGTTTGGTGCGACCCGCAACGCCAGGGTTTTGGCTGTAATCAATGCAGCGCTGAAGCTGATGACATATAGGCCCGCTTTAATCACATGGGGCGAAAAAACCTGTTTAAAAAAGCCGCTTATACCCGGTTTGGTGCTGCGAATGTACCACCAGGCGTTGGTTGTGCCGCTGACGAACGTAGCGACCGTAAGATAATAGGTGACTGCGCTCCAAACGGTGGAACCGCGCATGGCAATTTCTTTGGTGGCAATGCTCATGCCGGCCAGCGATAAAATGGCGGGAATCATATAATTGACCAGTTCCTGCGACACCGGAGATTTGATCATTTGCCAGTAACATACCGTAAATCCGAACAACAGCAATATGATAGTGATGACCACGGTTCCGTTGTTCAACAATTTCAAAAAGTCGTCAGGAGTCAGAAACCACCAAAAAAAAGTTGTGACCATTGCGGTGAGGGCCATAACCCGGGAAGTAGGCCCGGCACCGTATTGTGCCGAGGCAAAAAACAAATGCGAATCGTATACAGCGATCATAAAGCCCTGAGCGATCAGCAAGAACCAATAATAAGCAGAGGTCGGGACTTCGAAAAACCATAGAAAAGGCGCGCAGAAAAAAGCGATGCCCCAACCGCGCCATATTCCCAGCAAATAAGCATTGAGCTTATAGTGCTGGTTGAAAATGGTATAAATGGCGGTAAAAAAACCGTAAATCAGGCCGTCAATGATCCAAAGCATTTTTGTGTTCCCTGTTTTGCTTATATATATGAACCAAAGCGGCAAAAAAAAGAGGAAGATTTTTTTATCTTCTTCCGATTTTATTAAATTTCGGTTCCGAATCCCATAATTCCGAATGATTAAAGACGCTTTATTTTAAGGCAAAAAAGATAAAGATAACGAGCGGTATAATGATGGCAGCCAGTTCGCCGGGATAAAAGAAATTATGCGGACGATGATCGGAATTCAACTTGTGATTGTGTTCGTTGATTGCTTTTTGGATCGGCAGCAGAAAAAGCGCGGACAACACCGTGACGGCCATCCAAACTAAAAACAGGCCCATATTCAGTTCTTCGTTGGTTGTTTTGTCGGATAACCGGGTAAGAGTAATGTCAACTATGTATAAGATCGTATAGAGAACGCTGGACAAACCGAACAGGAATCCTACAGGCTTGGTCGAAGCACAGCTTTGTTTTATTTGTGAAAATAACGGATAGATAAAAAATATCCCGAAAAACCAACTGCGAAAAATCGGATAAATGCTGGTGTCTTTTTTGTAATTGCGGATAGCATCCCAGTTTTTGTAAGCCCAGTAGACGTCATAAATGCCCAAGCTGAGCAAGGAAGCCAAAAACAGCCGCAACCGAGAAACGGAGAAATAAACCACGGGTTCTTCTTTTTCGGGCTGGAAGTCTTTATATTTTGCGACGAAATTCTTCATGTGGTTGCGGATATCGGTGTTGGCGCGCAACCCGGCAGTGGTGCGGACCACCAGTACGGCGGTTATCAAAGCAGCCTGAGGCGGAATTTTGATCAAGACCATAACCACGAACAATAACGGCGTGGCCAGAGCATAAGCGGCAAACAAAAGCAAGCCGAGATCTTTCCAAAAATAATAAAAGGAGTTAAAAATAAAAGCCCAGGGATTGAAAGTATTTACAGGTTCGTCTTTACGAAGAATTTCCTGATAAGATTTTAGCCGTTCAAATGTATTCATAGTCTTTATCCGTTATTTTTTTGGTAATATTAAAACATAATGTCAACTTGGCAATAAAAAATTTGCCTGCATATTGTCGTTATTTTCCGAAAGTATAGAGATCGGGAAAGAAAGTAATAAAAAAACCCCGGAAAATCCGGGGTTTGTGAAAAGACGAGATTTTATTGGTTAGCTTCGATCCATGAAACAATGGCCGATTGCGGATTTAAACCGATTTTGGTATCAATTTGTTTGCCGTCTTTGAACAGAAACATAGTCGGAATACTGCGGATTCCGTAATGGGCAGCCGTATCCGGGGCATCATCAACATTCATTTTGACGATTTTGACTTTGTCACCCATGCTTTTACCAACTTCTTCCAAGATCGGTCCGAGCTGGCGGCAGGGGCCGCACCATTCTGCCCAAAAATCGACCAACACCAGGCCTTTGCTGTTTAATACTTCGCTCTCAAACTGAGAATCATTGATTGATAACATGTTTTTTCCTTTCTCTGATACTGACATTACTGTTATATATAGGAATTCTGAACTCAATATTAAAGGTTTATGATATAAAAACAACCCCTAAATTTAAAACCGCTTATTCTATTTGCATCAGAGTTGCTGTGTTTGTCCACAAAATCAGAGAGATAACTTTTTTGTCGGGATAGATTTTTTGCAGCAGTTGGCGATAAGCAGATAACTGGCGGCGATAAAGCGGCGGGACTTCCTCAACGGTTGCCGCGGCGGGGCGGTTGGTTTTAAAGTCAACAATTACGACTCTTTCCGGTTCGATAATCAAACGGTCGATTTGTCCGGAGATAATTTGTTCGCCGATTTGTCCCATTATCGGAACCTCCGCTTTAGAATCGGGGCCGAAGACGCTGCCGAATTGCGGATCTTCTAGCAACGACATAATCTCGGCAATAATTTTGTCAGCCTCAGAAACGGCTATTTCCGGCGCATTGCGGCGAATGAAGGCTTCTGCGGTGCGGGAGCGTGCAGACGGTTCGATTTGCGGCAGAAACTGAAGAAGCCGGTGTATCAGCAGACCGCGTTTAAACAAGTGGGGATGCCAGTCGTGGCTGAGCGGTGATATGACAGCCGGTTCGTATTCTTCGGGACGAGAAGGGGTCAGCGGCCGTGCCAGCGGCCCTTCTGGTACAGCAGGGGTTTCCATCCATGTTTGAGATTTAAAAACACAGTTCACGGGTTTTGTTTGCTCTTTGGGTTCGGGGTTGAATAGTTGGGGAGAAACGTAACGTCGTGTGTGTTCTTGCTGATCCAACACCGATATTTGTTCAAAACGGTTTTTGAATAAATTATACCAGCATTCTTCCGCCGGCCGACGGGTTTTGCGATAGCCGCATACGATCATGCGGTCTTCGGCACGGGTAACCGCCACGTACATCAAGCGCCGGTATTCTTCGCTTACTTTTTGTTTTTGCCTTTCTTTAAGACGGCTGCATACGGTTTCATAATCGGCTGCAGATGCGGGGTAGAGGAATAATCCGTCGTCGTCCCACAAAATTTCGGCTTCGCGACGGTATATCGGAATCCGCGCGGTATCAGGCAAAATAACGATCGGGGCTTGCAGGCCTTTGGAGCCGTGAACCGTCATCAAACGGACCAGATCACCGCATCCGGACTCTGTTTCGCGCTTGATTTCGACGTCGTCGCTGACCACCCAGTCGATAAACTTTTGCAAAGAAGCGACATGGGTCTGCTCAAAGCTGAGAGCCAAATTGAGAAATTCGTTCAAACCGTCTTCAGCTTCGTTTCCCATCCGTTCGGCAAATTTGCGCCGTCCCCCGAGCGGACCCAACACATGAGAGTAGAGCTCAAATGGCCGCACATAGTCGGCCATATTCAACAATTGCTTCAATATTTCGAAAGCATCCTGATATTGTGAACACTGTTCAAGCCTTTCCCAGACGCTGCCGTTGCGGCGGTAACAAAGCTTAAACAAATCGTCGTCGTCCAAACCGAACAAAGGTGATTTGAGGACTTCGGCCAAACTGAGATCGTCTTCGGGCAATAACAGGAATTTGCCCAAACTGACCAGATCTTGGACGGCAATCTGATCCAGCAGGCGGATACGGTCAATTCCGGCAACGCCGACGCCGGCTTTTTTACATTCGCGGATCAATTCTTCGCAAAAAGCGTCGCGACTGCGGACCAAAATCAGGAAGTCACCGTAACGAAGCTGACGGTTTTGCGAATCCAATCGTTCGCCGCCGCTGACCATGGCGTGGATTTTTAGGGCAATCTGACGGGCCATTCGCGAACTGGTGGTCGGCGCGTTTTGATGTTCGACCGGCGGCTGCCATTCGTCACCGTTTTCACCGGCTTCGGGTTCAATCAGTTCCCAGAATTCAACGCTTCCGCCTTCGCCGCGGCGGAAAGGGATATGGGTGACGTTTTCGCCCTCGGAAGCGACACCGCGACAAATCTGGCCGTCATTGAACAGCTGATTGACGGTGTCGAGAACGGCCGGGGTAGAACGAAACGAAACTTCCAGGTTGACTTGGCTGAAGTTTTTGGTTTTAGCGGCAAAATAAGCCCGCATTTCGTCGAATTTGTCGGGATCGGCACCCTGAAAACTGTAAATCGACTGTTTGCGGTCACCAACGGCAAAAATGGTGCGGCGGCTGTCTTCAGAAGTAAAAAATTCGTCGCTGACGGCGCGGATGATTTGCCATTGATCGGGTGAAGTGTCCTGTGCTTCGTCAATCAGAATATTGTCAATGCCGCCGTCCAGCTTATAAAGAACCCAGCGGGCGGCGTCACGATTTTCGAGCAGGCGACGCGTCAATAAAATCATGTCGTTATAATCCATCAGGGCCCGCGCCTGCTTGTAGGCATTGTAGCCTTTAATCAATTCATCGGCCAGACAGACGACCGCTTTGGTCGAAAGAAAAACCCGCAAGGCTTTAAAATGTTGATTGAATTCGAGAATACGGGCGATTTCGTCGGCATAAATTTCCGCCAGTTGTGGATTTTTATCCAGTTGCGCTTTGGTGGCAATTGTTTTGTATGGTTCACCGTCACTCAAAAAAGCATCGATATAAGTTTGATAATTTTGCGGTTGCGGATTTTGCAGTACCGCGGCCAAACGGGCGGCACGGGCGGTCAGCCGGCTGCCGCCGTTCAACCAGGCCTCGAGCAGGACTTGTAACCGTTGCCGCGGCAGCGCTTCAAAAAAATCTTGGCACAACTGTTCGATTGTTTGTCCGGGTGTAATTCCCAACTTGGCTGCTTGAGCGGTCAGTAATCCGTCAACGGTTTGGTAACGTTCAAGCAGACGGCCGATTTTGCCGCGTTCGTTAACGATGGAATTGATGATGTCGGGAAATTTCAGTTCACTGATGTTGGCAGTGAGAAAGCTCATAGCTTGAGCGGCCGGGCTGTCGGGACGGTTGCGGATTTCTTCAATCAGGCGGTTTTTGATTTCTTCAACCGCTTCACCGGCGCTTCGATCGTCCATAACTTCGAAATGAGGCGAAACACCAGCTTCGAGTGGAAAACGTTTCAGAATTTCCTGACAAAAGCTGTGAATCGTCTGTATTTTGATGCCGCCCGGGGTGTCGAGCAAAACCGCAAACAGACGTCTTGACCGGGCTTTCAGTTCATTAAGCTGCTTTGGATCTTGCGGCAGTATGCCATAAAGTTTAGTCAGTTCCTTTTCAAGACTGCTGTCGTCGGCCACCGCCCAGCGGCTGAGTTTTTGCGAAACACGTGTGTTCATTTCCACCGCGGCTGCCTTGGTATAAGTGAGGCACAACAGTTTGGCGGCACTGACACCCGAAAGCAGCAGCCGCAGAACCCGGTCGGACAGGACTTTGGTTTTGCCTGTTCCTGCGGAAGCATTCACCCAAACCGAATGGGTCGGATCGGCGGCTTTTTGCTGCTGAACGGTGGCGCGGCGACCGAGTTCAGCACGCTCGCGGGCAATAAGGTCATCATTGTTCTTCATTGCGATCAGTAACTCCCCATTCTTTCAGGCGTGACAAATGTTCATAATCTGAATAAGCCGGTGCATATTTAGGGTTTGGTTGGGTGATGTAAGGTTTGTCCGGATTATCAAAAATTGCCACCAGTGTTTTGATGTTGGCAAGATTATGTTCGAGAATTTGATCAATTTTTTCGTCAACGCAAATCTCTTCCCGGCCCAGCCGCCAGTAACGCAGCGAAGCAACCGATGAAGGCGCCAGGCCGGGGAAGCCGCCGTTTTGTGCGATCAAAGCCTCGATCGGCAATTGAGGGGCATAGCCGGCGGTAATTTCTTTTTTGGTACGGGCACGACCGGTTTTGTAGTCAATGATATTGAGTTTGCCGTCGGCGGTGATGTCAATACGGTCGGCTTTAGCACCGATAGTAAACATGCCGCCCGGTGCCTTAAAACTGTAACGGCCGCTGATTTCGCTGCATATTTTGGCAATTGTTTGACGGTAGCCATTTTCGTGTTGCAAAATCCAGGCGATCATCTTGTCGACGGCCGGCTGCCAAAAAGCCAGGGTTTGTACGGAAATTCCGCAATTGCGGAATTCCTCGGCGGCAAACTGACGCAAAATTTCCTTGGCATCAGCCGGCAGCGGACCAGGGTAATGACGGTTAAACCTTTCCAACACCGCATGAACGATAATGCCGAAATCGACGATTCCCGGTTGGCGGTTGATGTCATCAAGCGGTTCCAGTTTGAGGATATATTTGGCAAAAACAATATAGGGATCACGCATCAGATTTTCGATCGCACCGGCCCATAGTTCGCGCGGGCGCGCCGACAACGGCGGTTTGGGTGCCGGTGCGGCAATCGGTTTGTAGAGACGCGGCTGATCCAGAAAAGCGGCGGTTTGCGGATAAGTGAAATTATAAAGCTGCCCGATTTTGATTCCCCCGGCATTGAGGACGGTTTCCATGCGCATCCACCAGCGTGATTTGACGGTCGGCGTCCCTTCGACCCGTTCGGCGCGACTGATGTATATTTCTTTTTGAGTTAACAGGTGGGCAAAATCGCGTGCCTGAACACCGATGTTTTTTTCCGGCAGCGGAAATCCGAAACTTTTCTTCATTGGTCGTGACAACCATGCGCCGGCCGGCGCGGCGGTCGGCATGGTTCCTTCGTTGACGCTGCCGATGATAACGGTGTCAAAACCGGTCAGGCGGGCTTCGATCGGACCGAGTATTTTCAGGCGCGGATGGGTTCCGTATTTCGGACGTACCGTGCGGGCAGCTATTAGCGCTTCGATAAATTTGCCGTATTGCGAACCGGGAACCGAAGGGAGGGTGCCGATGTTTTCCAGCAGGTCAGAAAACAAGGTTGCGGCGGCTTCGCCGTCATCGCCCTGCCACAGCCGTTCGGCGCCCGGCAGCTGATCGTCGGCCGCAAGTTGCTCGGCGGCGCGGAGATGCGCGGTAATCAGTGCCCGGAAATCGGCCTGCGGTTGGCAGCAGAGTTCAAGTAACGGGCGCAAAGTTTCTTTTTGCCGCAAAATAAATTTTTCCAGGTCGGGGTTAGAGCAATGTCCGCGAAGCACGTTTTTTTCGTAAGCACGGGCAAGATTGCGGGTAACAACGACTTTTTGTCCGCAGGCCGTTAACGGATGTTTAAGCAGTCCGAGCAGCGAAACGTTATCGGATTCGCCGTTACAGGCTTCGGCGGTCAGTCGGAGAAAGATGCCGACCGGTGTTTGCGACAACGGCCGTCCGGCAGAATCGTCAACCGTAATGTCCCAGCGTTTCAGTTCGTTGGCAACCCGGCGCGCCAAATTGCGGTCGGTGGTGACAAGAGCAGCGGTTTTTTCCGGCACTTCCAAAGTGTGGCGCATAACGGCGGCAATTGCCAACGCTTCTTCGTGCAACTCGCGGCAGCTGATCAGATGAATACCGTTGATTGCCTTGGGAGCAAAAGGCCGGCTGTTCAGTTCGCGCCAACGGTCGGTGGCGGCGGCGGGACGCATGATTTCCGAAACCAGTTTTTCGCGTTCAGGGTTGTCCGGCGAAACCAAATCGGGAATCTGATGACGTTCCAAACCCAAATCGTCGAGCAGTCGTTTAGTTTCAAACTGAGGGTGGGTCTCGTCGATCTGCTGCCAAGCATCATCATCCAACCAGCGGTCGAGACCGTTCAGATAAACCTTTCCGTTGTCAAGTTCGCTCACTGTTCTTATCAACTGACGGACAACGGGTGTGCCGCCGGGGATACCGGCAATGATTATTTTACCGTTGGAGTGACGGTTTTGCCAGGCAGTATTTTGCATTTTCAGCAATTTTATCCGGCGTTGGGCAGTGTCAATATAGCCGCGTTCGGCGAGGATTTGGGGAAAATGTTCGGTGATGATGGTTAAAAAATCGAGGGTTTTTTGCCAGTGGGCGGCGTATTCCTCCGGTACCAGCGCAGACAGGGCGTCAAAAGAAAGCTCTTCGTTTTCGACGGTATCGAGCAGTTGTCCCAGCTCAGCCGCCAGATAGGCTGCCTGAGCCAAAGAGGATTCGCCGTTGCCGAAATCACGCGGGCGGGTGGCGATCAGACGTATGAACAACAGAGTGCGTTCGATCGGAGAAATTGCCGGCGGAAGCATAGCGGCGCCGGCAGCAGTTTCGGCAAAAAATATTTCATCCTCGTCGGGATCTGTCAACGACATAATCCGCGGCAGAATCGTCGGATTCATACCGTTGAGACGGACAAAGGCATCGCGCAATTCCCCGCAGGCACGACGGTTTGGCAGCAAGATCAGCATATCGGCCAATTGAAACCGGCCGTCGGCGGAGGACAGTTCCCGTGCCAGCGTGTCAACCGGACTGCAACTGGCGGGAATATTGCAAATATTTGGTGCCAAATCGTCAATCCGGGTTATTTGAATTCCTTAATAAATTTTTCCAGCGCACGACGGCGGTGAGAAATCTGATTTTTGACGTCATCGCCGAGTTCGGCAAAAGTTTTGTCATAACCTTCGGGAATGAAAATCGGATCGTAGCCGAAGCCGTTATCGCCGCGGGGCTGTTCGGAAATTTCTCCGTCGACGCGTCCTTCAAAAACCTTGACTTTTTCGTTGGGGCAGGCCAGAGCCATATAACAGGCAAAATGCGCTTTGCGGGTTTTCTTTTCCGCTTCGCTCATTTCTTTGAGCAGTATTTTCATGCCTTCGTTAAAGTCACGGTTGGGGGCATAGCGGGCGGAATAAACGCCCGGACGTCCGTCCAAAGCATCGATGCAAAGGCCGGAATCGTCAGCCAGACAGGGCAGACCACACATCAGACTGAGAGCGTTGGCTTTAAGTTTGGCATTTTCTTCAAAAGTTTTTCCGGTTTCTTCGACGTCTCCAAGACGCAGTTCTTTGGCGGATTGTACTTCTATGTGCAGCGGGGCGAGCAGGGTTTTTATTTCTGCGACTTTGCCGTCATTATGGCTGGCAACGACCAATTTGGTTATTTTCATTTACTTCACTCCTAAAACTTTCTTTTGTTCGGCAATCAATTGCCGGATACCGTCTTTGGCAAGATTCATCAGTTCGCCGAAATCTTCTTCCGCAAACGGAGACTCTTCAGCAGTTCCCTGAATTTCAACAATTTTTCCGCTCTCGGTAAGAACAAAGTTCATGTCAACCTGAGCATGGGAATCTTCTTCATAATCTACGTCAATAATTTTTTCTCCCTGATGGATGTCACAGGAAACGGCAGCTACAAACTCGCGAATCGGATTTATATCCAGTTTTTTGCGGGCAACCAGTTTTTCAATTGCCAGATACAGGGCGACGAATCCGCCGGTGATGGATGCGGTGCGGGTGCCGCCGTCAGCCTGAATAACGTCACAGTCAATACAAATTGAAATGTCTTTCATTTTGCCCAAGTCCACCACCGCTCTGAGCGACCGCCCGATCAGCCGTTGAATTTCCTGAGTACGTCCCGACGGCGATTTCAGTTCGCGCGGTACGCGTATCCGGTTGGCTCGCGGCAGCATTCCGTATTCGGCCGTGATCCAGCCCTTGTTTTGTCCTTTCAGCCAGTTCGGCACTTTTTCTTCCACGCTGGCAGTACATACCACATGGGTGTTGCCGAACTTAACCAGACAAGAGCCTTCGGCGTAAGGATTATAGTCAGGAATCAGCTCAATATTGCGCAGCTGGTTGTTTTTTCGATTTGTATTACGCATTGTTATCTCGGTTGTAATTAATATATACTCTTCATACGCTAATTCAAAACCCGGTGCAAGAATTTTTGCAAAATATAAGCAGCCGAAATTTCAAGCTGCTTATAAAAAGGGCTAAGCGACCTTGCCGCCGGACCGTTTACGCAAAATCGGATCCAAAATCCGTTTGCGCAGGCGGATTGTTTTCGGCGTTACTTCAAGCAGTTCGTCTTCCTGAATATATGACAGGCCTTCTTCCAGTGTGATACGCCGCGGCGGGGTCAGGCTGATCGCTTCATCTTTGCCGGCGGCGCGGATGTTGGTCAGCTGTTTGGAACGGCAGGGATTGATCTCCAAGTCATTCGGTTTGGTGTGTTCACCGATAATCATGCCGACATAAACCGGTACATTGGGATCAATAAACATCGGGCCGCGATCTTCAAGCTTCCACAGCGAGTAAGCGACGGCGGTTCCATTTTCGCTTGAGATCAGCACGCCGTTGCGGCGTCCTTCAATTTCACCTTTGTGCGGTTCGTAGCTGTAAAAGCTGCGGTTCATCACCCCGGTGCCGTGGGTATCGGTTAAGAACTCGGAATGGTAACCGATCAGGCCGCGGGTGGGCGCATGGAAAATCAGGCGTACTTTGCCGCCGGCCTGGGAAGGAATCATTTCCACCAGTTCGGCGCGACGCGAACCGAGTTTTTCAACCACGGTACCCGAGAATTCTTCGTCCACGTCAACCACAACTTCGTCAACCGGTTCCAGAATATTGCCGTCTTCGTCTTTGTGAAAGACCACGCGCGGTCGCGAAATTGAGAGCTCGAAGCCTTCGCGGCGCATGGTTTCGATCAAAACGCCCAGTTGCAGTTCACCACGGCCGGCCACCTCAAAGGAGTCGTTGTTGGCCGAGGTGGAAATTTTGAGAGCGATATTGCCTTCTGCTTCTTTTTGCAGCCGTTCGGCAATCATACGGGATGTTACTTTGTCGCCTTCGCGACCGGCCAGCGGCGAATCATTAACTGAAAAAGTCATTACCAGGGTCGGCGGGTCGATCGGTTGTGCTTCGAGAGCCTCAGTGACGCCGAAGTCGCAGACGGTATCGGCAACGGTAGCCTTAACCGCACCGGCAATGGCAACGATATCGCCAGCGTGGGCTTCTTCGAGGCTTTGCCGGGCCAGACCGCGATAGGCCAAAATTTTGGTAATGCGAAAACGTTCGATTTCGTTGTTTTGACCGTTCAGTGCTTTAACGGTATCTCCCGGTTTGACGCTGCCGCAAAGGATTTTGCCCGACAACAGGCGGCCGATAAATTTATCAGCTTCCAATGTGGTTGCCAGCATTGTAAAAGGACGTTCGGGGTAACAAACCGGTGCCGGAACATGGGAAAGGATCAGTTCAAACAAAATCTGCAAATCTTTTTTTTCGTCGTGTTCAAGGTCCTTAACCGCCCAACCGTTGCGTCCTGAAGCATATAAAACAGGGAAATCAAGCTGTTCGTCGGTGGCATCCAGGCTGACAAAAAGGTCAAAAACTTCGTTGAGGACTTCATCGACCCGGGCGTCGGGTTTGTCGGCTTTGTTAATAACAACGATCGGTTTAAGGCCGACTTTGAGCGCTTTGCCGAGTACGAATTTTGTTTGCGGCATCGGTCCTTCGGAACTGTCAACCAGCAGGATAACGCCGTCGACCATTGAGAGGATGCGTTCAACTTCGCCGCCGAAGTCAGCGTGGCCGGGGGTATCGACGATATTGATGCGGGTGCCGTTCCAGTCGACCGAAGTGCATTTTGATAAAATGGTAATGCCGCGTTCTCTCTCCAGCTCGTTAGAGTCCATTGCGCATTCCTGAACTTTCTGATTGTCGCGGAAGGTACCGCTTTGCTTTAAAAGGGCGTCGACCAATGTTGTTTTGCCATGGTCAACGTGAGCTATAATCGCTATATTTCTAAGCTCCATCGAATTGTCTTTCATTAATATTATAAACGGATTGAGCGCACAATAGCACAACTTCAATTGATTTCAAGAAAAAACTAAAAAACCGCGGCGATTATTGATGGTAAAAAAGAACCCCGCAAGATGCGCGGGGTTCTTTTTACGAAATTTATTCGTTGGCGTTCGGCCAGACTTTGGATTTTTCGGCGTTGAATTCAACCCAGTGCGGATCGGCTTCTTCTTCGGTCTGGATAGCTTCCTGCGGGCATTCGGAAATGCAGACGCCGCAGCTGATGCAAGTATCCGGATCAACAACCAGCTGAGTATCGCCTTCGTGGAAAGCGTCAACCGGGCAAACGTCGGCACAGGATTTGCATTTGATACAATTGTCATTAACGACAGAAACCATGGTTTGTCTCCTTAAAGATTTGCTTAAAATATTTCAGACCTCAATCTAGCGACATTTGCAATAAAATCAAGCAAAAAGTGTCTGCCGGGCAAAATTTCGGCGGCACCGCTTGCGAAAGCGCAAAATTTTACCCATATATAGAAATAATGAAATTAACAACGGAGAGATATTATGAGCGAAAAAATCAATTTTCAGGCGGAAGTCAACAAAATGCTGGGAATTGTCATCAATTCTTTATATTCGGAAAAGCATATTTTTCTGCGCGAACTGATTTCCAATGCCAGTGATGCCTGTGACAAACTGAAATATTTGCAGCTCACTCAGCCGGATATTGCCAAAGGCAACGGCGAACTGAAAATCTTGATTACCCCCGACGACAAACAAAATACACTGACGGTGGCCGACAACGGCATCGGCATGAACAAAGAAGATCTGATCAATCATTTGGGAACCATTGCCAAATCGGGAACTGCCGATTTTGTTGCCACGATGAAAGAAAACGGCTCTGCCACTGAGTTGATCGGACAGTTCGGGGTTGGTTTTTATGCAGCTTTTATGGTGGCGCAAAAGGTAGAGATTCTGACGCGCAAAGCCGGCGAAGAGCAGGCCTGGCGCTGGGTTTCCGACGGTACCGACGGATTTGAAATCTTTGAGGCAGAGAAGCCCGGCATCGGTACCGAAATTAAACTGTTTTTAAAAGAGGACGACCGCAATTTTACCGATACCATTTATCTTCGCCATCTGATCCGCACTTATTCCGATCATATCAATTATCCAATTGTGCTCAATCTCGGAGAAGCGGGCGAAGAAACCGTCAACACCGCGTCGGCATTATGGACCCGCAATAAGGCGGAAGTCACCGAAGAACAATATAAAGACTTTTATCAGCATATCTCGCATAATTTTGACGATCCGTGGCTGACGCTGCATTTTAAGGCAGAAGGAAGCATTGAATATACCGGATTGCTGTATATTCCCTCCGCTCAGCCGTATGATTTGTTTCAGCCCGACCGCAAACAGGGGTTAAAGCTGTATGTCAACCGGGTGTTCATTTCCGACAAGGTGGAAGAGCTGATGCCGAGTTATCTGCGCTTTGTGAAGGGAATCGTCGATTCTTCGGATTTGCCGCTGAACATTTCGCGCGAGATGCTGCAACAGAATGCGCTGGTGGCGAAGATCCGTCACGGGATTATCAGCCGGTTGCTGAAGGAACTGAAAAAACGGGCAGAAAACTATGATGATTACCTTAAGTTCTGGAAGGCTTTCGGAATTGCATTTAAAGAAGGAATTTACGAAGATTTTACCAACCGCGAAGAAGTAGCGTCGCTTTCGTTGTTCAGTTCCACCCGCGAGCCGGAAAAACTGACGACGCTTGATCAATATATTTCCCGTATGCCGCAAGATCAGAAGGCAATTTATTATATTACCGGTGACGATGTCCGGGTGTTGGCCAACAATCCGCAGCTGGAAGCTTTTAAGCAAAAAGGACTCGAAGTTCTGTTGCTGACCGATCCGATCGACGAATTTTGGACTCAGACGCTGACCGGCTATAAAGGCAAAGCGATCAAACATATTTCGCAGGCGGAAGCCGATTTGGCGTTTGAACGCAAGGAAGTACGGGCGGAAGAAGGCAGTCTCGAAAAGCTGATTGCCCTGATGACGGAAATGTTCAAAGACGAAGTCGGCAAAGTAACGGTTACCGAAAAACTGACCGCGAGTCCGGTCAGCCTGACGGTGGAAAGCGGTCAGATGAGTATCCATTTGGAACGGCTGATGCGCAATCACCAGCAGCAAACAGCCTTTGCGTCAACGCGGATACTGGAGGTCAATCCGTATCATCCGCTGATTGTCAAACTGAGCGAAGCAATGGGCGACGAGGCATTAAAACCGAAAGTTGAAGAAGTTGTCCGGGTGTTGCTGGATCAGGCCAAAATTGCCGAAGGCGAGCCGATTTCCGATCCGTCTTTTTATGCGGCACGGATCAGCGAGTATATTTTGAAGAGCTTTTAACTGCTTTCAGGATGTGATTGTACAAAAAAGAGGGGTCGGCACGGTCCCTCTTTTTTATCGTGTATTTTGGTGCCAAAGTGTTATGAATCAAGGGATACAGCGGTATAGCCGCTATAGCAAAAAAAGGTACATTATTTTGCTATAGAAAAAATAGTGGCAAACAGTTGTTTTTTTGACTTGATTTTTGTCGAAAAATAATGTACGTTTAAAAACAATAACAATTATTTTAGTAACAATTAACCAAACAAATCTCGGATTTAGAAGAATGAACCGTAAGTTGATTTTTGTTTAGACAAATTTTAATTACTTGGAATACCTGATGAAAGAGTCAATCGCAATGACCGCCCGCTGCCATGCAGTTTAAACGATACGTTTAGGGACCAGTTATATAAGATCAGGAAAAACCATTTAAAATACGGGAAGTTTTTTTAAGGAAAAGTTTTGTTTCTTAAATTTCATGTATATGTACGGATACGAAGATCGCGAACAGAATGACTGGACTGTAAAGAAGATCATGAAGTGGGTCGGCGGTGTGCTTGGTGCCATCGTTATCCTCATCTTCGTCTTCTCGGGTTTCTACTCGATCAGCCCTGGTTACCGCGGCGTGCTGGTTACCTTGGGAAAGGTGGATCAGAAGTCGTATGTCAACGGTGTCGGGTTCAAGTGGCCGTTCGTTTCGTCGATGATCGAGATGGACGTCCGCACCCGGAAAATGACCGAAAAGACGGCCACTTACACGTCTGACGTGCAGACCGCCGAGTTGGAATACACTTTTACCTACGATCTTAATCCTGAGAACGTTCATATCCTTTATGAAACGGTCGGTATGGATTATGAGGGCAAAAAGCTGATTCCGGTGCTCAACGACGTGCTGAAAGACGTGGTCGGCAAATGGCAGGCGCAGGATCTGGTTTCTAACCGAGACAAGGCCCGCATCGATGTCGTTGCCGGTTTGCAGGACCGTCTGGACAAGCGTTTCTTCCAAAATATTACGTTCCAGTTTATCAACATCGACTATTCGGACAAGTTCGAAGGCGCGATCGAAGATAAGGTGATTGCCGAGCAGAAAGCTCAGGAGGCGGTCAACAACACGAAACGTATCAAGGAAGAGGCAGACCAGAAGGTTATTTCCGCAAAGGCCGAGGCCGAAGCCATGGAGATCAAGTCTCAGGCGTTGGCCAAGAACAAGGGTCTTACCGAGTATGAGGCCGTTCAGAAGTGGGATGGTAAGTTGCCGCAGTATATGCTGGGCAATTCCGTGCCGATGATCAACCTCGGCAAGTAAACCGTCAGGTGTACTTGTCAATGACGGTACATATGAAAAGAGAAAGCTCCGCTCCCGTAGCGGAGCTTTCTTTTTATGCGGTAGCAGCGAAAACAGCGGACCGGTTTTTGCAGAGGACCTGATCCGTAAAAAAAGAGACGGACAAAAGCTGTTGACGAACCAAAGGCCGGAATGATATTTTATTTGCCATAATTTTTTTTATATGTTAGTTAATGACTTAATTTTTTAAGCTTTTTTCAGGATAAGGATTTGGTTAAAAGACGCCGGGAAATTTTTCTGCAGTTCAGCCAGATTCGCGGTACGATCAAGAAGTTCGCGATTGTGTTGGCGTTTATGGTCGCTTTTGTGTTTATGCTGCTTAATAAAAGCGAAAATATACTGATTGAGAAAACTTCCACCACTGCCAACGGAATCGTTTCTTCGGCGGTGGATGTGTTGGTGATGCCGGCAACGGCTTTGGTCAAGGGGTATGAATATTTGCGCAGCCTTCGCAAAATTGATCTGGAAAACCGCGCCTTACGTGAAGAAAACCGCCGTTTGACGATTGCCAACGCCAAAAGCCGCGCGCTGGAAATTGAAAATCGTCTGCTGGCACGGATGCTTAATTATGCCGTACCTCCGGAAGCGTCGTTTATCACTGCCAAAGTGGTAGCCGAAGAAGGAAATGCCTTTGCCCATGCCCTGACGGTCTATACCGGCGGCAGCCCAAATGTCCGCAAAGGGCAGGTGGTTATCAGCGATAAGGGCGTGATTGGCCGGGTGGAGTTGAGCGGGCGCAATTATGCGAGGATTTTTCTGATTAACGACATTAACTCCAAGATTCCGGTAATGGCCGAAAAAAGCCGGGTGCGCGGCGTATTGTCGGGCGAAAACAACCCGCTGCCGAAAATGATTTTTATTCCGATAGATGCCGGGATTGAAGTCGGAGATCGTATTGTCACTTCGGGGATCGGCGGCGTGTTTCCTTCCGGGCTGCCGGTGGGGGAAGTTATCTCGATCGATAAGGACGGGGTGAAAGTGCGGCCGTTTGACAATCTGAACCGTTTGGAATATGTGCAGATTGTTGATTATAAACTGCCCGATCCGGCTGATGAGTTTGCCGGGGGAGATATTGCACAATGAAAGAAGAATGGCGGGAAATTGCCGTCAACCGGTTTTGCCGCAGCTTGCCGCTGTTGATGTCGGTGGCACTGGTTTTGTTTTCCTTTATGCCGTTGAAGTCTGAAATTGCCGGCAATGCCCGGCCGGCAGTCGGTTTAATGTGTGTCTATTTCTGGTTGATATATCGTCCCGACTTGTTTAATCTTTTGTCAGTGTTTATTCTCGGCATGGCCGCGGACACGGTTTCGGCAGCGCCGTTTGGTTCGGGGCTTGTCGCAATGCTGGTGATGTATCTGCTGGTGACTAATTTGATTAAATATTTAAACGGTAAAATTTTTGTAGTGCTGTGGATCGGTGTGGCGGCACTGCTGCCGGTTTGTCTGCTGGCGCGCTGGTTGGCGCTGTCGGTCTATTATCAGCAGTTTTTGCCGTTGTCGTTGTTGTTTTTCACCTATTTGACCAGTCTGGCTTTTTATCCGGTGATCGGCGGTTTGAATGCCTTGGTGCTGAACAACTTTTTGCAGGACGATTCATAATGAACCGTGACAATGACAAAGGAAAAGTTTTGATCGGTCGTACCCTGGTATGGGTGCTGATCCAGTTTATGCTGTTGTTGCTGATTATTGCACGTCTGTATTATCTTCAGGTTTATCAGGCCGATCAGTTCAGCACGATGGCGGATGAAAACCGTATTTCGACCCGGCTGCTGATTCCGCCGCGGGGAGTGATTGTTGACCGCCATCAGAAAGTGCTGGCCGGCAACCGTCAGAATTTTCAGGCAATGATTGTGGCCGAACAAACCGCCAGCGTTCAGGAAACACTTGACCGGTTTAAGAAAATTATGCCGTTGAGCGAAGCCGAAGAAGAACGGATTAAGAAAGATCTGAAAAAATATCGTCGTTTTGTGCCGATCAAAATTAAGGACGGATTGAGTTGGGACGATGTCAGCAAAGTTTTGCTGGCCTCTCCGGAAATGCCGGGTATTATTATTGACGACGGTCTGAGCCGTTATTATCCTTTCGGGCGGCAGACGGCACATGTTCTCGGATATGTTTCGTCGGTCTCCGAAAACGATATGAAAAAAGATAATGACCCGTTGCTTGGGATTCCCGGTTTTAAGATCGGCAAGGACGGAATTGAAAAGCAATTTGAAAAAAAATTGCGCGGCGCCGGCGGTAACCTCAAGCTGGAAGTCAATGCGCTTGGACGGGTAATGAAAGAAATTGAGCGAATTGACGGAACCGCCGGTGAAAATCTGCAACTGAGCATTGATACCCGTCTTCAGCAAAAAGCTTATGAACTGTACGGTGAAGAAAGCGGCGCTGCGGTTTTGATGGATGTCAACAGCGGGGAAATTCTGGCTTTTGTGTCAACGCCTTCGTATGATTCCAACGATTTTGCACAAGGTGTCGGCGGCGATTTTTTCCGTACTCTGCTCAATGACGAAAAAAGTCCGTTGATGAATAAAGCGGTTGCGGGATTGTATTCGCCGGGTTCCACATTTAAAATGGTGGTGGCGCTGGCAGCTCTGGAAGCAGGAATTATCACCAAAGACAGCAAAGTCTTTTGTTCCGGCAAAACCCAGCTTGGCAACCATTTGTTTCACTGTTGGAAAAAAAGCGGACACGGGGCGCTGAATGTCGTTGAAGCATTGCAGCATTCATGCGACATTTTCTTTTATGACGTAGCGCAAAAACTGGGAATTGAAAAAATTGCCGCAATGGCACGACGATTCGGACTCGGTTTGCCGACCGGCATTGAATCCGGCGGCGAAAAAAGCGGATTGATTCCTGATAAAAAATGGCGGCTGGAACGTTTCGGCGAACCATGGCAGACCGGCGAAACTCTGATTGCCGGTATCGGACAGGGCTATATTTTGACGACACCGCTGCAACTGGCCGTGATGACGGCACGACTTGTCAACGGCGGCAGGGAAATCCGTCCGACTTTTGTAAAGCCGGATGCTGAGCAATTGAAAAATATACGGCGCATATCGGTCAACAAAAACTATCTCGAAATTGTCAAAGAGGGAATGTGTGCGGTGGTGAATCGTCCGGGCGGCACTGCTTTTGCTTCGCAGTTTAATTATAACGGCAAAAGAATGTGCGGCAAAACCGGAACCACCCAGGTGCGACGAATCAGCATGAAAGAACGCCAAAGCGGTATTGTCAAACAGGAAGATTTGCCGTGGAAATACCGCAATCATGCACTGTTTGTCGGTTATGCACCGCAAGACAACCCCAAATATGCGGTGGCGGTTCTGGTGGAACACGGCGGCGGCGGTTCAACGGTAGCGGCGCCGATCGGCAGCAAATTGTTGCTGGAAGCCCTGAAGCTCGATGAGGAAGGAAAATAGAATATGTATAAACCGTATAAACTGGGACTGCATAATCCAAACCTCAGTTTCCGCGAGAAACTGTATAATCTCAATGTGCCTTATTTTCTGCTGATTTCGCTGTTGGCGGCAACTGGGGTCATGATGCTGTATTCGGCGGCCAACGGCAGTTGGGAAGGCTGGGCGGTTAATCATGCTCTGCGGTTTGCAATGGGTTTTGCGGTGATGTTTATTGCCGCGATGATTGACATTAAGGTTTATCTGCGGTGGACTTATCCGTTTTATTTTGCTGTTTTGGTTTTGCTGATTGTGGTGGAAGCTGCCGGTTATACCGGAATGGGAGCAACCCGTTGGATCGATCTCAAGTTTATTAAGCTTCAGCCTTCGGAACTGATGAAAATTGCTCTGGTAATGGCGTTGGCCAAATATTTTCATACCACCACCCTGCAAAGCATTGAAACGATTCGCGGTATTGTTCCGCCGTTGTTGATGGCGATGGTGCCGGCATTGCTGATTATGGCTCAACCTGATTTGGGAACTGCCCTGATGATTATTTTTACCACCGGGGTCATCTTGTTTGTGGTTGGGGTTCAAGTCTGGAAATTTGTTGCCTTGGCCGGCATGGCAGCGGTTTTGATGCCGGTCGGATGGCACTTTTTGCACGATTATCAGCGGCAGCGAGTTCTGACTTTTCTTGATCCGGAACGCGATCCGCTGGGAGCCGGGTATCATATTATGCAGTCTAAAATCGCGTTGGGATCGGGCGGTGTTTTCGGTAAGGGTTTTTTGAAGGGAACCCAGAGTCATCTCAACTTTTTACCCGAAAAACATACCGATTTTATTTTTACGATGTTGTCGGAAGAGTTTGGTCTGATCGGCGGAATTTTGGTGGTGCTGGTTAATATGGCGATTTTGGCTTACAGTTATTCCTTTGCGCTGAAAACCACCAGTTATTTCGGTAAATTGCTGATTATCGGTTTGGCCACCAACTATTTTTTATATGTATTTATCAATATTGCCATGGTACTGGGGCTGTTGCCGGTGGTCGGAGTGCCGTTGCCGTTGATTTCTTATGGCGGAACGGTTATTTTATCGGTAACGGCGAGTTTCGGTATTATTATGGCTGTTTATATCAACCGCGAAACCAACCTCGGCAAGGAATAGCCGGGCAGCAGAAAGATTTACGGTAAAATAAAATTCCGGGTTTCCGGGGTTTTTTATGATTAACGGCAATTGATTATTTTACAAAAATCCAAACTTCGGCGCTGTCGGTCTTGGCGTCGGTTTTGGCGCTTAAATTGACATTTGCCGGGGTGACGCCCATAGCGGTGATTTCGGTAAAGATTTTTTCTGCATGCTGCCGCGCTTTTGACTGCGAAGTCGGTGCGGAGACGGCAACAACGTCAAAAACGGCGCTGCTTTTGCGTTTGAGAGTTGCTTTTACCGCGGTGCTCAGGCCTTCTTTGTAGCTGACATTGTCTTTTTTGAATTTGGCCACGAATAGAGGTTTGGCATTCGGTACGGCAGCGGGCTGCGCGGCTGCGGGGGCAATCACCGCCCGTGAAGGCGCCGGTTTGCCGAACAGAGCCGGACGATTGTAAACCGGTGCCGGCGCGTTTTTAAAACTACCGGTGCGGATGGCGGCGTTCAGGCGGCTGAGCTGGCTTTGAGCCGAAGCCAGGTATTGCTGTTGACGGGCAGAATCGTCGGTTACCTGATTATTGAGACTGTTGATGGTGACCGAAAGCTGTTCAGCTTCGTTTTGCAGCAGCCGCAGCTGGCGATGGTCTTCGTCGACCGCACCCGAGATATGGAAAGCGGCGCGGACAGAATCGATCAAATAAACGGTAGAGGTGGCATCGTTGGCCACTTTTACCGACAGGTTATCAAGGGCGTTGGCATTGAGCGACATTGTCTGCACGTTGTTTTGTGCCTGTTGCAACATATTGTAAAGGTTGGGGTTGCCTGGAGTGGTGCCGATTTGCAGTTTGGTTTCTATGCTGCCGACAGTTTTGTTATATTGAGTGGAATTAGCTGCAATATTTTTTTGAATTCTTTTCAACTCTTCACGGTTGATTTGATGCGAAACTTTAATTTGTTCAAGTTCCTGACGGAAGGCAATAATTTTCTGCCCAACGAAAGTTCCGGTATTGGCGCCGTGGGCGTCTTCGTATGAGCCGCTGCGGACAACGATATTGCCGTTGGCATGGGTGTCTTCCTGCGAATCGCTGCCCAGAAGAGAAGGGAACAATCCGTCAGGACCGGCACATGCCGATGTAAGGACAACCGTGGAGGCGACCAATAATTTTAGTACAGTGTTTTTCATGTAATCAGCTACCTTATCAATATATTTAAATATATAACCTAATGTTTTTTTACACTTTTCCGCTTGAATGTAAAGACAATTTTACCATAAGCAAATAAGTATTTTTACACCTGCAGTTATATTTAACAGAAAAAAATTAAATTTGTTTAAATTTTGCTTGCAAAAAAAAATAAAAGGCTGTATTAAAGCTGATGTAAAGCAAAAAGATGCGCCCGTAGCTCAATTGGATAGAGCATCTGACTACGGATCAGAAGGTTGTGAGTTCGAATCCCGCCGGGCGCGCCATAAAAAAACACCCCATATGCGGGGTGTTTTTTTATGGTCTGACGAAAACTCCCGGATGGTCCGGGAGCATTATCATCTTAAGAAATTAGGCAGATATCAGGCTGCCGCGGCAATTTGGGCGATTTCGGCCCGCAGTTCATCAATGCCGAATCCTTTTTCCGAACTGGTAACAATGACTTCGACATATGCGGCCGCGTGTTTGGATGTTTCCGTCCGCGTCTGTGTCAGAACCTTTTCCAGTTCGGTGGCGGAGATTTTGTCGCTTTTGGTAAGGACAATCTGATAAGTAACTGCCGCTTTGTCCAGCATTTCCATAATGTCGCGGTCGACTTTTTTAATGCCGTGGCGGGAATCGATCAAAAGGAATACCCGTTTAAGATTGACCCGCCCCTGCAAATAGGCAAAAATGGTTTTCTGCCATTTTTTGACCATGCTTTCCGGCGCTTTGGCAAAACCATAGCCGGGCAGGTCGACCAAAAACAAGCAGTCGGCCAGATTAAAGTAGTTTAACTGCTGGGTGCGTCCGGGCGTGTTAGACGTTTTGGCCAGGCTTTTACGGCCGGTTAATGCGTTGATCAGACTCGATTTTCCAACGTTTGAACGACCGGCAAAAGCAATTTCTCCCATTTGGTCATCGGGCGGCAGTTGGCTGAGCGACGCAACCCCCAATACAAAAGTGCAGGGAGAAGCAAGGAGCTTTCGGCCGGCTTCGAGCTGTTCGGTATCATATTGAGGGTTGAGATTTTTCATATCTATTTATCCTGATTGCGTTTGGTGATGGCACGTTGCTGGATGATGGACAGAATGTTGCTCAGTGTCCAGTAAATGACCAAACCGGAAGCAAAATGCCCCATCATGAACATAAAAATCAGCGGCAGCAGCGCAAACATACGCGCCTGATCTTTGTTGGTGGGAGCCGGGTTAAGTTTTTGTTGGATATACATGGTCAGCCCCATGATGATCGGCCATACGCCGATGTTGAGAAAGGCCGGTATCGGAAGGTGGGTAATTACCGATAATGTCAACGGATCCGGCGCCGAAAGGTCTTTAATCCAGCCGATGAACGGGGCGTGGCGGATTTCGATGGCGATATTCAAAACCTTGTAGAGTGAGAAGAAGACCGGAATTTGAATAAACATTGGCAAACACCCGGCGGCCGGGTTAATTTTCTCGCGGCGGTACAGTTCCATCGTTTCTTGCTGAAGTTTGACTTTATCGTCATATTTTTCCTGCAACTCTTTCAGTTTGGGTTGCAGTTTTTTCATCTTGGCCATGTTTTCATAAGATTTGTTGGCAATTGGAAACATGACCAGTCGTAACAGAGCGGCAAATAACAGAATTGCCCATCCCATGTTGCCGATGATGTTATACAAAAAGTCGAGAATGTAGAAAAAAGGCTTGGTGAGGAAATAGTACCAGCCGAAGTCGACCGCAAGATCAAACTTGGGGATGTTGTAAGTTTTGGTATATTTGTCGAGCAGTTTGATTTCTTTGGCACCGGCATAGAACATAATCTGATCGGAACCGACCGCACCGGGAGCAATGGTGAGGGGTGCCCCGACGAAATCGCTCTGATAAAGATTGTCACCGCTTTTGCTGAATTTGACTTTACTTTCAACCTGCGGATTGAGAATGATTGCCGAAAACCAGTAGCGGTCGGTAAAACCGAGCCAGCCGCCCGAAGTAACGAATTCTTCGTTTTCCTTTTCCAGGTCGTCGTATTTGATTTCCTTCAAGGTTGCATCCATCACACCGACCATTCCTTCATGAACAACGCTTCGGCTGCCGACGGCTGCCGGAGAACGGGCAATCAGACCGTAGGGATAGAGGGTGACGTTGCTGCCGGTATTGTTTTCAACCGCCTGGCTGACGGTGAACATATAGTTTTGATCGAGCGAAATTTTGGTAATAAATTTTAAGCCTTGTCCGTTTTCCCATTCCAAAACGACCGGGGTGTCGGGGGTTAATTTGTTGCCTTTGACGTTCCACGGAGTGTCGGCGTTGGGCAACCGAATCGAAGCGTCGGCGGCCAACCAGCCGAATTCGGCATAATAAGGGTTGGCCGTTTTGGCAGGAGACAGCAGTTCAACGTCCGGGCTGTCGGGTGAAAGGGTTTGTTTATATTTTTCCAGCCATAAATTGTCGATACGGAATCCGCGGGTACGGAAAGAACCGGCGAGAGCAGGAGTACTGATGTCGGTATGCGGAAAAGCGGCAACCGCGGCTTGGGAGGAAAGGACGGCATCAGGCTGTGATTCGGCGGCAGGGACTTTATTTTCAGTTTCCGGAGCCTTAACCGCAATTGCCGGTGTTTCGGGCGTGATGTCTTTTTTGAAGAAGAAATGGTTGGTGATGAAAATAAGCGCCAGCGACAAAATGATTGCCGTATAGAAGCTTTTGATGTCGTCGTTCATTGTTGTTGAATTCCCTTAAAATTTATTTATCACACGAATATAACAGTATTTATTTTCAATGCAAGTTTTTATCTCTGGCCTTGCAGTTTGATTTGGGCGGAACCGGGTCGAATCCGGAACCTCCCCATGGATGACAGCGCAAAAGACGGCGGGTGCCGAGGTATATTCCTTTGATAATACCGTGAATTTGAATGGCTTCCAGCATATATTGCGAGCAAGTGGGGTGAAAGCGGCAACTATGCGGAAGAAAAGGAGAGATGGCTTTTTGATAGAATTTAATCAGCAGCAGAAACGGAAACTTGAGTATCCGGTTGATCATGATCGGCTTCTCCGTTTAGGGTCTGATTGATTTTTTTGAGACCGCGCTGCAAGTCGCGGCAGATGTTTTTAAAGTCGGCGTCGGCGGTGCTAAAACGGGCAATCAGAACATAGTCTGCCGTCGGAAGGGCAAGTTTTTCAAAAAACAGTGCCGCCGCGGCGCGGAGCCGACGACGGCAAAGGTTCCTAACCACTGCTTTGCCGATTTTCTTGGTTGTGGTATATCCGATCCGGGCACCGGTTACAGGACTGTCGGATTTGCGAAAAACCGCCTGCAAAACGATGGTGCGGGTTGGAACGGAAACTCCCGATTTAGCCGCATAGATAAAATCCTTGCGTTTTTTCAACTTGGAAAAAGCCGGCATCTGTCTGTGCCTTAAGCTGACAGCTTAGCGCGTCCTCTGGCTCTGCGGGCAGCTAAAACTTTGCGTCCACCCTGAGTAGCCATGCGGGTGCGAAAACCATGGCGGCGGGCTCTTACTAATTTAGAGGGTTGATATGTGCGTTTCATTGTATTTCTCCGGTTTATTATTGTTATTTAAAGCCTTCTTTAAAGAAGGTTCTCGGTTTTTTCAGCTACTTAATAACTTCTTTTTGTTAAAGTGTCAAACAAAAAAACAGCATTGACAGACCAAAGCAAAGAAAAATCCCCATTTAAAAGCGGTCGGTTTGACGGGGTTGCAGAAACGAATTTGACGTCTAAACCGTATAAATTGCCGAGTGTTGTTCAATTCCTATCCGAACGAAGATGCTTTGTCGTTGTTGCTGAAGGCGTGGCGGGCCCACAAGTTATAATCGGCGTTGAGAACGGAAACGCAATGTTGTTTACCAGATTGCCCGTTTGTTTCAAAACGGCTGTCGGCGGTTCCTGACAGAAAAGGACTTCCGGCGTGACGCGGCAATTGTCGGAGTCGGAATGGGCGGCGTCGGAACGTCGGGGATTTCGGATTCGGTGTTTTGATCGGGATTGGGATTGTCGTTCATGGCAATTTTTCAAGTATGGTTTGGGTTGCCGGCATCTCTTTGACGAGCAAACATAATGTCGTAAAATAAGGGCTTTTGTAAACGCGCGAAATGATGAGCGAATCCGCATTACCGGTGGCGCTGTTGGCCGGATAGGCAAACGGGATGGCACCGCGGTTACGGATATTGGTGAAAGCCGCATTTTTCAGACAGAGCGAAGTAACGGCATCGGCCTCACGGTTGAGTTTACCGTTCGAATTTAACAACGTGCCTCTGCCGTCCTAACAGCCGCCCGGAATGTCTGTATCTGCCTGCATACGCAGGGCGTGTTATGTTGAACCATAAAAAACGTCCTGTTTTCAGGACGTTTTTCTTTTCTGATCTTTCCGTTAGAAAATGCAATTCAGACCTCAACTGACGGCAGGATATGGAACGTTGTTGTCTCAACATCTTAGCATTTAAATGAGGTTTTCTGTAAGGCTTGTAATAAAAAAACTCCCCGATCATATATCGGGGAGTTTTTTGTTTG
>UQCS01000005.1 GCA_900539605.1 uncultured Azospirillum sp. | reverse complement strand
TAAATTAAGTGAGCAACTACGTTCACCGTTGGTTATAGATTTGGACGGTGACGGGGTTGAGACGTTGACAGCGGCTGGGTTGGTCAGGATGACGGGCTTTTGGTTCGAGATATCAACGGAAACGGCGAGATAGACAACGGCGGCGAGTTGTTTGGAAACCAAACACTGTTGTCGACCGGAGAAAAAGCGACAAACGGTTTTGAAGCGTTGGAAGAGTTGGACAGCAACAATGACGGAGTGTTTAATTCGTTGGACGAAGCGTGGAACCAGGTTATGATCTGGCAGGACAAAAACACTAACGGCAAAGTTGATACCGGAGAGTTGATAACACTTGAAAGCGCCGGGATATCAGGAATTAATCTGGATTACACACACCAAGAAGTTGTTGATGCTAACGGCAACAAACATGCTCAGAGCGGAACAATAATCAAAAATGACGGAACAACCGGAAACATTACGGATGTCTGGTTTGATACCAACCCCGAAAAGACGATCTTTGAAAGAACTTTGGAAATAACTCTCGACATTGCTGCTTTGCCAAACATTACAGCTTCCGGAAATGTTTATGATTTGCATACCGCAATGGCGTTGGATGAAAGCGGAGACTTGAAAAGTCTGGTGTTGCAGTATGTTGGCGCAGACGATGTTACGGTGCGCGACAATTTGTTGGATGAAATTATATATCGCTGGGCAGGGGTATATGAAATGGATCCGGAAGGGCGTAATCCCAGCCGTTTTTACGGCAATGTTCTCGGAGACTGCCGCAAGCTTGAGGCTTTGGAAGAATTTTTGGGCAAAGAGTTCTTGGGAACATGGTGCACCGGAGAACGGGACAAAAACCCGCATCGTCATGCGGCGCCGTATATTTTGCAGGCGTATGACAAATTGCGGGATTATGTGAAGTCTTGTTTGTTGCTGGAAGGCAATTACAAAACTTATGTTGACGGGATTACGCTGGTTTATGATGCCGAAAGCGGGGTGTGGCGTGCCGATGCCACAGCCTGCGTGGCTTCTCTGGCGTCTTTGTACGAGGACAATGCGGCTCAGTGCCGGATTGTGATCGGCGAGTTGTCATCGGCATTGCGGTACTTTGATAATTTTGAGATGATTTGCACCGCTTTTAAACAGGCGGCGGAAGCAGCGCATAATGCCGGTTTGGACGAAGATCTGGGCGTTTATTTCGCTTATAATGTTGACGGCAGTGCCGGTAATGACGTTATTTACGGTACCGACGCCGAAGAAAACCTAAATGGCCGCGGCGGCCATGACCGGATTTATGCCGGCGGCGGTAATGACAGCGTGCACGGCGGCGACGGTGACGACCATTTGTACGGCGAGGCCGGTAATGACGTGTTATCGGGAGAAAACGGTGACGATTATCTGTTTGGCGGTGACGGCGACGACCGACTGATCGGCGGAGCAGGCGATGATTTTCTTTGCGGCGGCAACGGTGCCGATACCTATGTGTTTGAAAAAGGGTTTGGGCAAGATACGATTGATAATCTTGACAACGATGCGGCGGGAGAAGCGCCGGACGTGATTTTGTTTGGCGAGGGGATTGTTCCCGGACAAGTGACGTTGTTGCGGCAGGGGTTTGATCTGGTTGTAACCGTGCATTATAATGACGGCAGCGCCGAAGATTAGGTACGGGTACTCAGCTATTTTGACCGACAGGGGACTTCTTCAAGTGTGATTGACGAGATTAGGTTTGCCGATGGCAGCAGCTGGGATTATGAATATGTTATCAGCCACTGGAACAGCGTGCCGGGTGCGGGCGGCGGCGAAACCTTTGACGATATTCTGCTTGGTTTTGACGGGGATGACAATATCAGTGATAATGACGGCAACGACTGGATTGAGGGCGGGCGCGGCAATGATATGTTGTACGGCGGCCGGGGCAACGACACTTATGTTTGGAGTTTGGGCGACGGATTTGATGTTATTACCGATCGTTATAACGAAACGGATACGATCCGTTTTGGAGAAGGAATCAGTCTTAACCAGCTTGCATTTGAGCGGGATAATCATCAATTGTACGTTTATGTTAACGGTGATCGTGAACAAGGAATGCATATTGTTGATTGTTTTTACGGCAATCCCCGCAAGTTTAAGCTGGAGTTTGCTGACGGAACCGTGTTTGTTCCCGATGCGGAAGAAATGGCAATGTTTCGCGGCCGGATTGAAGAAAACTCTTTTGACAATGACAGTATGGGCTTCAACGGAGCACAGCAGCTGGTCCAGGCGTTGAATGTTTTTAATGCGGAAAGTTTGCAGGGACAGGAAATGATCTCCGTCGATACAGTGTCCGGCTGGAACAAAACGGTGGATTTGACCTGCTGTGCCGGCAACAATCTGCTGAAAAAAGCCGGATAGATTGCGCGGATGAATAATATCAATAAAAATGATATTATATTATTGACAATCGTTAAAAAATATGCAATTTACATACAGAAAACGATTGTTGATGCGCTCTTAGCTCAGCAGGATAGAGCAACAGCCTTCTAAGCTGTGGGTCAGAGGTTCGAATCCTCTAGAGCGCGCCAGTTTATTTAGCACCTCTTAATGAGGTGTTTTTTATTATGCTGCTGCAATGGAGAATGTCTTTATGAATATATTGGCCGAAATTGCCGGTTATATTGCCGGAATTTGTATTGCAACCTGTTTTTTGCCTCAAACCCTGCAAACGATAAAGACGAAAAACGTACAAGATTTGTCGTTGTTCAGTTATATTATTTATTGTACTGGTATGATTTGTTGGGTGTTGTACGGTATTTATCTGCATTCGGTTCAGATGATTTTGTTTAATCTGATTTCGCTGTATTTTGCCGGAACAATACTGTTTATGATTGTGAAGTACAAAAAGAAATCTTAGAAGTTTTCCGGTCGCATCAGTTTATGCTGTTTTCTCGGTATTTTTTATTGAACCGATAACGGAAATCAGATAGATAACTCCCGCCAGCATGACGACAACGGCGCCGGTTTGAGAACCGCTCAGATCCGAAGCCAGTCCCATCATGGGCGGAAACACCGCACCGCCGAAAATTCCCATGATCATCAGGCCTGAAATTTCATTTTTCTTTTCAGGCAGATGCAAGATCGCCTGAGAAAACATAATCGGAAACAAGTTGGCGTTGTTAAAGCCGATTAGAGCAATTGAAGCGTACAGAGCCGCCCGTTGTTCAAAAACGATCAAACCGAGCAAGCCGATGCCAAGCAAGATGACGCTGACGGCAAAAAAGCGACGGGTAGAGAAACGACTGAGAATAAACGCGCCGGCCAGGCTTCCGGCAGTACGAAACAGAAAATAGGCGCTGGTTGCATAAGCGGCGTTTGCCAAAGGTACGTTCAGTTTATTCATAATGATCCGTGGCAGCGAAAGGTTAACGCCGACATCAATACCGACATGGCAGACAATTCCGATAAAACAAAACAGGACGGTGGCATCGCCGAGCAGGGCAAAACATTCTCTGAAAGTAAATGCGCGGCCGGTTATTTCTTCTTCTTTGATTTTTTCTGCTGCCAAAGAGACCGTTGCAATAATGCCTTCAATCAGAAAAACGGCAAATAAGAGCCGCCAATTGCCGCTGTGAACGGCAAACCAACCGGCAATCATCGGGGCCGAAAGAGCGGCAACGGCTTTGACGAACTGGCCGAAGGTAAGGGCAGCGGAGAGTTGTTGGGGACTGACAATGTTTGATAGCAACGGATTGAGCGATACCTGCATCATCGCATTGCCGATGCCGAGCAGCGAAAAGGTGAGCAGCATCAGGGGCAGATTATAGTCGGTTAACGGCAGAATCATTGCTGCCAGCGTCAAAACAAGACTGACCAGCACGGTTTTGCGGCGCCCGATTTTGTTCATCAGCATTCCGGTTGGAACCGAGCAGATTAAAAACCAAAAGAAAACCATGGAAGAAAACAGGTTGGCAACGGAATCCGAAAGAGAAAAATCGGCTTTGACATAGTTGGTGGCGATGCCGACCAGATCAATAAAACCCATGGCAAAGAAAGTCAGCATGATCGGAATGAGCTTGAGCAGTACACGGTTTTTGTGACTCATTTGTGTTTCCTCCATCTCGGACAGATGTTGAAGCTGTCAACTTTCTTATGATATATTCCGTATTTGTGAATAATCAATTGTTGCGGATGCCAATGCGATATTCTTTGAATTTTGGTTGATCGGCAATCATGGTGGCATAGAGGGAATCTAATTCGGAAACGCGTTGTGGTTTCAAAGCTGCCGTTATAACCAGAGGATCGACCGTGCGGCTTTTGCAAAAGATGCGGTCCAGACAAAGTTCGGCATTGTCGCAAAAATATTCGGGCGGATTTTGCAGCATTTTATAATAACTGGCCAGTTCCTTGTCCTGAAGGCCGAAAGTTTCGATCATTTGGATGATTTCCGTATCACCACGGTTGTAAAAATCTTCCAGTTTGAGAAGGGAAATATCAATGGCGCGGCGAAACATCAGGGCGGAAACGCAAAACTGAACCGCAGAGGCAAAACCTGACCACATATTGTGGTTGAGATGATAAAAAAGACGGCTGAATTTTATTGCGGCGTTCAAATTGTCGAATACGAAAGAACCGTTATGTATAACAAGCCGACCAAGGATAACGTCTTTATCTTCCAACGTCAGGTCGCCGCTCAAAACACCAGCCCGCAAGCAATAGTCGATGCGGTCAGCACAAATGTCGGGCAGTTGGTTTTCCTTGAGCGGGAAACAACTTTCGTCCAGTATACGGTCAAGGTTAAAGCCGTGGCGGGTGATGATGGCGGCCAGTGAAGAGCGACGTACAAAATTATCGTGCAAACGGTCTTGACAATTCTGTGTTTTTTCGCCTTCGGCTTCGCGAAGAATATAATCAATCGTATGCGAGAAAGCCGAGTGAGAAACATCGTGAATCAAACCGGCAATTTGTTCTTCCAAGGAGGCGTTGAAACGACGCAACAGAAGCATGACGCCGACCGAATGCCGGTAACGGGTATACTCGCGGTGTCCGGATGCATAAGGAGAACCGGGATAATAGCCGCCCATGCCGACTTGCTGCAGGCGTTGCAATTCCGGTGCCTTGAGCAGTTCAATCAATACCGGTTGGTCAATTTCATCTTGACCGTAAAGAATGTCGTCGATAATCATGTTTCACCTCTGCGAAGATCATCGCATTGAAATTGAAAAACGCAAATGAAAAAAGCTGTTTTCCCCCGTGATGGAGCAAAACAGCTTTTGACAGTTGTTCTTTTATGCAAAAAAGCACACAAGAACGCCGATGATTACACTCAGATTAGACAGCCCTACATGGCCGATCACCAAAGCAGCGGCAACCGAGTTGACAGCTTCGGTCAGATTTCCCGATGATTTTTTGTTCACTTCCAATCGGATAACGATCACCAACATCAGCATAAACAGAAACATTTCCAATCCTACAACAACCGGAAAAAACAGGTCATCGAAAAGATGCCACATGATACCGAAAACCGCCGGAACCATCAACAGCATGATTGTCAGGCAGATTTTGAAAGGCATCGGGCGTGAACGAAAGGAGTTGCACAACGAAATGATGCCAAACGCAATTGCCGGAGGAACCGTAAACGCCAGAACGGGCGGACCGATCACCAAACAGCTGAAAGTGCCGAAAGAGGCTGCAAAGATCATCAGAGCCGGAAAACGCCAGCGCCGAAGATGTTTGCGTCCGATCAGCAGGATCAGGAAGCTGAACAGAGTTGCAAAACTGCTGATATCTCTGACGGAGTTTATGAACGGGTTGAAAAAATCGACCCAGGGTGCGAAGACCGCCACGATAAGAGACGTTGTTGCAAAAACCTTAAATAAAGCCGAGGATACATGTTGTATCAGTTTATCCGGTTCAATACCATTAGTGCAGGAAATCCAGGCACTGAAAACTTGTTTTTTTGTCATATTCTTAAAATTAATAATTATCTGTTAAATTCAGTATAAGAATTTTGGACAAAAAGTCAAGTCAATTTATATTTTCGGAAAAATAGAGCAACAGGCAGATCAGATTGTAAGCTTGTACGCATCTTGAGCAATCACCAATTCTTCATCGGTAGGAATAACCAATACCCGTACCGGTGAGTTTGGTTTGGTGATTTCGCCAAATCCGTGGACGGCGGCGTTGGCCTCGGGATCGAAATCGACCCCCAACCAGGCCAGTTTTTCGCAGATGCGGCGGCGGATGAAATCGGAATTTTCGCCGATGCCGGCGGTGAAAACGATCGCGTCGACGCCGTTCATTGCCGCGGTATAAGCACCGATGTATTTAACAATTTGGTAAACATAGCTGTTCATGGCCCGAATGGCAGCCGGGTCGTTCTGATGAAAAAGAGCTTCGATGTCACGGCGGTCATTGTGACCGCCGGAGAGGGCATAGAGGCCGCATTGTTTGTTCAGCATCATGTTAACTTCATCGGCAGTTTTGTTTTGGGTTTTCATAATGTACAACGGAATGAACGGATCAATGTCGCCACAGCGTGTACCCATAAAAATGCCCGGAACACCGCCGAATCCCATCGATGTGTCGATGCTTTTGCCGTTTTTGACCGCGGTGACGGAAGCACCGTTGCCAAGATGACAGGTAATGAAACGGCCGCTTTTACCCAGATATTCAGCCGCTTTTTGCGAAACGTAATAATGGGAAGTGCCGTGGAAGCCATAGCGGCGGATGCGATACTTTTGATATTGTTCGGCGGGCAGAGCGTACATACAGGCTTCTTTGGGCATGCTTTGATGAAAGGCCGAATCAAAAGTTGCCGTTTGCGGCATTTGCGGCAATAGCTTTTTTATTGCCTCAATGCCGAGAATGAAGGCATGACCGTGCAACGGCAGCAAATCGGCGGTTTCATAAATCTTTTCCATAACGTCATCATTGATGAGAACAGATTTGTCAAAATACTCGCCGCCGTGACCGAGACGATGCCCAACCGCGGACAGTTCGGAAATATCAGATAAAACAGCGGGGATCAGCAACCGGAAAATTTGTTCGAGTGTTGTTTTGTGATCCGGCAGCGGCATATTTTTAGTAATGACTTGCCCATCCGGCATTTTTAACGTCAGGTTAGAATCCTTTTCGCCGATCCGTTCGGCAAGACCTTTTGCTATGACGCGGTGAGCGCTGTCATCCATATTAAACAATTGATATTTGAGGCTGGAAGAGCCGGAATTGAGCACCAGAATTTTTTTCATGTTACTTTCCCGAAAGTTATGTCTGCCGCATAGTAGATAATTTTGTGCCGGTTGGCAATAATTTATTTTTTTGGCTTGAATAGAAGCATAAAAATAGTATTTTATCAGATATATTTGAATAAGGAGCAGAGAAATGGCGGAATATAAGACAAAAGTTTTGATTATCGGATCGGGACCGGCCGGCTATACCGCCGGCATCTATGCCGCACGGGCGGGGATGCGTCCGGTGTTGGTCAGCGGCACTCAAAAAGGCGGACAACTGACAATTACCACCGATGTAGAGAATTTCCCCGGTTTTCCCGAGCCGATCAACGGGAGCGAACTGATGCAACGGATGCATGATCAGGCGGTTAATGTCGGAGTGACCATCATTGAAGATCAAATCTCCGAAGTTTACTTTGCCGAAAATCCGTTCATTTTAATTTCCGAAGGCGC
Organism: uncultured Azospirillum sp.; assembly: GCA_900539605.1. Taxonomy (GTDB): domain Bacteria; phylum Pseudomonadota; class Alphaproteobacteria; order RF32; family CAG-239; genus JAFUYI01. Next base: position 72,549 of record UQCS01000005.1, on the reverse strand, counting down.
AAATTCCTATTGTGCTGACAGTGTGATTATTGCCACCGGGGCTTCGGCGCGTTGGTTGGGACTGCCTAATGAAGAAAAGTTTCGCGGCTTCGGTGTTTCAGGATGTGCGACCTGTGACGGCTTTTTCTATCGCAATAAGGATGTTGTGGTCGTCGGCGGCGGCAATACGGCAGCCGAAGAAGCGCTGTATCTGTCGGGGATTGCCAAAAACGTCACTCTGATACATCGTCGAGATCAGTTGCGTGCTGATAAGGTGATGCAGGACAGGATAAAAAATAATCCGAAAATTCAGGTAGAATGGGACAGTGTGATAGAAGATATTTTCGGAACCGATGCGCCCAAAGGCGTGACCAGCGTTCGGATTAAGAATTTGAAAACGGATAAATACAAGGATCTTGAAGTGGACGGCGTCTTTATTGCGATCGGACACAAACCCAATACCGAAATATTTAAGAATGCGGTAGATCTGGACAAGGACGGCTATGTTGTGACATCTCCGGGCAGTTGCCGCACCAGCGTTAACGGGGTTTTTGCGGCCGGAGACGTAAAAGACGCCGTTTACCGTCAGGCCGTTACGGCTGCTGGATCGGGGTGTCAGGCATTTTTGGAAGCTCAGCGTTATTTGCAGGAATGTAAGTCTTAAACTGATCTGTGTTCGACAAGAAAAACGGCGGCAATGTTGCCGCCGGGATTATTCTTCGGGCAAAACAACATCGCTGCCGGCGGTTTCTTTATAAGTTTCGGCATCAAAGTCGTGATGAGTATTGTTTGGAAAAGAACAACCGCATTTGTCATCTTCGCGGCATTCGCATTTATCTTCGAAATTTTCGATAATCATCTTTTTTTCTTTTTTTCTCATAATAACCTCGTTAAAAAATTAAAGCCGGATCTGTTGATATCCGGCTTTAAAGTTATTTCGTCTTTATGAGATTTAAAGGGGGCTAATAGATGACTTCGAGAATCTCAAAGGATTTTTTTCCACCTGGTGCCGTATATTCGGCAATATCGCCCACTTCTTTGCCGATTAGTGCTTTGGCCAGCGGCGAAGAAAGGGAGATTTTGTTTTTTTCGATATCGGCTTCATAATCGCCGACGATCTGGTATTTGCTTTCGCGGTCGGTATCTTCGTCAACCACCAGAACCACGGCGCCGAAACGGACAACGCTGCCTTTGTTGAGACTGGGATCAATGACCTGGGCACGGCTGATAACTGCTTCCAGTTCCTGAATCCGTCCTTCGATAAAGCTTTGTTTTTCCTTAGCGGCAGAATATTCGGCATTTTCGGACAAATCGCCGTGAGAACGTGCTTCGGATATGGCGGCAATAATGTTAGGGCGTTCGACGCCTTTTAAATTTTTCAGTTCCTGCTCAAGTGCAGTAAACCCTTCTTTGGTTAAAGGGAACTTATCCATCTTTGTTACCTCTGTGATTAAAATTAAAAAATTTTGACTGCGAAAAGGATTACCTTTCACAGTCATTGATACGTTATTTTGATGTTAAACATCATATAACACATAAAATGAATTTGGCAAGAGAAATTTCTGCCAAAACGTGATTTTTTGCTATACATCCCCGGAAGGTGTGGTATATATTGACAATATCAATTCAGAACTATCGGGAGATGTGGCAATGAGAAAAATTTATATGTTGGCGGTCGTATCCGCCTTGGCCTGTGTCGCTTCAGGTGCCCAAGCCATTGACAGCACCGGCTGCGGGCTGGGGTCAATGGCCTGGCGCGGCGTGTCGGGACCGGAGGCGCAAGTGCTGGCTGTAACCACCAATACGTCTACCGGAAGCCAGACTTTCGGTATTACTTTCGGTACGTCGGGATGTGATCCGCAAGGCCGGGTAACCGGCGGAACCCAGAGAATGGTGTTTGATTTTATTCAAAGTAATATGGAACAATATGCACTGGACGCGGCGCGCGGCGAAGGGGAAACGTTGGAAACAGTGGCCGGGATGCTGAATGTGGACAAAGAAATGTTTGCGGCAAAATCACAGCAGTATTTTGCTTCGATTTTTCCCGACGAAAATGTTGATGCCGTTTATGTGACAGCAAAAATTTTTGAAATTTTTGCTGTTTAACTTGTTATCAGGCGGCTGCGGAAAAATTCCGCACCGCCTTTGTTTCTGTTGTTTTTTTCAAAAGCTAGCAAGCTATGTTTTAACTAATGAAATTCGGACTGTTTTTTCTCTTCTTTCTGTTTTGTCACGGTGTTGCGGCGAAAGAAGTTTTTTTTGCCTACGATCAGCAGTGGCTGGCGTTGCTGCATTATCAGCCCGGAATATTTTCGGGATATGTCGGCACTATTGACTCTGCCGATTTTTACCTGGCCGAAAACGGCCGTTACGATCCGGAAGCGGAACTGCGAGCCACGGTCGAATTATTTTCCCAAGGGGTTGATCATGAAACGATATGTCGTTTTCCCGCAAGATATAAACTATTGCTAAACAACCGATTAATTAAAGAAGTTGATGTTAAATGTAAAGAATACGACGATTTTCTCTCCGACCTTCGTCCTGCCGGAATCGCTTTGTTGTTTACGGATGCGTATATGAATAATCCATCTTCAATGTTTGGACATACGCTGCTTCGGATTAATACCAGCCGCAACGGGACCCAGATGTTGGCTCACGGGGCGAATTACGGCGCTTTTACGGAAGGAAAAGAAAATACGCTGTTGTATGCCGTTTACGGTCTGAGCGGCGGTTATGATGCCGGGTGGACGGTCAGGCCTTATCATAACGTCATCAACACCTACAACAATATTGAAAATCGAGATATTTGGGAATTTCAGCTTGATTTTTCGGCTGAGGAACGCGATATGCTGGCGGCACACTTATGGGAACTGGGGCATACCCGTAGTCGTTATTACTTTTTTACCAACAACTGTTCTTACATGATTATGGAAGTGTTGGATGCGGTGCGGCCGTCGTTGGTGCTGGCACGGCAATTTCCGCTGCAAACGATTCCGCTTGATACGGTCAAAGCGGTTTTCCGTGCAACCGGTCTGGTTAAGGACGTCAATTATCGTCCGTCGCGCCGGACCGAAATTGTTAATCGGCTTGAGCAAATGAATTTGCGGCAGAAAAGGGCTTTTTTGAACGCTGTTCGCAAGCAAGACTATGATTTGCCGGAAATCGACGCTACCGAAAAGGCCGAAGTGTTGGAAACGGTTTATCAATATATACAATATCAGTTTGTAAGCAAGGAACTTGAGATTTCCGCATATCGTCGTCGGAGTTTTGCTGCTCTTACCGCCCGAAACCGCCTTAGGGTTCAAAAAGTGGAAACGGTGGAAAAACCGGAAGGCTCATCACCTCTCCGTTCGCACGAAGCGATGCGGACAACTTTTGGAATCGGAAGCCGTAACGGTAAGATTTTTCAGGAAATTTCGTACCGGCCGGCCTATCATTCGCTGACAGATGCAAATGACGGTCTGGTGTCGGGGGCCGAAATTAATTTTTTGAACACCAGCATACGCCGATATCAGCAAACCGACAAAATCGTCTTAAATTCGCTTAATCTGCTGGGAATCAAGTCGTTGGCGCCGGCCGATGCCGTTTTTGATCCGGTTTCGTTTGCAATCAACATCGATGTGGCGCGAGAATTCGATCCGGACAATGGAAAGGAAGGATATGCCTTAAACGCCAAAGCAGGCGGCGGCAAAACCATTGAACCGGTGCACGGTTTTTACTTGTATGCCATGGGAAATCTTTACGGCAGCTACGGCGGTTTTTTGCCTCATAATCAATATGTCAGCGTCGGTTTATCAATCGGAACCTTTGCTGATTTCAGGTATTTTAAGTTGCTGGGTGAAGCGGAGAAAACGTGTGCCGGTTCTCGGTTCGGTTCAAAAACCGAATATCGGGCAGAAGCTGCGATGCCGCTCTCCATAAACTGGCGAGCTGCAGTCGAGTATCATTTTAAAGATTATTCGGATAACGGAAAGATGGAAGAGTGGACGGCATCTTTGCGCTATTTCTTCTAATTGCCTTTTAAATCTTTTGTATGTTTAGCTTGCATTTTGCCTGTAAGCGTTATATTTTTTATCACAAACTGTGAGAGTTTTTGATACAGATGGTTATAAAAGGAGAATAAAATGTTAAGAGACGAAATTCAGACTGCCGTCAAAGAAGCCATGAAGAACCACGAAACCGAACGTTTGAGCACGGTAAGGATGATTTTGGCCGGCATAAAGGAAAAAGACGTTGATGCCCGCGGCAAAGGCAAAGAATGTGCAAGCGAGGCCGATATTCTGTCGATGATGCAGACAATGATTAAACAGCGTCAGGAATCTGCTAAAATTTATCGCGAGGGCGACCGTGCCGAGCTGGCGGAAAAAGAAGAAGCCGAAATTGCAGTGATTCAGGGCTTTTTGCCCAAGCAAATGGATGATGGCGAAGTTGAAGCTGCCGTCAGAGCGGCGATTGACGAAACCGGCGCCGCATCAATGAAAGATATGGGCAAAGTGATGGGGGTTTTGAAGCAGAAATATGCCGGTCAAATGGATTTCGGCGCTGTTTCAGGCAAAATCAAAGCGATGTTGAGTTAGGCGGCGGATGGAAACCGACTTTCAGAAATTTTTGGATGAACTGCGTTCCCGGATCTCGGTGGCCGATGTCGTCGGCGCCAAGGTTAAGCTTGTCCGCAAGGGTAAGGAATATATGGGACTGTGTCCTTTTCACAATGAAAAAACGCCGTCTTTTACCGTGAACGAAGCCAAAGGGTTTTATCATTGTTTCGGTTGCGGCGCCCATGGAGACATCATCAAATTCGAAATGGATGCCAACGGACTACCTTTTATTGATGCGGTAACCAAATTGGCTAACAAAGCCGGTTTGAGAGTGCCGCAAATCAGTCGTGAGAATCCCGAAGAAGTCCAAAAACGCAGTTCATGGTATGAAATTACTGAAATGGCGGCTGCCTATTTTGAAAAAAATCTGCGTCTGACCGGCGGAAAAGCGGCGATGGCCTATTTGGAACGGCGTGGATTTGACGAAAACATCATTAAGAAATTTCGTCTCGGTTACGCGCCGGACAATAACGGATTGAGAGCCTGGCTGGCTTCGAGGAATGTCAGCGAAAGCGATATGATTGAGCTGGGGTTGGCTGTATTGTCGGAAAAAAATGGCAAAATCTACGACTTTTTCCGCGATCGTGTCATTATTCCGATCATGGACAAACGGGGAAGGGTGATCGCTTTCGGCGGACGGGTGATGGGAGACGGCCAGCCCAAGTATCTGAATTCGCCGGATACGCCGATTTTTAACAAACGGCGAGTGCTCTACAACTTGAATTATGCGCGCGATAAGGCGTTTGAAAAACGGCGGATTGTTGTCTGCGAAGGATATATGGATGTGATTGCCCAGGCAAAATACGGTTTTGAATATGCGGTAGCGCCGCTCGGAACCGCACTGACCGAGGAACAAATTACCGAAGCTTGGAAAATCTGCCCCGAACCAACTTTGTGTTTTGACGGCGACAATGCCGGTGTTCATGCTGCGACGCGTTCAATTGATCGGGTATTGCCGATTTTGAAAGCCGGTTATTCGCTCAAATATGTCTTTTTGCCCGACAAGATGGATCCGGACGAGTTCCTGCGTGCCAAAGGGGCGGAAGAATATGAAAACGCTCTGCAAAATACAGTGCCGTTGGCAGATTTGTTATGGCGCAAAAATGTCGAATCTGTTCCGGACGAAACTCCGGAGCAGAAAGCGCTGTTTGAGAAAACGCTTTTGGAAGAAGTGTCCAAAATTACCGACGAAAAAGTGCGCGGCTATTATTTGCAAGACATGAAAAGCCGTATTTATGCACGTTTTCGACCGGTTGTTGTTGCGCGTCCGGAAAACGGGGACGAAAAACGAAGCTTTGTTAATGCGGCAAAACGCAAAAATGCTTCAGTCCGTAACAATACCGCCAAACCGCAGCCGGTTAAAATTACGTTGGACGAGATGGTCGCCAAGTTTATTGCCGCCGCTATGTTTTGTTATCCGTGTCTGATCGGCGAATATGAGGAAAAGGCCGGAATGTTTGAAATCGGGGACGAAAGCCTACGGCTGCTGTTGGAAAAAATGGCGGAAGTTTATCATCAACATGAGCCGACGGAGAGTTCCGCTTTGTATCAGGCTTTGAAAGAGGAAGGCTTTTCCCGTTATATTGACGCTTTGTGGCAGGTTCAGATGATTCGGCAGCAAAATCCCGATTTGCGCAAGCTGCGCCGCGATATTGACAATACGATTTTAGAAATGCAGCTGAAGCAGCTTGACAATGAAATATGCGATTGTCGGCGCCGGATTGAAACTGCCGAGTCGTTTCCCGAGGAAGTTTATCAACGCTATCAAATGTTGAAAAAAGAGCGTGCTCTCCTGCTGGCTGAAAAAAATATCGAATGACAGCGGTGTTCCCAAAACGGCACAATTACTTACTTTAGTTGTATTGTCGTTTGCAAAGACGAAATTATTTATAAGAGTGGTGTTGACAAATTGACAAGAAAACTCTAAAAAAGAGCGGCTAGCAACTTGTTCTCCGAATGCAAGGTTCGGCAGAAAAAATCGATTTTTGGGAAAAAATATGTCAGATACAGAAAATCAAGACTTTTATGAGGCCGGCGCTGTCGACGCCCCGTTGATTGACAGTTTGGGAAGCGCTATCAAACGGGTGGTCGAAAAAGGAAAAGCCCGCGGCTACATCACGGTGGAAGAACTCAACAAAGCTTTGCCGTCCGATAAGGAATCTTCCGAACAAATTGAGGATATAATGTCGGAAATTTCGGATATGGGAATCAGTATTATCTCTGAATCCGAAGCCGATAATTTTGAACCCGAAGAAGAAACGGAAGACGATACCGACTTTGAAGAATCAGGCAATTTTGACGAAAAAGACATGGGGCGTTACGATGACCCGGTCCGGATGTATTTAAAAGAAATGGGCTCGGTGGAACTGCTGTCGCGCGAAGGTGAAATTGCGATCGCCAAACGGATTGAAGCTGGCAAAACCGTCATGATCGACGGTTTGTGCGAAAGCCCCATGACGATTAAGGCGATTGCGGGATGGAAAGATGATCTGCTTTCCGGCAAAATGCAGCTGCGCGATGTAGTCGACTTGGAAATGATGTACGGCGACGACCCGGAAGCTCTGGTTTATGAAGATGAAGAAAGTGCACCGGTAGACGACTTGGAAAAAGTGGCCGCCGAGTTGGAAAAGAAAGAAAACCTGGATGATATTGACGAGGATCTGACCGACGATATTGATCTGGAAGACACCGTAGACGACGAAGAAAACGCTGATGAAGACGAAGACACTGCCGGAATTGACGGTGAAGCCGGCGACGAAGCCGTTGACGGCGTGGCGCATATGGATGATTCCGAAGACGGGGTCGGCGGCCATTCGTCGGCTTCTGTCTCAGCGATGGAAGAAGCCTTGTGGGAACCGGTTCTGGAAATTTTAACCCGCATCTCCAGCTATTACGACGATTTGAAAAAAATCCAGAGCCAACGGGTGGAAGCGATTCTGGCAGGAAAAAGCATTAAACCTGCCGTTGAAAAGCAATATGTTCAAGTCAAAAAAGAGTTAGTCGAACTGATGAGCTCAATCCACCTTAATACCGTCCGAATTGAACAACTGGTAGAACAACTGAACGATCTTAACAAACGTTTGATGGGCTTGGAAGGCAAATTGCTGCGTTATGCACTTGCCTGCAAGATTAAGCGGGAAGATTTTCTTGATGTGTATCAAAAATCGGAATTGGATCCGAACTGGGTCGAAAACGTTTCGCACAAAAAAGACAAGCACTGGCAGGATTTTGTAAACAAATACGGTGCCGAGGTCGTCGAACTACGCGACAGCGTTGCCCGTATGGCTCAGGAATGCGGTTTGCCGATTACCGAATATCGTCGGATGGTTGACACCATTAAGAAAGGCGAACGTGAAGCCGAACGTGCCAAAAAAGAGATGATTGAAGCCAACCTGCGCCTGGTTATCTCAATTGCAAAAAAATATACCAACCGCGGTTTGCAGTTCCTGGATCTGATTCAGGAAGGCAATATCGGACTGATGAAGGCGGTTGACAAGTTTGAATATCGCCGCGGTTATAAATTCTCAACTTATGCCACCTGGTGGATCCGCCAGGCAATTACGCGTTCGATTGCCGATCAGGCAAGAACAATCCGTATCCCGGTTCATATGATTGAAACGATTAATAAACTGGTTAGAACTTCACGACAAATGTTGTCTGAAATGGGGCGGGAACCGGTACCGGAAGAACTGGCTGCCCGGTTGTCGATGCCGCTTGAAAAAGTGCGCAAAGTGATGAAAATTGCCAAAGAACCGGTCAGTTTGGAATCTCCGGTCGGCGATGAAGAAGATTCTTCCCTCGGCGATTTTATTCCCGACGAGAGCGCTCTGCAGCCGCTTGATTCGGCCATTCATACCAACCTAAAAGAGACCTGCACCCGCATTCTGTCGTCGCTGACACCGCGTGAAGAACGGGTTTTGCGGATGCGTTTCGGTATCGGTATGAATACCGACCATACTTTGGAAGAAGTGGGACAACAATTTAACGTTACCCGTGAGCGTATCCGCCAAATTGAGGCCAAGGCGCTGCGCAAGCTGAAACATCCGAGCCGGTCACGCAAGTTGCGTTCGTTTCTGGATCAATAAAAGAAAAAACTCCCGGTTTGAGGGAGTTTTTTTTCTTATGGTTTGAGCGTAACATGACCGGCGCAAGCAGGCAGATGTAAGCATACCAGCCCAGCCGTCAGGCTTACGCAGCCGTTGGACCGGGCGAACGTAGTTCCAACAGCTAATACCACTTGCGTTAGTTAGCGGAAATTTATTGTATCCCGAAAACCATGCGCTAGGTGCATGGCCCCAAAAAGCTTACAGCTTTGCGGAAAAAAACTCCTTTGCCATTGTATGTATGACGGTTAGCGGTAGGGCCGGCGCGGCCGGGTCAAAGCAGCAAGGTTTTCGGTCGTTGTCTTTTGAAACAGAACGTTGAAAATATAAAAAAACAGTCTGATTTTTAAAAGAAAAAGCCCGATTGACAAAATGTTGTTTTTTTGTATAATTTAAAAGTTAGAAAATTATAAACTTGATTACTATGAATATGCAACAGCTTATCAATGCAGCCAAAGAAAACTACGATGTCGCCGTTAACATGGCTTCTATGTTTTTAACCGGTGAAATCATGCCCAAAAATCCGGGCGAAGTCCTGATGATGTTTGAAGTAGCTCAATGTTGGTTGGAAAAGGCGGCACAGGCAAAAACGACATCCGAGTTTCCGGACTTCGTATTTCTGAACGATCAGAAAGAACAGCTGATTTGGCTGGTTCTGAAGCACGAACGACGTTTCCTCAGCTATGTCGAAACTTCTATCGTCGACGGAAACCCTCTGAAGCCGGTGTGTCTCAAGCTGGCTAATGCGCTCGAGGCACAAGACAAAGCCTCGGCAGAATGGAAAAAGTATCGGGAAGCATAAACTGCTTGCCGGCTATTGAATAAACACTTAAGCATAAAAAGCTTGAGTGTTTATTTTTTTTGCGTTAATACGAAGGAGAGCACATTATCATAAGGAGAAAAACTGTTATGAAAGGTCATTATTCCGATGCCGAAAAACGTCAAATGCAGATAACGGCGCAAGCAAAAAACAAATCCAGACTGCAGGAACTGATCGATTTTTCCAAGCTGTCGGACTTTGAACGGCTGGGTATTGCCAGCTGTGCCGGCATGTTTGCTTATGCCAAAAAGCTTGCCGTTTTGCTGCAGGAAGCCGGATTTGAAATTTACCTGGTTCATTGTAAGGAAAGCGGTCTTAACGCTTCGGAAATTGACGCCGGCATGTGCGGACCCAGTTGTGACCCGGTTTCTCAGGCCGATTATCTGAACAGTCAGAACACGGACCTTAACATTATTATGGGATTGTGCCTAGGGCACGGGCTGCTGTTTGAAAAACATTCGCTGGCACCGGTAACAACGTTGGTTGTTAAAGATTTTGCCACCGGACACAAAACCGTGGAAGAACTGGCTTAACGGAATCTGCAACGCTTTATCCCGCCAGATAAGTTTTGACCGCATCATCGCGTTCGAACAAATAAAGCAGGGTACGCAAGGCTTGTCCGCGGGGCGAGGTCAGTTCGGGATCGGCGGCAAGAATCATTCGGGCGTCTTTATTGGCTGTAATTAACAGATTTTGATGTTCAGGCATTTGCGCCAACTTGAAGTTTTCGCAACCCGATTGGCGGGTTCCGAGGATTTCGCCGCCGCCGCGCAGTTTTAAGTCTTCTTCGGCGATCGCAAAGCCGTCTTCGGTGTCGCGCATAATGTTGAGGCGCGCACGAGAAGTTGCCCCCAGCGGATAGCCGTACAACAAAATACAGATGGCGGGCCGGCAGCCGCGTTTAACCCGGCCGCGCAGCTGGTGAAGCTGGGCAAGACCGAAGCGTTCGGCATGTTCGATAATCATCACCGTAGCTTCCGGCACATTGACGCCGACTTCAATAACGGTGGTTGCCACCAGCAATTTGATTTCGCCGTTTTTGAAACGTTCCATAATTTCATCTTTTTGCTTTTCTTTCATTTTGCCGTGAACCAACCCGACATCGGCGCCAAAAGTTTTTTGCAAGATTTCAAAACGATTTTCGGCAGCGGCAAGATCAAGCTTTTCGGATTCTTCGACCAACGGACACACCCAGTAAACTCTCTCGCCGGCAGCGATTTTACGCTGCAAGGCCGGAATAATCTCATCAATCCGCGTTAACGGTATTACCCGGGTGTCTACCGGCTTTCGTCCTTCCGGAAGTTGGTCAATTTTCGAGTATTCCATATCACCGAATGCGGTGAGGATCAGCGTCCGTGGAATTGGCGTTGCCGTCATCACCAACACGTCGGCGCGGTTGCCTTTGGCGGACAAGTTCAAACGCTGATGAACGCCGAAACGGTGTTGCTCGTCTATCACGACACAGGCAAGATCGTTAAAAACAACATCTTCGACAAACAACGCATGGGTGCCGATCAAAATATTGATTTTCCCCTGTTGCAATTGTTCTAACAGCAAAGTGCGCGATTTTCCTTTTATGCGGCCGGTAAGCAAGGCTGCTTTCAATCCCGCTTCTTCACATAAGGGTGCAATAGTGTCAAAATGCTGTTTGGCCAGAATTTCTGTCGGTGCCATGATGGCTGCCTGATAACCGCATTCAACCGCATTGAGCATGGTTAAAAGCGCGACGATTGTTTTGCCGCTGCCGACATCTCCCTGAAGCAGCCGCAGCATTCGGCTTGCTGCCGCCTGATCGGCCGATATTTCGGCAAGAACTTTTTGTTGCGCAGCGGTCAGTTTAAATGGCAAGTGGTCTAAAACTTTGCGGCGCAACAATCCGTTGCCGGCAATTTGGCGTCCCGGCTGCTTCTTGACTTTGGCACGTACCAGAGCCAGTGACAGCTGGTTGGCGAGCAGTTCGTCATAAGCCAGCCGCATCCGTGCCGGAGAAGACGGCAGTAAAGCCACGGTGCCATCAGGATGGTGAACCTGTTGCAATGCGGTTTTGAAAGCCGGAAAACCGAGCGTTTTCATATGGTTGGATTCCAGCCATTCCGGCAAAGCCGGAATCAGGGGCAGGGCATTGTATATCAGCCGGCTGATAAATTTGTTGGTAATGCCGGCCGTGAGACCGTAAACCGGTTCAATTTCGGGAATCTGCCGGCTGTTTTCGGGCGCGGCAATATAATCGGGGTGGCTCATTTGCCAGCGACCATTAAAAAGTTCAACTTTGCCGCTGATGACCCGTTCGGCGCCAAGCGGCAGGTTCTTTTGGATAGAATCGGGATAAGCTTTGAAAAAGACCAGAGTGATTTGTCCGCTGTCATCTTCGCATAAAACCTGATAAGGCTGTTTGCGGCTCTTGGGGGCTAAGTGTTCCACAACCCGAATCTTTACGGTATTTATTTCGCCGTTTTTCAAATTGGCTACCGAGGAAGAACGTCGCCGGTCGTTACAGGTGTACGGCAGATGCCAGAGCAGGTCGGTGATCCGGTCGATCCCGAGGTTGTGCAAAAGTCCGAGATATTTGTCGCCGACCCCCCGAATTGATGAAGGTGAAGCAAACAACGGATATAAAAATGACGGCCGCATGATTTTTTGCCCAAAAAAAGGTTGCTATCGCTCCTGATTGTATATATTTTTGAAAAAGATGTAAACAAGAAGATAGAAAGATGCCAAAAGATCCGATTTCCATTTCTTCCGTCAGCGAAGGCTATGAGCCTTTTGCCGTAGCCGAACTGTATCGCCACAGCGCCGACGATGTTTTGTATATTGCCAGCGACGGTACGGCGCTTGAACAAAATGCCGATATCCTACAGGTCTTGCTGCCGGATACGGAAATTTTGCGTTTTCCGGCCTGGGACACCGTGCCTTATGACCGCGTTTCTCCCAATATTAACCTGATTGCCCGGCGTACCGACACGCTGGGACGGCTGGCGGTTGAACCCCAAACCAAGCGTCCGCGGATAATTGTGACCAGCGTCGGCGCGGTTTTACAAAAATTGCCGCCCAAAAAGATTTTTCTTAACTCAAGGAAGGTGGTCAGGGTTGGCAGCACGCTGAATTTTAACAACTTTGTTCATTATATGTCAATCAACGGCTACAGCCGGGTCGAACAAGTAATGGAACCCGGCGAATATGCGGTTCGTGGCGATATTGTCGACATATTCCCCACCGGATCGGCAGAACCGCTGCGAATTGACCTGTTTGGCGACGAAGTTGAAAAAATCCGCACTTTTGATGCTTTGAACCAACGGACCACCGGCGAAATCAAAAGCTATTTGTTCCAAGCTGCCGGGGAAGTGGTGTTGGACGAGAATACGATCAGAAGTTTTCGCGGCCGTTATCGCGAAGCCTTTGGCGCCGCCTTCAAAGACGACGAGATTTACGAAGCCGTCTCTAACGGGCGCAAGTATATGGGAATGGAAAACTGGCTGCCGTTTTTTTATGAAGAACCGTTGCCGAACCTGTTTGAATACCTGCCGCGTGCCAAAATCGTGATCGGACGCAATGCCGATGCCGCCTTATCTTCAAAAAGCGAAAGCATTGCCGACCACTATATATCGCGGTTGGAAGCTCTGAAAGTCAAAAATGCCGGAGAAGTCGACAATTATCGTCCGGTACCGCCGGAACAACTATATCTCGACGAAAAAGAGTTTGGCAATATTACCCGAAATCGTCGTGCTGTCTTTCTTACCGGAATGAATCTGCTCGAAAACAACGACAATTACGATACCGGTGTTTTACCGGGACGCGATTTCTCGGCTGCCAAAAGCGTGAATGCGGCTCAGGTTTATTTGGATTTGCTTGCCTATTTGACCGAATACGGAAAAATGAAGCGGATCATCTGCTGTTATTCTCCGGGATCACGCGAGCGGTTGTTTACTTTGATCAATGACGCCAAAGCCGAGAGCCGTTTCGCTTCACTGGAATTTACCTTTGCCGACAGTTGGAAAGAAGCGGTTGACAAAGCGGATATCCGCAAGGTGGCAATGATTGTGCTTAATCTGCCGCACGGATTTCGCGGTGACGGATTGTGCATGGTGGCCGAACAGGATATTCTGGGGGCCAGACAAAACCGCCGTGCCGTAAAAAAGGTAACTTCCAAGGATTTTATCGCGGACATTTCCGCACTCAATGTCGGCGAACCGGTTGTTCATATTGAGCACGGTATCGGGCGTTTTATGGGGTTGGAGAACATTACGGCCGGTGGTGCGCCGCACGATTGCCTGAAAATTATTTATGCCAACGGCGACAAACTGTTTGTTCCGGTCGAAAACATCGAAACGGTTTCCCGCTACGGGATTGACGATGACAATATTCAGCTGGACACTCTCGGAGGTTCGGCGTGGGAAGCGAAAAAGGCGAAGGTTAAAAAACGTATTCACGAAATTGCCGAAAAGCTGATCGCAATAGCAGCACAGCGACAATTGAAAAAAGCAGAGTCCTATATTGCACCGGAAGGATTATATGACGAATTTTGTTCCGGTTTTCCCTATAATGAAACCGAAGATCAACTGAATGCGATCGGCGACGTTCTCGGAGATTTGTCGGCGGGGATTCCGATGGACCGGCTGGTTTGCGGCGACGTCGGTTTCGGCAAAACCGAGGTGGCGCTCCGGGCTGCCTTTGCCGTGGCAATGTCCGGTGCCCAGGCAGCGTTGATTGTGCCGACAACTTTGCTGGCCCGGCAACATTATTACAATTTTATGCAACGAATGGCCGGTTTTCCGCTCAAGGTGAGGATGCTTTCGCGTTTACAGACGGCGACCGAGGCCCGTAAAATCAAAGAAGCCCTGAAAGACGGTTCGGTGGATATTGTCATCGGCACTCATGCACTGCTGGCCAACAATATCGAATTCAGCAATCTTGGGCTGCTGATTATTGATGAAGAACAGCATTTTGGGGTTGCTCATAAAGAAAAACTCAAAAATCTGAAAGCTGACATTCATGTACTGACTCTGACGGCCACGCCGATTCCGCGAACATTGCAAATGTCTTTGACCGGCGTGAAACAGCTGAGCATTATCGCCACCCCGCCGGTTGACAGGTTGGCAGCGCGAACTTTTGTGATGCCGTTTGACGGCGTAATGATCAAGGAGGCAATCTACCGTGAGAAATTCCGCGGCGGTCAGACCTTTGTCGTCTGTCCCCGGGTTTCGGATATTGCGCGGGTTCATGACGTATTGCAGGAGCTGGCACCCGATGCCAAAATTTTGGTCGCTCACGGACAAATGCCGGCTAAACAGCTGGAAGAGGTGATGAACGCTTTTGCCGACCGCAAGGGAGACATTTTGCTTTCGACGACGATTATCGAGTCGGGAATTGATATGCCGTCGGTTAATACCATGATCGTTTATCGGGCGGATATGTTCGGTTTGGCTCAACTTTATCAGCTGCGGGGGCGGATCGGGCGTTCAAAAGTGCGTGGTTACTGCTATTTTACAGTGCCGCCGAAAAAGAATTTGAAGCCGATTGCCGAGCGGCGTTTGAGCATTTTGCAAGCGCTGGACAGCCTGGGTGCCGGATTCTCTCTGGCCAGTCACGATATGGATATCCGCGGATCGGGAAATATTCTCGGCGAAGAACAGTCGGGGCATATCAAAGAGGTCGGTATTGCCATGTATCATCATATGCTGGAAGAAGAAATTGCCCGCATCAAAGCTGGCGCGGATGCCGAAACAGAGACTAAAGGAACCAGCGACTGGAGCCCGCAAATCGTTACCGGTGTGCCGATCATGATTCCCGAAACCTATGTGCGCGATCTGGGCGTACGGCTGGGATTGTATAAACGCATCGGCAGTTTGGAAACACCGGAAGCATTGCTGGATATGCGCGAAGAGTTGGTGGACCGTTTCGGTCCGGTGCCGCCGGAAGTGGAAAATTTGCTTAAGACGGTTGAAATCAAGCAATTATGCCGCTGTGCCAACATTGAAAAAATTGATGCTGGGACAAAAGGATTTTTGATCACTTTTCACAATAATGTTTTTCGCGCGCCGGAAAAGCTGGTAGAATTGGTGGCCCGTTCTTTTGGTTCGTTGAAAGTTCGTCCCGATCAGAAGCTGTTGGTGGAGAAAGATTTGGAAAACTATAGCCGTCGTTTGGAAACGATCAAGGATTATGTAGCCAGGATCAACCGGCTTTAATGTGAGACAAACGAGTTGTTTCGTAAAAAAATACTCCGAAAAACAGTGTCTTTCGGAGTATTAAAAGTAATGACCGTTGCTATGCAATGTCTATTCTTCGGCTTTCTTTTCGGCCTCAGTCGCCTGCGCTTCATCCGCGGCAACATTTTCTGCTGCTTCCGGCTCTTTGGTCTCAGAAACGTCGGTTTCGTTTTTATCTTCGACAACCGGGTCAGCGCGGACATTTTTTTCCTCGCTGTTCCGATTGAAAATTTTGTGATTTACGGTATCGCCGATTTTGATACCTTTGGCGGCGACGTCACCGGCATTAACTTCCAGAACCGCAAAAGCGGGATAGGGTGAAATGATCATTTTCAAAGAATCCGGCTCGGCGTTTTCATAGATCCAGAAGATCATGCCGTCACGATCAATAAAAAGCATATCCAACGCCAGCTTGGTGTCTTTCATCCACATAGCGGTCGGAACATTGTTGAAAGCGGACAGATCAAAAATCATCCCGGAATCGGCTTCCATGGCGGTACGGTTCATCAGACCGGTGGTAAGCTCTTCACGGTTTTGCGCCAGTTCTACTTTATATGTGACCGTATTTCCTTCCGAAGTGGTAATCGTCAGCGGTTCGCGGCTGTCTTTTTCGGAGCAGGCGGCAACCAGCATCAACATCATAAAAAGTTTGCATATTTTTGACATAATATATTCCTCCCTTATCAACTGTTCTAAAATGATATAACAATATTTTGTAAAAGACAAATTGATTTTTAAAAAGTTTCGATTTTACAATTTTTCTGCTTGTGTTATCATAATTATTACGTTAAAACTGTTAAAGCTTATCAATCAAAAGGGGAAAAAAATGTTGCGGAAAAACAAGAAGGCCGGGTATGCGACAGTAATGATCCTGTGCGGTTTTCTGAGTGCATGCATATCAGCCGAACAACCGACCCCCAAACCGGAAGAAACGCCTCAATCGGCAGCAGACAGCTATCAGCCGATTCACAAACAAGGCGAACAAACAACCGCAACGCCGGTCAAGCCAGTAACCCGAGAAAAAGCTTCAAACGCTGAAAAAGCTCCAAAGGCTGAAAAACGTATGAACACGACGAAAAAAACGGTTGCGGTACCGGCAGCTGTCGTTGAACCGTCCGTCGCTTATCAGGCAGCAACCATTTTGTTTGCAGACGGCAGCGCCGTTATTGCGCCGGAATATGACAGTGAAATCCGTTATATTGCCCGGCTGGCCAAACGTAAAAACGCTCATATTACGGTTTACGGCTTTTCATCCAGCCGAACCCGCAACACCGATATGGCCACCCACAAAATGATCAACTTCCAAACCTCGCTCAAACGGGCCGAAAGCGTTGCCGCTGCTTTAATCCGAGCTGGTGTACTCCAAAAATCGGTTGCCGTTGAAGCGTTGTCGGACAGTCAGCCGCTGTATCGGGAAATTATGCCCGAGGGCGAACGTCTCAACCGACGTGCCGAAATTTATATCAGTTACTAAAATAAGGAAGACTACCGTGGATAACCGCTTTGACAATACTAAATCCTTGGGCGGAAATATGTGGAAATTTGCCGGGTTTGACGAAAATACCGCCGAGCTTGTTGCCGCCCGTTACGGTCTCCCATCGGTGGTGGCACAAATCATGGTCTCGCGTGGAATTGACATAGGGCAAAGCAATGATTTTTTATATCCGAAACTGCAAAATCTGATGCCCGATCCGGCTTGCCTGAAAGATATGGAAAAAGCAGCGGCACGAATTGCCGCGGCGGTGGAAAACGGAGAACAAACGGCCATCATCGGCGATTATGACGTTGACGGTGCCACCTCATCATCTCTGTTGAAACTGTTCCTGCAATCGGTCGGCTGCGAGGTTCCGGTCCATATTCCAGAACGGGAAGAAGGTTACGGACCGAGCAAAAGCGCGGTTGACGAATTTGCTGCCATTGGCACAAAACTGCTGATAACAACCGATTGCGGAACGACGGCCTTTGAGGTTTTGGAATATGCACACGATCAGGGAATGGACGTGATCGTACTGGATCATCACGAAGCGGAAACCAAACTGCCCGATATCTATGCGATTGTCAATCCGAAGCGTCTTGACGAAAACGATGAACATCCCGATTTAAAATATCTGGCCGCCGTCGGTGTGGTGTTTCTTACCGTGGTCGCGGTCAACCGTCAACTTCGCAAGCGCGGTTTTTATGCCGTCCGTCCGGCACCGGATCTGATGAAATGGTTGGATCTGGTCGCTTTGGGAACTGTTTGCGATGTGGTGCCGTTGTTGGGATTGAACCGGGCGTTTGTCCGTCAGGGGCTGAAAATTATGTCGTTACGGCAGAACTGCGGCATCAAGGCGCTGATTGACAAAGCTTCGGTTACGGAAGCGCCTTCAAGTTATCATCTCGGTTATGTACTGGGACCGAGGATCAATGCCGGCGGACGGGTCGGCGAGGCCTCGATCGGTAACCGGCTGTTATGCGCCGCCAACGATTTTGAAGCCGCTATGTTGGCCGACAAACTGGACTCTTTTAATGCGCTTCGCAAGGAAATAGAAGCCTATGTCCTGTTGCAAGCCATAGAAACACTGGAAGGAACGCCTCAGCAATACCCGATAGCTTTTGTGTACGGACAAGACTGGCATCAGGGCGTAATCGGAATTGTAGCCGGCAAACTGAAAGAAAGATATAATCTGCCGTCGTTTGTGATGTCGGTTGAAGCCGACGAAGTTAAAGGCTCCGCCCGCTCAGTTCCCGGACTCAATATCGGCGCTTTGGTGATGGCCGCCAAAGAAAAAGGGTTGCTGACAAAAGGAGGCGGCCACAATATGGCAGCCGGTTTTTCACTTGAAGAAAGCAATCTGGAAGCCTTTCGTACCTTTGCCGGAGAATATGCCGAAAAATATTTGGGAACGGAAACACTGACCCCGGTCGTGGAAATTGACGGGATTGTCAGTCTTAACGCGGCCACCCCGGAATTTGCCGACTGCCTGGCACTGCTGGAACCTTTCGGTGCCGGCAATCCCGAACCGCGGCTGATGCTAAGCAATGTACGCGTCTTACACTCCGATATTGTCGGCAGCGGTCACATACGTTGTCAGCTTGGTTCACTGAGCGGCGGAACTCTAAAAGCAATGGCTTTTCGCGCCGCTGATAACGAAGTCGGCAAAGCGCTGCTGAATCATCACGGCGAAGTGTTTAACCTGGCCGGAACCTTGCGTAAAGACAATTGGCAAGGGCGCAATCAGGTGCAATTTATTATTGAAGACGCAATGAGAGGTTAAAATGTCACGAAAAAGAAAGAAAAAAAGCGCTGAACTCAAGGCACGGGCATTGGCGATTCAAAATGCCAAAATGCGGGAACAACACGTGTTTATGAAACTCGGTGCCAAAATTCGCGCTTATTTCTTTACCGGCATTTTGGTAACGGCACCGGTGTCGATCACTTTTTATATGGCCTACAAAATCATTTTGTGGATTGACGCCGGGGTGGGGCGCCTGTTGCCGCCACAACTGAAAACTTATTACAATGATCTGCCATTTACCATTCCCGGCCTCGGCGTAGTGGTTTTGATCGTATCGATGATCGTGATCGGTATGTTTGCCGCCGGATTTGTGGGACGTTTCTTCATCCGTCTCGGCGACTGGATTGTTAAAAAAATGCCGGTTGTTTCAACCGTATATTCATTACTCAAACAAGTGTTTGAAACTTTTCTTTCCAACAAAAACCAAGCCTTCAGCCAGGTTGTACTGCTGGAATATCCGCGCAAGGGAATTTGGATTTTGGGGTTTGTCAGCACCGAGACCGGCGGTGAAGTGAAAAAAATCATGAACAAAGAAATGTTGAACGTCTTTATACCAACCACACCCAACCCGACCTCCGGCTTTTTGATTTTTGTTCCCAAAGAAGATGTTGTCTTTTTGCAAATGACGGTGGAAGAAGGGTTGAAGTTTGTTATTTCCGGCGGTATTGTGGCACCGGAAGAAAAAGGGAGAAAATAGAATGAATTTCACAAAGTTTATCAAACATCTTTTCGAAGGAAAATCAGATTGCTACGAGTTTGTCTCACTTGGATACAATTGTCTTCCCCGACGGATTTTTACAGAATGTGGTTTTATAAAAACAGCGCAACAGGGGCAAGTTTCCTTTCCCTTTGATCTGTGTGTTACCCACCTATCTTCATTAAATCGGATTCTTCAAAATAATTTTAAGGATCTGCTTCAAAATATTGTATTTAATGATGAAGCCGGTTTATATCACAATGCCAAATACAGAATTGAATATAATCATGACAAAGACTGTCCAAACAGTTCTGAGGGAAAAGAAAAGATTGTTTCCCGATATAAAAAAAGAATTCAGAACTTTCAGGGCATAATGCAGAGCGATGCACATATATTTTTTGTTTGTAATGCATTTTCTCCCTCTGAAAACGAATTTAACAAACTTTACAAAAATTTGAAAAAATTAAGAAAAGGCAAGCCATTCACGCTTATTGTTCTTGACTTGGATGAAAAGCTTGACAAAAAGATACTGCGAAAAAAAATTGTCCTGATCAAAGAAAAACATCCTTTTGGGGCGCTGAACGACTGGTGGCTTCCGGTTAATCTAGAGCTCTTTAATGTATTCAGATTTAAAGTTGCCGTTAAAATCGAGCGAGTTCTCAGAAAGAAACGGTTCATGCCGATTTATTATAACAGTAGCCTGGAAGATTATAAAAAATCTTTGAAACAGTAAAAAGTGCTTGATTTTTTGTTTAAATTATACTAAGTTGCAGTCACTTCCGGAAACGCGGGCCTTTAGCGCCCCGCTTGAGATTATTCTCAAGACTACCGGGACAATAATGTAATAAAATTTTAAGGATAAACTTAATGAAAAGTATTGTTAAAGCCAAGAAAAAAACAAACCGCAGTTTGCACGCCAACCTGTGGGGCGATCCCAAGAGCCCGTTGCTGAAGCGTGAATACGGTCCGGGACAACACGGCGCCCGCAAGAAAAAAATGACCGACTATGGTGAACAGCTGCAGGCTAAACAGAGATTGAAAACCTATTATGGCAATGTTTCGGAAAAGCAGTTCCAGAAATATTATGCCGAAGCCATCAGAAGACGTGGTGACGCGGCTGAAAACCTGATCGGTATTTTGGAATCGCGTTTGGATAACCTGGTTTACAAAGCCAAGTTCGTGCCGACCATTTTCGCTGCCCGTCAGTTTGTTAACCATGGTCATGTTCTGGTTAACGGCAAAAGAGTTAACATTCCTTCCTACATGGTAAAAGCCGGTGATGTTATCTCGGTCAGAGAAAAATCTCAGCAGATGCCGATGGTTATTGCTGCTCTCGAATCTTCGTTGCATGAAGTTCCGTCTTATTTGGAAGCCGATTCCAAGTTCAGCGTCAAATATACTTTCGTTCCGAAGTTTGACGATGTTCCGTATGCATCCGTTATGGAACCGAACCTGGTTATCGAATTCTATTCCAGATAATCGGCATTATAACGCCTTTGGCGAAAAAGCCCCGAGATTGTGTAATCTTGGGGTTTTTTGCTTTAAATGTTCAATTGATTATGCTTATATGTTAAATACTTGATACCACAAAATGAGGAACAGGCTAATGGATGACGTTATATTGGATAAACATACCGAAGCAACCCCGCCGGCTGCACAGGGCAGAGCGGTCAAGAAGAAACGTAAAAACAGCGGTTTTTTAAACTATTTGTTTAATTTTGCCGCCTGCTGTCTGATCACGATCTCTCTTTTGGGAATTGATTTTGTTTTATTTGCGTCTTCAGGGCCGATCAATATTTTCAGCGGACCAAGCAGCCTGAGACCGGAAGCTCTTTATATTCTGATAGCCATTGCCGCCGGCGTGATCTTGCTGTTTTTCTGTCTTTCTTTTTTGAGCATTATCCTTTATTTGCTGACGGCACTGGTTTCCGGCTTGTTCACCTTGGCAATGTTTAACCAATTTGCCAACTTTAACGCCGAGAACCTGTCCAGCGGACGTTCCGAAACTTTTGCCGCGGTGATTGTTGCGGTGATTATGTTTGCCTTGTTGGCACTGACACCCAAAAGAATCAAAGCTCTGGTGGTTATGACGGCGGTTTTCTGTTTCGGCGCCGTACTGATTAATCAAAATAAGGATAGAAGCGAATTTACCGTCAATCCGGATATGATATCCGTGCCGGCTGTGGCTGAAGAACAAGTTCCGTCGAAAAAAACAGTAACGATTATGGTTGCCAACCTGCCGTCATATAACTATGTAAGCAGTTTAAAGAACACCGATGCCGCTCTGATTTACCGGGATCAATTGTTGAAAATCATGCTCGGATTTTATGCCAAAAACGGTTTTCGACTGTACCCGAACGCCTATGTCACCAACAATAACCAGTTTATCAATGCTGCCCGCAATTTGAATTACGGCAACGGCGAAGAAATTGACTTTTTACAAAATCAGGTACTGAAAAACGGTTATTGGCAGTTTAAAAACCGCGAAAATTTTGAAGCTTATCTGCAGAACAACACCGTTTATGACAAATTAAAACAAAAAGGTTATAAAATCAGCGCTTATCAGTCGCACGGCGTCAACCTTTGCAAAAAAGACAATCAGGTTGCGGTTGACCGTTGCGTGACCAAAGTTAACACGCCGTTGAATCTTGATGGAGTGCCGATGACCGCCGGCGACAAGATTCAAATTCTGTTGGTTCAATGGCTTGAGAGTACCGGTTGGTTCAAAAATGAAGCAATGATGGAAAAACTTTACGGTTATCTGAAACCTTTTTACAATCCTTCTAAAACGCCGATGATCGGTTTTAGTTATAACAAGCTGTATGTGGTCAATTCTTTCAAAAGCATCGACATGATGCTGGACGATCTGGCGGAAGATAAAGGAAACAATGCTTATTTCTTGTATCTCGACCTGCCGTCCGACATGTATATTTATGATGATATGTGCCGGCTGAAACCTACCGCGGAATGGTTGCCCAAACTGAACCACCCCTGGGTGGACAGCCGCAACCTGATGGAAAAACGCAATGCCTATTTGAGACAAACAATGTGCCTGTTCGGTCAGTTGGAAAAAGTTATGCAGGCAATTCGCAAGCTTCCGGACGCGGCCGACACGACGGTTGTTATCGAAGGACTGGCGGGAATGGACGATTTGATCGGAACTCCCAATCAGGATTTGTCCGAACGTTTTCGCAACGGGCAACTGGTTGCCTTGGCGGTCAAGACACCCGGCAACAAACAACTGGTCATTAACCGTTCAATTTGTCCGATTGAGGAAATTTTGAACAACTTATTTGAAAACGGTCCCAAATGCAGCGAGTTTGGACGGACCAAACTTTCCAAAACCACCAAAAAAGCAGTAAAAGCCGCCGTCGATACAGTTAAGTACACCAATGACAGCGCTCAAAAGTCTTTGCAAGAATTTAATCGATGGTTTAAAGAATGGAACCGAATCAATTATCGCACGCCGGTAAAATCGCCATTACAGGCGTCCGGTAACCGAAATAATAAAGGTATCGGACAGCCGCAAGCCGTCCCGACGTCGCCGCTGATGCCGTTGGAAGAAAAAAACATCGGCTCACAAAAGATTATGAGCGGAGAAATTAAGGTCGGCGCCGAAGCAAAAGTAGAGTCTTTGTCCGGCGCAGCAAGTGAGGGATCTGTTGCTGCAGAATAGGGGAACAAACAGCGCGTTGTCACCATTGACAATCAGAAAATGGCGGATTTTTAAGCAAAACCGCCGTGCTTGGTGGTCACTTGTTTTGCTGGCCGTCATCGTCTTGCTGAGCTTGTTGGCGGAACTTTTGGCCAATGACCGCCCGTTGATTGTCAAGTATCGGGATCAGTGGTATTTTCCGTTAGTACAAAACTATCGGGATATCGATTTCGGGGGCGATTTTCCCACGCTGGCCGATTTCGCCGATCCTTATCTGCGTCGTAATATCGAACAACACGGCTGGATGCTGATGCCGCCGGTACCGTTTTCTTTTAATACGGTGGATATGGAGATGAATCAGCCAACTCCGGCTGCACCTTCACGGCGCCACTGGCTGGGAACAGATGACGAGGGGCGTGATATTTTTGCGCGTATCTTATATGGGCTGCGGCTGTCATTGTTTTTTGCTTTTGTGCTGACGCTGATATCTTCGGCAATCGGAATAACCGTCGGTGCGATCCAGGGATATTTCGGCGGCAAGTTGGATATTTTTATGCAACGTTTCATAGAGATCTGGGACTCTTTGCCGCAACTGTTCATTTTAATTATTGTTTCCAGCATTTTTCTTCCCAGTTTCGGAACTTTGCTGTTGATATTGCTTTTCTTTTCCTGGACTTCTTTGACCGGCATGGTGCGTGCCGAATTTATGCGGACGCGCAATTTCGAATTTGTAAAAGCGGCGCGGGTACTGGGGGTCAGTAACTGGCAGATTATTTGGCGTCATATTCTGCCAAACGCTCTGGTTGCCGCGGTAACATTTATTCCGTTTCTGATATCGGAAGCCATCGTTTCTTTAACGGCACTTGATTTTCTCGGTTTGGGACTTTCTCACGAATATCCGTCGCTGGGCGATCTGGTTCGGCAAGGAAAAGATAATCTGCAGGCGCCGTGGATCGGAATTTCTATTTTTGTGGTTTTGTCGCTTTTACTGACATTGCTGATTTTTATTGGTGAAGGGGTTCGCGACGCTTTGGATACAAGGAAAAACCGTCGATGAGCATACTGGAAGTCAAAAATCTGACCGTAAAATTTGCTCAAGACGGTAATCTTTCCAAAACAGCGACGGATGATGTCTCTTTTGAGCTGCAAGCCGGAGAAGTCTTGGGAATTGTCGGAGAGTCCGGTTCGGGGAAATCTGTGACCTCGTTGGCTGTGCTCGGGCTGTTGCCTTATCCGAAAGCGTTTCATGAAGAAGCTTCTTCAATAAAATTTGAAGGGACGGAATTGATCGGTTTAGACGACAAGAGGTTCCGGCAAATTCGCGGCAACCGGATTGCCTATATTTTTCAGGAACCGATGTCTTCTCTCAATCCGTTGCATAGCATTGAAAAACAAATTGCAGAAAGCCTGATGCTGCATCAAAAACTTACTTTCAAACAAGCTCGAAAAGAAGTTTTGCGATTACTGAAAATAACCGGAATTCAAAATGCCGAAAAACGGATGAAATCTTATCCTTTTGAACTTTCCGGCGGTCAAAGACAGCGAGTGATGATTGCAATGGCTATTGCCAATAAACCGGATATTCTGATTGCCGATGAACCGACAACCGCACTTGATGTAACAGTTCAGGAACAAATTATTAATTTGTTGATTGAACTCAAAGAAAAGCTGAATATGGCTATCATTTTCATCAGTCACGACCTGACTGTGATCCGTAAAATCGCCGATCGTGTCATGGTGATGAAAAATGGGAAGATCATTGAACAGGGTTTGATAAAACAGGTTTTTGAACATCCGCGTCATTCTTATACCAAAGATTTGATTAATGCCCATATGCTGCAGAAAAACAATAAAAAAAGTAATGATATTCTGCTGCAAGCCGAAAAAATCAAAGTAACTTTTCCCTTGAAGAAGAACTTGTGGGGAAGGGTACTGGAACAACTCAATGCAGTTGATAATGTTTCTTTTTCTCTGGCCAAAGGAACAACCCTGGGGATCGTCGGAGAGTCCGGCTCGGGGAAAACAACCCTTGGTTCCGCCATTGCCGGATTGAACAGGTACCAGGGGAAGATATTATTCAAAAATATTGAAATACAATCACTTACATCTAAAGAGCGTCAAAAGCTATGTAAGGATATTCAGGTGGTTTTTCAAGATCCGTACAATTCTCTCAACCCGCGGATGAACATTGAAGAGATTGTCGGAGAAGGCGTTTCGGTTCATTATCCCGAAATAAGTAAAGTCGAAAGACGGAAAATGGTGATTGAAACTCTTGAAGAGACCGGATTGTCCGAAAGCGATTTGGTTAAGTATCCGCATGAATTCTCCGGCGGTCAACGACAAAGAATTGCAATTGCACGTGCCTTGATTCTGAAACCGCAATTGTTGATCTTGGATGAGCCAACGTCCGCGCTTGACGTTACAATCCAGGCACAAATCATAAAATTGCTACAAGAAATCCAAGAAAAACGGAATTTGAGTTATATCTTTATATCTCATGACATGAATGCGGTTCGCGCAATGTCCGATCAGATTCTGGTAATGAAAGACGGCCAGGCGGTCGAAATTGGCAGTTGTGAAGATATATTTGAACATCCTCAGCAAGATTATACCAAGAAATTGATCGCTGCTGCCTTATAGGCGTGAATAAATCGGAATTGTGAGATAAAAAATAATTCCGAACGCGGTGGCGTTGAAAACAAATCGACGATCACAATCGGAGCTAACAATCAACGAAGCTATTGTTAATTAAAATATAAAGCAAACGCCTGAAAAAATCGACCAATCTTTTATCAACTGCTGGTGCAGACTTAAAGCAAAATAACTTGCTCATTGCGTTCCATGTTTGTCCGGGGCGAAATAATAACATTTAAACTAATAAAATGACTTGATTTCAATGCATTAAATACGATTAACCTTATGCTTTCTTATGCTCATTACTATACATAATATTGATTATGCGACAAATGTGTAATTATACAGTTAGTGTTTTTTAGCTTTAACCCATCACAGTAACGTATTGTAGTTTTGTGCTTTTTTGTTATATTTTGTCTGGTATGACGTCCAGACAGTTAGAAACGCCTCTAACTGCATAATTTTATAGAACAATTACACTTAGATATTTGGGGCGCCAAAAGCCCGGAAAAAAACAAGGCTCTTTCGTACACCTTAGAACATCTCTGCTTTGTATTACATCCGGACACCCGTCTACAAAAATGTGATTGCCAACTCGGAAAGATTATCAAGTACCCAACTCATACAGCTCATATTAATAAGTTTATCAAGAGAATCTTTGGATGAGCCGTTTCTTTATGCTCTAAACATCTGAATGTTGCAGCCCATCATAAAAATAAAACAGAACGTCTCTGTTTTGCTGCTGAAGGTCAAGCCCCGTAAATGTTCCAGAAGACTGAAGGCATCTCAAGGGTATTATGACAATACAATACCCTTCTCTAAATTGTCTTTTCTTTCGCAACACCCACTCAAACAACGTCTCGGCCCAATGACAACATAATCTTTATAATTTCAACGGATGTGGATATTGTGTGCATATTCATTTGATAAAATTCTTTTGCATGCAAGCCAGAGGCTAAAAGGCCCCAGGTGCAGCGGGGTCAGGATACAATAGATATCCCCCGTAAACTGGGGGATTATAGCAGCTACAAACCTGGCGGTTTGACCACAATCGCTGGCGTGGAGCGGTGTCTAACGCTATTTTAGCATTCACCCCCATTAAAATGGGGGTTGTCTGTAAAGCATCAAGACAACCCTGCTTTCGCGGGGCATCTTTTAACCCTTTACCTTTTATAGTGTCTTCTAAGTATTGTTTTGGTTGAAAAATTTATTGTTTTTTGGAAAACCGAACGGAACCAACTTACCGATTTGTGCCCGGTGTCCCAGCCAAGTGAGCAATTCTTTTTCAGTGCTGACACCGCCAGAACGATTGAAGCTGAAACCATTTGCTTCGTTAAAGAATTGGATATCCGACAAGCCGCCGTCTTTATATTTTTGCAGACAAACGCCCCGCCCGCGCGCCATGGTCGGAATTTCTTCGGCTTTGAATACCAACAGCTTGCGATTGTCACCGACAACGGCAACCATATCACCATCAACTTTCAGACAGAACATCGTTGCATCACCATCGGAAACATTCATAATCTTCCGTCCGTTGCGGGTTTGAGCGATCAAATGATTTTCGTCAACAACAAAACCGTATCCGCGTTTGGAGGCAATCAGATAGGAAACTTTAGGCTCAAAAACAAACATAGACACCACTTCGTCATTGTTGGCGATATCAATCATCAGGCGCAACGGTTGTCCGAACCCGCGACCGCTCGGAATTTCGTTGGCCGCAATATTAAAGAACTTACCGGAACTGTCCATAATCACGATTTTGTCGGTGGTTTGGGCATGGATGGCAAACTGCAAGGCATCGTCATCTTTGAATTTAAATTCATCATTCAGGTTGGCATACCCTTTAAGACTGCGTATCCAGCCTTTTTGTGACAGAATAACTGTAATCGGCTCTTTTTCAATCAGGACCTCAAGCGGAACTTCTATTTCTTCGGAAACTTCGGAGAACTCGGTACGACGACGCCCCAGAGCCGTTTTCTTGCCAAATTTTTCCTTCATTTGCCTGATTTCGCCAGCAATCGCCTGCCAACGTTTATCTTCGTTGCCGAGTAGTTCCTCCAATCCAGACTTTTCATTCGAAAGATCATCGTATTCTTCGCGAATTTGACTTTCCTCCAGCTTGCGCAGAGAACGGAGTTTCATGTTCAAAATAGCTTCCGATTGATTGTCTGTCAAAGCAAACTCTTTCATCATAACCGCTTTAGGTTCGTCTTCTTCGCGGATAATTTGAATAATGCGATCCAAATTAAGATAAGCGACCAGATAACCGCTCAAAATTTCCAACCGGTAGTTTATTTTTTCAAGCCGGTAATTAACGCGACGAATCAAGACAATATGACGATGATTTAAGAACTCGCGCAAAACTTCCTTGATGGACATTACCCGCGGAACCCCGTCAGAATCAAGAACGTTCATATTAAGGTTAAAGCGGCTTTCCAACTCAGTTTGTTTAAACAGATGTTCCATCAGCAAGTTGGCGTCAACGAGACGACTTTTGGGCTCCAGCACAATTCGGATATCATGGGTGGACTCATCCCGGACGTCATTTAGCAACGGAACCTTGCGTTCCAGCAATAAAGCGGCAATCTTTTCAATCAGTTTGGCTTTTTGCACCATATAAGGAATTTCGGTAATAACAATCTGATACTGGCCATGACCGAGATCTTCTTTTTCCCATTTGGCACGGATACGAAATACACCCTTCCCCTGACGATAAGTGTCCAAAATACTCTCAAATTTATCAATGATAAAACCACCGGTCGGAAAATCGGGACCTTTAATTCTTTTTACCAGGGGTTCAATCTCACAATCGGGATTATCAATCAGATATAACAGGGCATCACTGACTTCGCTCAGATTGTGCGGCGGGATATTGGTAGCCATTCCGACGGCAATGCCGGCCGATCCGTTACACAGCAAATTCGGAACCATAGAAGGCATAACGACCGGTTCGCTTTCCTCACCATCATAAGTCTCCATGAAATCGACGGCATTATCATTAAGACCTTCCATCATCGCAATGGCAAATTCAGTCAACCGAGCCTCGGTATAACGCATTGCCGCTGCGCCGTCACCATCGATATTGCCAAAATTGCCCTGCCCGTCCACCAGCGGATAACGGACTGAAAAGTCTTGTGCCAGGCGTACCATTGCGCCGTAAACAGCACTGTCACCGTGAGGGTGATATTTACCGATTACATCGCCGACGACACGGGCACATTTTTTGAAACCCGACTTCGGGTCGAGGTGCAATTGCCGCATGGCATACAAAAGCCGGCGGTGTACCGGTTTTAAGCCGTCGCGAACATCCGGAAGCGACCGGGAAACAATTGTGGACATGGCATAAGAAAGATATCTTTTGCTCAATTCTTCGGCCAGTTGGACATCTTTAATTTTTTCTTCGATTTCCTGCATTTTTTCTCTTATAGATCTAAGTTTTCCAGCAAATTAGCACGGTTTTTCGGGAATTTCAAGCCGTGTGTTTGAAAAAAGTTTTTGGAAAGAAAAAAAGCCGTCATTTTCAACAAATCCGCCATCTCGCGCGGGGTCGGAAAATAATTTTTATCCACAATGAAATGCGGGTAGGCATACAGGCGCGAAGCATAGATTTCTCCCGACTCCCGGCAGACTGCCCGCCCGCTTTTCGGAGAGACGTAGGCCAGATTTTCGCGACTTCCGGTTGCGGCACATTTGGAAAGATCCAACCCGATACCCAAATACTCTAAAAGATAAAATTCGAAGAAACAATAATGAGTTATCCAGTTTTCTTGATTTATTAACTGGAAAAAACTATCGATATAATAATAAAAACGCTCTAAATTTTCTTTTTCCGGTAAACAGCTCAGGCAAAGCGCACACAAAGAAGACAGAGCTGCCAGTTTGGCGGAAGATGACATAAAATTGACTGCAACAGGTGCCAGTAACTCTGTTTTAAGTGTCAGCATATTTTCCTCAATCCGGGCATAAGCTTCAAAGCTTATCTGATTGCCGATTTGATAAACCCCGGCATTTTTTTTGCTGCTGCCGCCCTTGATAAAGCCGCTGATCAGACCGTGTTCTTTGCTGATCACATTGACAATCAAAGAATTTTCTCCATAGCGGCGGACGGCGACAATATACCCTTCGTCATTGAACTGCATTTTTTTATCCGTTAAAATTAAATCGAATTTATATTAACGACAGTCTTGACTTATTGCAATAAAAACCGTACGATAAAGCCTCTCAAAAAACAATTAATTAAATTATTCATGATATGAAAACCATTTCTTTGCTGATTGCAAACTGCGTCAGTTCGGTAATTTTGACTGATTTTATGGGGTATTTTCGCGACTGTGACGTCACCAAACTTATGGTTGGTTTGCTGATTGTTGCCGTCATCTCCTATTTGGCATGGTCACACAATGAACGTGAGCGCTGCAGATGGTATTATATTTTTACCGGATCGGTATTGCTGATTATGGACACCCTGCTTCTTAAAGAAGACGCGGGCATGATGTCTTTTACCGCCACTGTCGTCGTTCTGGTATTGTTGAACGCTTTCGTGTATTGGATTATCGACGGAATTATGATTTCCCCATCCGATGATGACAATTCACCGAAACAACCGTAAAAGCCGTTTTGAGCTTTTCTCTCTTTACCAAAAGTCCGGATGTTTTAAACACCGGACTTTTGGTTTTCTGCTTTCTATTTCGTCGACTCAACTGTCTTATAAAAAAATGCTGTTGTCCTTATTTATCTTCGAAGATTTGTTGAGGGTAAAAAAAGCTTCGATTATTTCTAACCGAAGCTTTTTATGATTCAAACGTCATAGATTTTGCAGCAGCTTATTCAGAAACTAGGCTTTTTGTTATTTTATCATAAGCCATCAACTCTGAAATGACTCTTTTCATATCTTTTAAAGCAATGGTATTTGGACCGTCCGAGAGCGCTTTATCCGGGTTTTCGTGCGTTTCGATGAAAACGGCGGCAACGCCGACTGCAACCGCTGCCCGCGCCAGTATCGGTGCAAACTCGCGCTGACCGCCCGAACAACCGCCCAAACCGCCCGGCTGCTGAACCGAGTGCGTGGCGTCAAAAATAAGCGGACAGCCCGTATCTTTGGCCATTTGCGGAAAGGCGCGCATATCGGTAACCAGCGTATTGTAGCCGAAGCTGGTTCCGCGCTCGGTGATACAAACATTGGGATTGCCGCTGTCAACCGATTTCATAACCAGATTTTTCATGTCCCACGGTGCCAAAAACTGCCCTTTTTTAATGTTAACGACTTTTCCGGTTTCGGCGGCAGCAACCACCAAATCGGTCTGCCGACACAAAAATGCAGGAATTTGCAAAACGTCAACCTGCTCGGCTGCGACGGCACATTGCGCCGTTTCGTGAACATCGGTCAGGATCGGACAGCCGTACAATTTTTTGATTTCGGCAAAAGTCCGCATTCCCTCGTCAATTCCGACTCCCCGCGGCGATCTGAGCGAAGTGCGGTTGGCTTTGTCATACGAAGCCTTAAAAATGTAATTAATGCCAAGGGCGTTGGTGATTTCAACCATAGCGCCGGCAATATCAACGGCATGCTGATGGCTTTCGATCTGGCACGGACCTGCAATAATGGCCAGCGGCAGTTTATTGCCGATTTCAAAATTGCCTATTTTAATTGTTTTTTGATTTTCCATAAGAATTTCCTTTTGAGTTTAGAAGTTAAAATGACCATCTCATCCAGGCAAACAGAACATTACCGTCGTTTTTAATACCGGGAATGTAGGTTGCCTGCAAAGAAAATCTCTGATAAGAGACAGCTGCAATCGGCAACGGCACCGGAACCGGGATATACTTGTATTCGTGTCGCTGGGTCAGACCGAGCGTATATCCGACACCAACTTTCCAATTTTCGGAATCACCGATACCCCAATTGTACAGATAGGCATACCCGGCAATTGTTTCCAAATAAAAGTTAGAATCTTTAAAACCCATGACATACACCCCGTGCCACTCGTTGCCGTCCCAGACACTGCGTCCAAAACCGATTCCCCATGGTTCTTCATTATATTTATCAAGATGTTCCTTATCGTAGAATAAGCGGTTATGCCACGTTCTTATCGGTATATAGAGGTCATTGTTGCCACATGAAAAAGCATATTTTGCGTTATCGGCGGCACGATAGAAAAAGTCGCTGACAGTTCCGGCCTGTGCCGACGAAACGGACAGAGCCAGACACGCGATAGTCAATATTTTATTTCTCATAGTTCCTTTACTTTTATTTTTTACCAGTTAATTACAAAAGACGGCTGTTGTCAATTGCTGCTTTTACAAAAGCGACAAATAACGGGTGCGGCGCAAACGGCTTAGATTTCAGTTCAGGATGAAACTGAACGGCGACAAACCAGGGATGCTCCGGCCGTTCTACTATTTCCGGAAGTTTTCCGTCCGGTGATTTACCTGTTATTAGCATACCGGATTTTTTAAGTAAAGCTTCATATTTAATATTCACTTCATAGCGGTGACGATGGCGTTCGCTGATCTCTTTGTTGCCGTAGATATCAACGGCTTTAGATCCTGATTGCAGAATGCAGGGATAAGCTCCCAGCCGCATCGTTCCGCCCAAATCTCCGTCTTTGGCACGTATTTGGCGCGCACCTTCCTTATCCCATTCCGTCATCAAACCGACCACCGGTTCACAGTCGGAAGAAAGTTCGGTACTGTTGGCATTTGCAATTCCGGCAACATGACGTAAGGTTTCTATAACAGCCATTTGCATACCGAAACAAATTCCCAAATACGGAATATTGTGCTCACGGGCATAACGGACAGCGGCAATTTTCCCTTCGGTGCCGCGGCTGCCAAATCCTCCCGGCACCAAGATACCGCCGACGTCCGATAAATATTGATCGGCGCCGTTCTTTTCGATTTCCTCGGCATCAATCCACTTGATTTTCACTTTAAACCGGTTGGCAATACCGCCGTGAGCCAATGCTTCGCTCAAAGATTTGTAGGCTTCCAACAACTGATATTTGCCGACAACGGCTATTTTGACTTCGCCTTCGGGATTTTCAATCACATCGGCAATATGTTCCCATTTGCTCAAATCAGCGACCAGTGCTTCAAGGCCGAAATATTTACAGACTTCGTTGTCCAGACCTTCGCATGAATAGACCATCGGAACATGATAAATTGATTTTGCGTCCAGCGCCGCAATCACCCTTTCCTCACGGACATTGCAAAACAAAGCAATCTTTCGTTTTTCGTTTTGCGGAATCTCTACCTGAGAACGGCACAGCAGAATATCCGGCTGAATCCCGTATTCCTGAAGCTGCTTGACCGAATGCTGCGTCGGTTTGGTTTTCAGCTCGCCGGCGGTCGGAATATAAGGCAGCAAAGTCAGATGAACAAACATCGTATGTTCGCGTCCCAATTCGTAAGCCAGCTGGCGGATCGTCTCCAGATACGGCTGCCCTTCAATATCTCCCACCGTACCACCGATTTCGCACAAAACAAAATCTTCATCTTCCAGATCGGAAAGAATAAAGTTTTTGATTTCGTTGGTCACATGGGGAATAACCTGAATGGTGGCACCGAGATAATCACCGCGGCGTTCACGGTCGAGAACCCGTTGATAAATTTTTCCGGAAGTGACACTGTCGTGCCGGGTAGCAGGAATTCCGGAAAAACGTTCATAATGCCCCAGATCGAGGTCGGCTTCGGTACCGTCATCGGTGACAAAAACTTCGCCGTGCTGACATGGATTCATCGTTCCTGGATCTACATTAAGATACGGATCAAGCTTGCGCAACCGCACCTTAAAACCGCGCGCCTGCAACAGTGCTGCCAACGAGGCCGAAGCCAGTCCTTTGCCAAGGGATGAGACGACGCCGCCGGTAATAAAAATAAATTTGGTTTTCGAATTTGCTTTTTCAGTCATTTCAGTCATATTCCCATGTATTTTAAAGTGACAAGGGCACCTTATCAAAAAGGTGCCCTTGATCGGTTGAACTCATCATTGCCGGTTTATTTCTCTGCAACCGGTGCGCTGGGTGCAGCGGGAGCCGGTGCGGGTTCTGCCGGTACCGAAGCTTCGGTAGCAGGCTTATCCAAAATCGACTGAGCAACAACTTTGCCGTGATCTTTATAATAAAGAGACAACGAAAGGCTGGTCAGGAAAAAAATCGTCGCCATGATCGCCGTTAAGCGGGTCAACAGATTTCCGGTACCGCGGGCAGTCAAAAAATTGCCGGCACCGCTGCCGCCGCCCAGACCGTCCAACGCACCGCCGCCGGAACGCTGCAACAGAATCAGGGCAACCAGAAAAATGGCCACCAGCAAATGTACTACTAATAAAACCGTACTCATTATTTTATAATCCTCTATTATTTTGTTTTAACAAACAGACTTGGCAATTGCCAGAAAATCTTCGGCCTTCAGGCTGGCACCGCCGATCAGGGCACCGTCAACATCGGGCAACGATAAGAATTCTTTTGCGTTGGAAGGTTTAACCGATCCGCCGTATAAAATGCGCATTTTGTTGGCCGTTGCTTTTCCCAGTTTTTTAGCCAAAACTTTACGTACAGCAGCATGAACTTCTTCAACGTCGGCTGCTGTCGGTGTTTTTCCGGTTCCGATTGCCCAAACCGGTTCATAGGCAATCACGGTGTTGGAAGCATCGGCATTTTCCGGAACCGAGCCCATAATCTGAGCAGAACAAACGTCAATGGTTTTGCCCTCTTCACGCTGCTGTTCGGTTTCTCCGATGCAAATGATTGTTTTCAAACCGGCTTCGTAAACGGCAGCTGCTTTTTTGGCAACCAGTTCGTTGGTTTCAAAATGGTCGGCACGGCGTTCGGAATGGCCGAGGATGACATAAGTGCATCCGAGATCTTTGAGCATTAACGGGCTGATGTCGCCGGTATGGGCACCTTTAACCGCGAAATGAGCGTCTTGTGCACCCAGCGCGACTTTAGCGCCGCGAAGCGCCTTTTTTACCTGATACAACAACGTAAAAGGCGGGCATACCAAAAATTCGCAGGCAGGTTTTCCCATTTCCTTTACACCGGCAGCAACCGCTTTGGCAAGGGCAACTCCGTCTTCGGAGAGACCGTTCATTTTCCAGTTGCCGGCAATCATAATTTTTCTAGCCATTATTTTTTCCTCAAATGTTTACGTTGCCGCAAAATTAACATACTAAAAAAAACTTTTCAACACTAATATTTTGCAATTGCATATATTAAGAAATCTATTATATTCTATGCTTAGTTTAATAATTTAAGTAAAATCTGCAGGACATAATTTAAAATGATTACCAAATTACGCAAAGCACAAGATTCATGGGCTGCAAAAGCCATCCTGATTTTAACCGCCCTGAGCTTTATGTCGTTGTTCGGCGTTTCCGGATATATTAACAGTGCAGCCGGCAACCGCACCGTGATAAAGGTAAATGACCGGAAAATCAGTCAGTTCGACATCAACCAACAGCTGGATCGGGAAATCCGTACCGCCCAGAAAATTTTCGGCGACGTCGAAATTACCGATGAAATCCGCAATGCCATGCTGGCCGGACTGGTTCAGAGAGACCTTAATTCGATGATTGTTGAAGAAACGGCCGCCAAAAACAAAGTTTCGGTCAGCGACACGTTGATTCGCAACATCATCTTTTCTCAGGTTCAGTTTTTGGATGAAAACGGAAAATTCAGCCGTGACCGTCTCAAATATTTCCTTTCTTCGTCCAACTGGAGTGAACAGCAATATATTGACACCATCCGTCAGGATCTGAAAAAACAATATCTGGTACAAAACCCGGTCAGTGGTTTTAACGTTCCGTCGGTATTGAAAAAATATGCTGCTGCAGCCGAAGCCCAGCGCAAGGTTTTTAAATATGTAACCGTTAATGACAATGATGTAACGGTCGACCGTGAGATTTCCGATGATGAGATTAAACAATATTATGACGATTTCAGCATTGAGTTCACCGACCCCGAAACCCGCGATACCGAATTTCTGTTGCTGTCAATAGATGACGTTGCCGCTCATGCCGTCATTAGCGAAGAAGAAATCGACCAGTATTATAAAGAAAACCTCAGCCAGTTTGTTACGCCGGAAACCCGTAACGTTCTGCAAATGGTCTTTGCGTCGGAACAAGATGCCGCAGCCGCTAAGAAGGCTCTGGATGCCGGAGAGGATTTTTACAAAGTTGCCCGGGAAAAAGCCGGTCAGACTGACGAAGAAACAAACCTCGAATATGTTGCCGAAGATATGTTGATCGGCGAAACCGGTAGTGCGGTTTTTGCTGCCAAAAATAACGAAACCGTCGGTCCCCTGCAATCGGATCTCGGCTGGCATCTTATGAAAGTGACCGACATCAAAGCCGGTTCCAAACAGGATGAAGCAAAAGCCAGAAAAACAATTGCCAAAACGTTGGCGAAAGAAAAAGTTTATGAAACGGCCTATGACCTGATTAATCAAATTGAAGATAAAATCGGTGCCGGTTCCTCGTTGGATGAAATTGCCGCTCAAATGGGTCTTGCTACCTATCGCGTTAAAGGCCTCAATGAAGCAGGCGATGCGGCTTCTCTGCCGGGAGCGCATACCGGTTTGCTGACCAACAACGATTTTATCGATGCTGTTTTTTCCTATAATCAGGGCGAAATTTCGCAGGCAGTAGAAACCGACGACGGCTTTGTTTTCGTAAAAATCGATGCCATAACAGACAGTCATCCCCAAGAAATGGAAAAAGCGTTGCCGAAAATCCGCAAAATGTGGCAGGAAAACGAAAAAGCTGCAATTGCTCAGGAAATTATCAACGACGTTATCCATGATCTGGACAGCGGTGATTCGATGGATGACGTCGCCGGTCGTTATAACCTCAAGGTAACAACAACAGAACCGCTTTCACGTAGTGAGAACTTCGCCGATCTGGGACAGCCGCAAATGCTGGAACTGTTTAATGAAATAGCCGGCACTCCCAAGCTGATCAATCTCGGCAACCGTCATATCATTGCAGTTGCTGATCGCGACGCCGATGCGCGTCAATTGTCTGATCAGGATATGGAGATTTTGGCACGTCGTCTTAATCTCGATCTTGCCCAACAGGCTGCGTCTGCCTTAATCGACAGCTATGGCAAAAATTACGACGTACGGGTAAAATATCGTTTGCTCGGATTAGCCGATTAAACTAAGTTTAGTTCTCGTTAAAGGCCGCTTTTTTTGTAAAGGCGGCCTTCGTTTATTTAAATAGATGTCCCCAATAAACCGGGGATAATCTGTAAGGTATCATTTTTAAAAAAGAACTCCGGAAAATTCCGGAGTTCTTTTAATCAGGCAGGCACTTACTTTGTCCAAGCCTTTTTAAGGTTATCAAGGCTGTTTTTGGTATCTTCCAAAGCTTTTTCCCGTTCGGCTTTCTGGGCTTCTTCTGCTGCTTTCTTTTCGGCTTTTTTAGCTTCTTTCTCTGCCTTCCGTGCTTTGAATGCCGCTTCTTTTTCGGCTTTTTTTGCAGCTATTTCGGCTTTTTTGCTTTCAACTTCAGCAGTTGCGGAATCAATTTTTTCTTGCGCAGTCTTCGCATAATCGACTAAATCGGCCGCATTAACCTGAGAAGTTGCGAGGATTCCGGCAGCTGCCAGTAAAATAAACAGTTTTTTCATTACTTTCTCCTGAATCAAAATTATATTCAATAACTTTATAAGATCTCCGATACCATTTTTCAAAGAAATAATTCATCAATGGGGAAAATATTATCCCTGCCCTTCATTTTTTTATTGATTTTTGCCGAGATCATAATATAACAGAAATACCTTTTGCGGGTATAATTCAATGGTAGAATGAGAGCTTCCCAAGCTTTTAATGCGGGTTCGATTCCCGTTACCCGCTCCAAACTTTCCGCATAATCAATATTAAGAGAATCGAACCCGAAAGGGCCGGAGACAGTCAAACAGTCCTGTGAACTGTTTGACAACGACGGGCGTAGGTTGGCAGTCTGAGCCAAAGCGGTGACAACCGCTTTCGGCGAAGCCGGCAACCGAGCAGCGAGCGGCAGCGCCGCGTATTCCCGTTACCCGCTCCAAACTTTCCGCATAATCAATATTAAGGGGATCGAACCCGGAAGGGCCCGAGGCGGTCAAACAGTCCTATAATCGTTTTCTCTCTTCTCCCAAACAATATTATTTGACCTCTTATCAAAAATGTTATAATATTATTCATTATTTATCATATAAGGAAGACGCCGATGAAGCTCAAAGACAAACTGACACAAAAGTGGCGTGCTCTGATATTAGTTACAAGCGTTGCCGTACTCTCATCCGCCAATGTAAACGCCCAGGAACATAGTTCTTCCCACGACCGGCAGACGGCACCCAAAGCATATTTCAGCCCCAAAAATTGGCCTTGGCTCTCACCGAGATTAACGCCGGTGAGGAGAAGTGTGACCGTTTTCTTGATACTTATCTCCAAAAAATCGATTCCAACGGCTGTATTACCCCATCCGAATTAATTGAAGTTTTCAGTCTGACAGGCCTAAGCAAAGAAGAAGCCCTCAAAGTTTCGGGCATTTTGCTGGATAAAAAGGATCATACCACCGCCTCAAAGGTCCATGGATATGACTTCGGTTCCTATAACGTCAGTTTTGCGATTGACGAACACGGCAACCTGTCGCAAATGCGTTTTCAGGGCGACCGTAAAATCAGCGATGCCGAAATTGACCAGGTTCATCATGCCCGCTGCCGCCACAAAGGACTGGCGGTTGACAAACCGGAGACACGGTTTCAGTCTTCTCTGCTTATTGATAAGATGCTGATCAGAGATATCGTGATCAAAAAACAACAAACCGCCGAGAAGGTTCCCAACGGTGACAAGTTTTTGCAAAAGTTTGCCGAAGAACTGCAGCAGGAAGGATTGGAGATCGGAAAAGACGGCAAGCTTCACGGAATTGAGACCAGCCGCAATAAACCGTTGTTAACTGAAAAAGATCTCTATGAACAATTTTTGAATAACCGCCACCTGGAGATGATATCTTTAAAACGCAATTAGGTACTTGCCAAGGCAATAAAATCATGCTAAATACATGATGAAATTAATTATTTAACAAATTACCGTATGAAGTATCTCACGATCAACCAACAATTGGAATTGCTGAAAAACAAGCAATACAATCAACTGATTGAGTATGCCAAAGTTCATAATCTCAATCAAAGAGTCGTACAAGCCCTGCTCTCCCAGATCAAAATTCTGGAAGACGAAAAACAATCCGCAACCTCAATTCATTAACGGTTGCCGAAATATCACCGCTTTTTTTACCGTTGGTAAGAAAAGCGGTTTTTTATTTTTGCCGGAAAATCTGCCCTTTCGGGCATCAAAAAAAGAGAGAGCTTTTACACTCTCCCTTCAATCAGTTGTTCAGCGGTATAAAAACCGGTAATCATTGAAGCAATAATGTCCATTGCAATACCGGATGCATCGCCGATGACCGCAACATCGGGAAGAACCCAGAAGCCATTGTCAGTTTTAATCCGGGCCCAGATGTTTTCATACTCCATCGGCGTGAAAAAAGCCTGACGACCGATTTCAGCTTCTGAAACCCCATTGACTTCGGCCAGAATCCGATAAATCTTTCGCATAAACGCCACCGTCCCCAAAACCGGCATTCGCTGCAATGAAATACCGTCTTGGGGACGCCCGTTGTTATAGTCGACTCCAGCCACTTTGCATTCGGTTAAAACGGCAAAATTACCATAGACGACATCATGGAAACGATCTCCGTCAAAGTCAACCGACACCAGCCCGTCCACATTAACAAAACCGCCGTAATTCATGCATTTGAGCCGCCCTCCTCGCCGACACCCGTTAAAGCAGAAAGTTTCATATTTGAAAAATTCGTCTTCTCCCTTCAGCTTAAAATCGGGATAATAGCGGCCGATCGGCCACAAATAGCGGTTTGGCAATACCATTCTCTGTCCAAATCCAAGATTTTCGGTTTCGTACGCAATATCATGACAATCAAAAAAGTCTTTGATTGTCGTATGCCCAAATCTTCCGGTAGCCAGCAAAAGCTTATCATAAGCCACCATACTGCCGTCATTCAGACAAATCTGATGACGATGGATATCGATATCCTTCACCGGATCGACCGGACAACCGAGTGCCATATCAATCCGTTGATCAAGCCAGTCATATACGCCACGCGAAAAACGGTTCATTTCGAGTTCCCCCGCAACATGAGAAGGATGCTCAAACAGGGACAGTCCTTGTGTCGCAACAATCCGGACAATATTTTGCTTGCCTTCGTTGCTGTCACAGACCGGATATGGCAGGTTCAAACCGGCAAAACCGGAATAGAACGCCCATACCCGAGCGGCAATTTGATCCACTTTTTGTTCGCCAATCAAACGGGGTAATCGTTTTCCCGACGGCGGAAAGCAAAGCTTGGCCGACACATTGGGAGACAAACAACCGCCAAAACCGGCAATCGTCTGACAAACACCGCACTTTGATGCATAACGACAGCCTTGAAAAAAACGCGGTTCGTCTGCATCGTCTTCGGGATTTTCGAAAAAACGTTTCAGGTCTTCTTCCATAAAGCACTTATCTTTTTTTCTCAAATATCCGGCGTCAATCATCAGAATTTTTAAGGCCGGAGAGGTATTGAGCAAAAAATAAGCAGCCGCAAGACCGGAAGGACCGCTGCCAATAATCACAACATCGTAATTGCTGCTAAGTTGATGGTTTGTTTTCATATAATAGGTGTTTTTAATTTGCAAAAAAATAAATTGATTTGATCAATATATCCGATATACGCGTCAAACTCTAGACAAAAAAACTTTTTTTGACGATTTCATTTTTTGCAGGAATATAAATTAAGATTTCTCGGATATTTATCAGTCATTTTTTTAATGTGTTTATAGATCGCTCCACCATAAAAAAAACCTCCCGAAGGAGGATTTTTTAATGGGGCGAAAGATGGGACTCGAACCCACGACACCCGGTACCACAAACCGGTACTCTAACCAACTGAGCTACTTTCGCCATTGCTGAAAGTGTTTTTACAAAATTAGTCATATAAAGTCAAGCTAAAAAATAACAAATTGTTATTATCAATAAAACAAAAATACCATTACGCATTCTCAGCGATGAAACAGCTTATCAATATCCTTTATTTTCAATTCGATATATGTCGGACGGCCGTGGTTGCACTGACCAGCGTTAGGTGTCTTTTCCATTTCACGCAGCAAATGATTCATTTCCGCCAGATTAAGACTTCGCCCTGCCCGTACTGAACCGTGACAGGCGATGGTGGCACAAATGTGGTTAAGCTTATCTTCAAGAGCAAAATCGGTTCCCCATTCGGCAATTTGCTCGGCCAGATCATTGACCAGGCGGCGCACGTCACAATCTTTAATCAGGGCCGGAATCTCCCGGACAATCACCGCTGCCGGGCCAAATTCTTCAATCACCAGTCCCAAGTCGGACAGACCGGCAGCATTTTCCAGCAGGCGTTGTTTATCCGGCAGATTCAATTCCACAATTTCGGGAATCAATAACATCTGAGTGGCTGGCTTTCTTCCTTCCGTCAGCACTTTTTTCATTTTCTCCATCACAATGCGTTCATGGGCAGCGTGCTGGTCAATTAATATAATACTGTCGGCAGTTTGAGAAATGATATAGGTATTATGAAACTGAGCCTTGGCCTGTCCCAGAACACCGTCGGTTTCGGGGACAGATTCAGAGAAAGATACTTCTTCGGCTCGCACCGAAAAACGTCGTTCCAATTCCGGCAACGAACCTGTTCTCGGCGCGCGCGAAGGCAAAGGCATTTGCAAACGTGCCGGCGACACCGCTACGCCATAATCGTTCAAAAACACCATTTCATTTTCTGTGGTAGAAGATACGGCCGCCGCCGAAGCCTCCAGACTGTCTTGCAAAAAATTCTCCAGATTGAGCGGTGCCGCGGTCTGCCGACTGCCGGCAGCCAAAACATTACGAATCGCGCTTACCAACAAATCACGAACAGATGCATTGTCAAAAAAACGAACTTCGGCTTTAGCCGGATGAACATTGACGTCAACATAATCGGGGTTGACATCAAAGAAAAGCGCGCAAACCGGATAACGTCCGTTTTCCAGCACTCCCTGATATGCCCCCCTGATTGCGCCAAGAAGCAATTTATCACGCACCGGCCGGTCGTTCACAAACAAATATTGAGAAAGCGAGTTGGCTTTGTTAAAAGTCGGCAGACTGACGTAGCCACTGATGCGGATATTGTCGCGTGCCGCATCAATCAGCAGCGCATTTTCGCCAAACTCCCGCCCCATCACATCGCTGAGACGTTTCAGGCGGGCATCGAACAATTCCCCCTGACACGCGTTGAGACTGATTTTTTTCTTTTGATCATCCATCAGATAAAAAGACACCTGCGGGTTGGCCATAGCAATCCGATTAACCATGTCAATACACTGGGCGGTTTCGCTGCTGCCGGTTTTCAGAAACTTGAGCCGTGCCGGCGTGGCATAGAACAAGTCTCTGACTTCGATTCTGGTACCGATTGCGGACGCCGAAGGAACCGCTTCCTGTCTGACCCCGCCGTTGACTTCAAGCCTCCATCCGTTTTCCGCCTCCCGGGTTCGCGACACTATGCTCAGCCGCGCCACGGACGAAATTGACGGCAAGGCCTCGCCGCGAAACCCGAGATAGTTGATATGAAACAAATCATCGTCCGGGAGCTTTGACGTGGCATGCCTTTCCACCGCCAAATTTAAGTCTTCTTTATCCATGCCTTTGCCGTTGTCGCTGACCGCAATCAGCGATTTTCCGCCGTCCACCAAAGTTATTTCTATTGAGGTTGCACCGGCGTCAATAGAGTTTTCAACCAACTCTTTAACCACCGAAGCCGGACGTTCAATAACTTCGCCGGCGGCAATCTGATTGACCAGATTATTGGGCAGAATGCGGATAGACATGGGCAATCACCTT
Source organism: uncultured Azospirillum sp. (assembly GCA_900539605.1). Lineage (GTDB taxonomy): Bacteria > Pseudomonadota > Alphaproteobacteria > RF32 > CAG-239 > JAFUYI01. Next base: position 29,638 of record UQCS01000005.1, on the reverse strand, counting down.
CTTATTTCCGAATTTTATTAATCAGAGTAATCAGGCCGCGGGTCGAACTGTCATGAAGTCCCGACGCATGGCCCTGCAACTCGGGCAAGATGCTCAAAGCCATTTGTTTGCCGAGTTCGACACCCATCTGGTCAAACGAATTGATATCCCAAATTACTCCTTCGACAAACACTTTATGTTCATACATCGCAACCAGCATGCCAAGCGTATACGGATCAACCTTTTTAATAACAATGGTGTTGGTCGGACGATTGCCTGTAAAGGATTTATATCGTTTCAACCGGCTGATTTCAGCAGCGTTTTTGCCGGCCTTGGACAACTCCATTGCCGCTTCGGCCACCGTTTTGCCGCACATCAGAGCTTCGCCCTGTGCGAGAGCGTTCGCAACCAAAATTTCGTGATGATCACCGATTTCGTTATGTGAAATTGCCGGAATAATCAGATCCAACGGCACGATCGATGTTCCCTGATGGATCAACTGGAAAAACGAATGCTGGACATCGGTCCCCGGACCGCCGAACAAAATCGGACCGGTGGCATATTTGACAAACTTGTTGTTCTTGTTGGTTGATTTCCCGTTGCTTTCCATATCCAACTGTTGCAAGTAGTTGGGCAGATAGCGCAAATCCTGGTCATAAGGAATAATGCCCTGCTGGTGAAAACCGAAAAAGTTGTTGTACCAGACCCCCAGCAAAGCCATAATAACCGGAATGTTGCGCTCAAAAGGCGTATGGCGGAAATGCAGATCCATTTCGTTGGCACCATCCAGCATTTTTTCAAAATTATCCATACCGACCGCAAGCGCAATCGTTAAACCAACCGCTGACCACATTGAGTAACGGCCGCCGACAAAATCCCAGAACTCAAACATATTTTCCGGATTAATGCCGAATTTTTCAACTTCGGCCGTATTGGTCGACACCGCAACAAAATGTTTGGCAACCGCATATTCACCCAGTGCATCAACCAGCCATTTGCGGCAGGTTCTGGCGTTGGTCAGCGTTTCGATAGTGGTAAAGGTTTTGGAAACTACAACAAACAAAGTGGTTTCGGGATCAACCTGGCTGAAGACGTCTTCGCAGGCAGAACCGTCAATGTTGGAGATAAAATAGCACTTAATATCTTTGGCCCAATATTCTTTCAAAGCCGCGGTGGCCATGTAAGGACCGAGATCGGAGCCACCGATACCGATGTTAACAATGTTGGTAAGTTTTTTTCCGGTAGCACCTTTAAACTCGCCGTAACGGACAGCTTCGGTAAATTTCTTCATTTTGACCAACACCGCATTAATATCCGGCATAACATTTTTGCCGTCGACATATACCGGCGTATTCTGGCGGTTGCGAAGTGCCGTATGCAAAACCGCACGGTTTTCGGTTACATTGATTTTTTGACCGGTAAACATCGCTTCTATTTTATCATGAAGTTTAACCTCGTTTGCCAAATCCAGCAAATAACGCATCGTTTTTTCATTAAATCTGTTTTTGGAGTAGTCGAGATGAAGCGGTCCGAGCGGAATTGTGTATTTTGAACCGCGCTGGGCATCCAAAGCAAACAGATTTTTCATTTCTACGTCTTTAAAAAAACGATAATGGAGGGCCAGTTTTTTCCAAGCCTTGGTTTTTGTTAGATTTTTTTCCATTTTATTTCTCCTAGTCTAATTAAACTTTCCGAGGTTAATCATGCGCAGATTTTCAGGCGTAAAATAACGGGCTGCGGCCTGATTAACCTGTTCTGCCGTTACCGCGGCAACATAATCATTTCGTTTTTGTAAAAAATCGATGCCTAATCCGGTTTTTTGCATATAAACCAGCATATCGGAAATAGCCGTAATATCGGCAAACCGAAGATTGTAAGAAGCAATCAAATAGTCTTGGGCTTCTTTTAATTCTGACGCCGAAACGCCTTCCTGTCCCATTTTTTTCCATTCCCGGCTAAAGATTTCCGCTACGCGGGCAAAATTTTGTGGCATGGAAGAAAAACCGCCGACAATCAGAGCACTTTTATCCGGAATCGACAACCCGGTATAAATGCCGTATGTCAAGCCCTCTTTTTCCCGCGCCGATAAGTTCAGACGCGAATTTAATCCGGAACCGCCGAGAATATAATTGGCAATATATAGGGGATAAAAGTCTTCAGCGGTACGCCGGGTTCCTTTTGCTGCAATAAAAGAAACGCTTTGCGCTAATTCCTGATTGACATTAACCGTCTCAAGGCCGAAATCGGGCACGATTTCGGCCACTCGGTCAGCAGCTCCCTGTTCCGGCAACGCCCCAAAAATTTGATCCAGCATCCGGCCCGCCTCTTGGGGATTCAGATCGCCCGCAATACCGACAATCAGATTGCCAAGTCCTAAATTGGCGGCAACAAAGCCACGAATATCCTGCGCCGTTATTTTTTGAATGTCTTCCTTGCGGCCCAACGGATTACGTCCGTAGGGGTGATTGCCGAAAATCTCTCGGTTGGCAATCAAACTTAGTTTGTTTTCCGGGCTTTCGTTCTGCCGTTTTAACATGGCCAGCATCTGTCTTTTAATCCGTTTCAGGTCATCGGAATCAAGTTGGGCCTCAAACAAAGTTTGTCGCAGCATTTCAAAAGCGACCGGCGCAAATTCCTTTATCGTCAGCAATTGCCCCGAAAAATCATCTTTGTCCGCACTGTAGCCGATCGAAATGGCATAGTCTTCCAGTTTTTCCTTAAACTGCTGCGAATTCATACCACCGGCAGCTTCGCTGATCATTGCCGCGCTTACCTTGGAAATGCCGGCCTGACCTTCCGGTTCGGCACCAAGTCCGGCATGTGCAAAAATAAAACTGACGCTGATAATCGGATTGGAACGGTCTTCCAGCAAATAGGCTTTTATTCCGTATTGCGGCGACACCACTTCAGTAACCGGCACAGAAAAACGACGGCCGCCCAGTTCGGAATTTTTGACCAGCGCTGCCGGATCAAAAACAGATTTAGAAAACATCATACCGCCGAAAACAAGCCCGGCAACCAGAAGTATCCACAACCAAAAATATTTTTTAATCATGCGCTTTCTCCCGGCTTTGCGGTTTGACCACGCCTTCGGCAACGGCATAATTTTTCAGCAGTTGTTGAGCAGCTTTGCGAACGTCACCGGCGCTCACCTTGCGAATATTATCGGCATAATTCTCAATATCTTCCCGACTCATGCCGATACTATATAACGAACCGACGATGTAAGCGGCGTCAAACGGATTGTCCTTAAGATAAATCAGTCCGGCCAGCATTTTGTTTTTGATCTTGGCAATTTTTTTGTCATCAATCTCATCAACGGCGTTAGCCACAGCCTCATCCAACGCCTGTTGCAATTTTTCAACCGAAACGCCGTTTTGCGGCACTGCCGCAATGTTAAAGCTGCCGTAACTGCGGGAAGCATAGTTATAAGAAGAGGAAACATCCAGGGCCAGTTCGCGACGAATCACCAGCTCTTTGTATAACGCCGAGGTATCGCCTTCGCCGAGATAACGCGAAAGAACCGCCAACGCGTAAATGCGCCCGGGATCGGTATTATACGAATCCGCCATATAGCGACGGATAATCCGCGGCAGTTCGACCCGCGGCAGTTCCATGTTCAAACGGCTTTTAAGCGTTGGGTTCATATCGGGAAAAACAATACGGCTGCCGGTGTCGCGCGGCGGAACTTTACCATAATATTTCTCCGCCAACCGATAAGCCGTTTCCGGTTCAATATCACCGGCAAGGACCACTACCGCATTACCGGGAGCATAATAGCGCCGGTAGATATCCATAACATCCTCCGAAGTAAGATTTAAAATTTCCGTTTCGGTACCGCTAACAGGGTTGGCGTAAGGATGATCCTGCCATAGGATGTGCTGCATATTTTCCGAAAAAGCCGACAAGGGTTGGTTTTCTACCACCTGCTTACGTTCCTGATAGACAATATTTCGTTCGGTCTCAAAATCAATTGGTGAGAACTCAAGATTTTGCATCCGATCGGCTTCCATATACATCGCCAACTCCAGACGGCTGATATCCAAATTTTGATGATACGCTGTAAAATCCTGAGAGGTAAAAGCATTGCTGTCGGCACCATTTTGCTGCAGAATGCGGTTAAACTCGGAACCCGGAATGTTCTTGGTGCCGCGAAACATCAGATGCTCCAGCAAATGGGCCGAACCGCCCTTGCCCGGTTTTTCGTCAACCGCCCCGACGTTATACCATACCATATGTTTGACGATCGGGGCTTTGTGGTTGGGGACAACAAGCAGTTTAATGCCGTTGGACAAGGTATATTCGCTGATGTTAAACAAACGGGCATGAGCAGAAAAGGCCGATCCGAACAGAATCAGGCAGATGACGAAAAATATTTTATTCATTTGCCAAATTTTTTATTTCCTCATCAATTTCGCGACCGGTTTCCGCACTGAGAGCGGGCTGAGTCATCGGCACCACCGGACGAAGATCATAATTCGGAGGTAAAATCAGCCGTTTTTGTTCAGAGACTTTGGAGGCATCGGGAACTTTGCGATCCAGCCCAAGATCTTCTTTCGTCGCATTGCAGGCGCCCAGCAATGCGGTTGCAACCATCAGACAGAATATTTTATTCATTTGTTTTGCTCCTTAGCGTTTTTTGGGTTCTGTGTAAACAGACTCTGTAATATAATTATGACCGCGCCGATACAAATAAAACTGTCGGCGAGGTTGAAAGCCGGCCAATGATGCCCGGCAAAGTGAAAATCCAGAAAATCGAAGACCGCGCCGAGACGCACCCGGTCAACAATATTGCCTAACGCGCCGCCAATAATCATTCCGAGACCGATTTGAATCAGGTGGACATTTTCTTTATACAGCCACCATAAAAGCGAAACCACGATTGCCGCCGCAACCAGACACAGCACAATCGTGCCGACCGCCCCCGACCCGCTGAACATCGAAAAACTGACACCAGTATTCCAGGCCTGGACAAGGTTGAAAAAAGAAGTTATTTCAATAAACGGGCGCCCCTCCAGAACATGATTTAAAATCCAGAATTTTGAAAGCTGGTCGGCTGCCAAAACAGTAACCGCAACGATAATTCCCAAAAACAAATCCGTCTCCTGTAAAAAAAACTTTATTAACCGTGGTGCATTATAACAATATTTCCGCCGGAAAAAAGCGCTAAATACAAACTATGCATAAATAATTAAAACAACAGCAGCTTTGCCAGGCCGAGGAAAATAAAATAACCGCCGGAATCAGTACAGGCAATCAGAAAAACACCCGAAGAGATCGCGGGATCAATTTTAAAACGATTGATCGTCAGCGGAATCAGGATCCCGGCCAAACTGGCAACCGTCAGATTGCACAACATGGCCAACGCAATGATGTAACTGATTGTTTCCTGACTGGGAAACCAAATGCGCACGGCAATTCCGATCATCAATGCAAACAAGAGGCCGTTGCACAAGCCGACCATGAACTCTTTGCCGATCATTCTCAATGCATTGCGCGAAGTCAGCTCTTTGGTGGCCAGCGAACGAACCACCACCGCCAAAGTTTGTTGACCGGTGGTGCCGCCCATTGAGGCGACAATCGGCATCAAAACCGCCAAAATCGACAATTGGGCAATGATATCCTGAAACTCGCCCACCACCGAAGCGGCAATAATGGTGGCAAACAGGTTGGTCACCAACCAGATCGAACGCGATTTGAAGATACTGAAGACCGAACGGTACACGTCATTACTTTCAGCACCAGTCAGCAGCATCATGTCTTCGTTGGTTTCTTCGTGAACAATCTCAACCACGTCGTCAATATTGATAACGCCGATCAAACGCCCCTTATTGTCAACCACCATGGCCGACATCCAGCCGTATTCGCGAAACATATGCGCTACTTCTTCCTGATCAGTGTAAACGTCAACCGGGACGATTTCGCCGTCCATGACATTGTCGAGTTTTTCGTCGGCCTTGGCACGCAGCAGCTTGTCTAAGGCAATTTCTCCGGTGGGTTTAAGCGTTTTTTCGTCAACCAGAAAAATGGTATAGAAATCATCCGGAAGTTCTTCGTTGGTGAGCAGATATTGCTTGGCTTCCTTGACCGTCCAGCTGTCAGGAATACTCACAAAATCACGCGACATGATACGCCCGGCAGAATCTTCGGGATAATTGAGCGACGATTTGACCTGATATTTCAGTTCCGGATCAAGACGATTGATAATCTGTTCCTGTTCCTCGTCGTTCATATTCTCCAAAATCTCGACGGCATCGTCAGAATCGAGTTCGTTGACGATTTTAACAATCTGATTTTCGTTTAAACTTTCGAGAACCTGTTCCTGAACGACCTCGTTTAATTCGGGAAAAACGGCCGGATCAATTTTGTCGCCGAGAATCCGAACCAATTTCATCCGGTGGTGCAGATCCAAAACCTCAATCAGGCGGGCAAGATCATACTCGTCTAGCCCTTCGACAATTTTTTTGACATGGATATCGTCATCTTCGTTCAGTCCGATGATAATCGAATTGACAAACTTCGGCCCCAAACCGAGATAATCGGCGGCATTTTTTTGCTGTTTGAGTTGTTTATGACGGAAGTTTTTGTTTTTCGAGAAAGGCTGGTGCTTTTTTGTTTTTTTCTTCATCACAACCTCCTCTTTATGATCGGAATTTCATTTTTTATGATTGGTGCGCCTGAGAAGACTTGAACTTCCAAGAGCAGAGCTCATAACGACCTCAACGTTACGCGTTTACCAATTTCGCCACAGGCGCGCAAATATCATAAAGACAGTGGAGAAATACCCCGGTTTGAAAAAATAATCAAGCTTTTTTTAACATAATTGTGAATTTTTCACAAAAATAAATTTTTTAATCGCTCGACAAGCCCTTTTTATCGTTTTTCCATCACACAGACAAAAAAGCCGTCGGTACCGGTAGACAGGGGATTGAGTTCAAGCCAACGTTCATCCGTTCCCGGATACGGAAGCCCGGTTTTGGCCTGCCAAATTTGCGGCAAACCTGCCGGCACCATATCCGGATGACGTTCCATAAAGCTCTGGACAATCAGGCCGTTTTCTTCCGCCAAAATCGAACAGGTAATATAGACGATACGGCCGCCGGGCGCCGTCAAAGGATAAGCCGTTTCCAGTATTTCCGCCTGAATACGGTTCAATTCGGCAAGCCGTGACGAATTGAGCCGGAATTTTGCATCGGGAGAACGCCGCCAGGTGCCGGTGCCGGAACAAGGCGCATCAATGATAAAACGTGTATAAACCGGCCGTTCTTCCGCTTTTGCTACCGGTTTTATATTTCGAATTTCCAACCGTTGCATCCGCGGTTTCAGTTGTTCGAGGCGGCGCATGTCAATATCATGGGCTTCGATCATGCCTTGCCCGTTTAACAACGCGGCAATTGCCAACGATTTGCCGCCGGCACCGCAACAATAATCAATCGTCCGATCATTGGGCCCAACATCGCAAAGCAACGCCGCCAACTGCGACGCCTCGTCCTGAACTTCAAGCAAGCCCTCCTGATATGCCAGGCAGTTATTGAGATTTATCCTTTTAAGAGAACGCACACCGAGCGGCGAATACGGCGTCGGCATCACTTCAAAGCCCTCTTTTTGCAACTGTTGCATTAGTTCTTCGCGGCTGCCGCGATTTATCCGCAAATCAGCGCCTGCAGGTTGATTTAAGGCTTTTAGGAGTTCCGGATTATTGATCCGTTCAAACAACCAGTCGGGACATTCTCCTTCCACCGCCGGCGGATAAACTTTGTCTTCTGCCGCCAACAACTGTTTTTGCTCCGCTTCGGTAAGCATCGCTATCCCGTAAGTACCGCCGCAAAAGATTTCTGCCAAATCGGTGTTTTTCAGATAAAAAATCAACATCTGCCGCGGATCGGCACTGCCGGCATCAAATGCCAGCCGTCTGCGGTGACGGATCACATCCCATATCGTCTCGCTGATAAAACGACGATCTGCCGAACCGATAAACCGACGTTCGCGAAAATAAGCATTGATTATATGATCGGCCGGCCTTTGATCGGCAAATACCAGTTGCATCAATTCCAAAACCGCCTTATAGCGTGCTGCCGTCTGCATATTGTGTTTCCTTAATCGTTGCCGCCGCGAAAGCCGATCGCCACCAGATATTCCTCCGGCGACGCTTTGCGGCTGGCATCGGGTTTGCAATGAGACACTTTGGCAAAATTCTTTTTTATCTCAGCCAAAAAACCGGCTTCGGCACCACCTTTAAATACTTTAGCAATAAAAATACCTCCCTCCGCCAAAACGTCCTTGGCAAAATCATAAGCCAGTTCTACCAACGCAATGGTACGCAAATGATCGGTCTGTTGGTGGCCGATGGTGTTGGCAGCCATATCGCTCATAACGATATCGGCTTTGCCGTCAAGTCGTTTTTTCAATTTGTCGGCAGCGTCTTCGGCGGTGAAATCCTGCTGAATCAACGTAGCACCGGCAATCGGCTCTGTCGGCAGAATATCCAAACCGACCACTTGCCCGCTGCCTTTGTTGCGCATCACTGCAATTTGGGTCCATCCGCCGGGTGCACAACCCAAGTCGACAATTGTCTTGCCCTTGCCGAGAAAGCGGAATTTTTCATCCAGCTGAATCAGTTTGAAAGCGGCACGGGAACGATAGCCCAACCGTTTGGCCTCGCTGACGTAGGGATCGTTCAACTGGCGTTCTAACCAGCGGTTGGACGATTTTTTGCGGTATTTCGCCGTTTTTACGCGCACGGTCAGACTTCGTTTGCCGGTTACACTTTTTGCTGATTGGGTTTTAACCATTTTGTTACTCCATGATGACGCTGTTCGTTTTGCAGTTCCATAATGATACCGTCCACCGCGCTTTTTAACGAAGAAATCAAATGCGGGGCACCAAGGTCGCGGTATATTTGCGAAAAAATAACACAACCGGCATGAAATATCTCGGCACGCACCGGACCAATATTCAGATCTTCCGCCATCTCGGCACAAGTCATGCCGTGAACTTTGGCAACGGCACCTTCAAATTCTTCAATACTCATTTTCACTCCGTCGGCCCGCGAACGGTTATAGCTTTCCCAGCCGCGGGCAATGTGAGTAAGTCGCAACGGGGTACTGGAAGTGGCAACGAAACATAAATCATCGTGATATTTTTCCAACTCGGCCTCAGCGGCAAAACGCCGGCTGTAAGCGGAGATTTCTTCTGCCAGCCGGTCAGCATGAGATTTATTATATTCGCGCAAGTCAAATTTTTCAGAGGCATTACGCGCGCCCCACGGAATCGATACCGTATGCAAGATCTTGGGAACAGAACCTCGCGCGGCCAACGTAATTTCGGTCGAACCACCGCCCAAATCATAAACAACGACATGACCGGCCGACTCTTGCCGTACATTCAGCAAAGCCCCTTTCAAATTAAGCACCGCTTCTTCATAACCGTCGATGATCTCCAAATCAATACCGGCATGCTGTTTGATTTTTTTGACAAATTCAGGACCGTTCCCGGCCATTCGGCAGGCAGCGGTGGCAATTGCCCGATATTTTTCAACCCCATATTCATCCATGTTCATTTTGAAAGTACAAAAGCACTCAATTCCGCGTTTGACCGCTTCGTCGGTAAAACGGTTATGAGTGCTCATCCCTTCGCCAAGACGGGTTGCAATAGCGTTTTTATACAATGTTTTGCCGTCCGACCCCGCAATCAGCAGCCGACAGGAGTTGGTGCCGAGATCAATGGCTGCCAGAGCTGTTTTTTTCATCTTTATTCATCCTTTTGTTCTTATTACGGCGCATAAAACCGCGACGCGTTTTTTTGCGATTATGCATCATATCCAGCAATATTCCTTCGCGAATACCGCGATCAGCCACCGTCACGTCTTTCACCGGCCAAAAAGAACAAATTGCCTCGATAATGGCACAACCGGCAATAGTCAAATCCGCTTTTTGCGGACCGATACAGGGATGTTTTCTGCGCCCGTCGTCGCCCATGCGGCGGATTTTTGAAACTGCATGTTTCATATCCTGCGCGGTAATGCTGATACCGTCTACGGCCGAACGGTTATAATGCTGAAGATTCAGCTGAATTGCGCCCAGCACCGTCACCGTGCCCGAAGTGCCGATAACCTGAATTTCGCCGTTGGCAATCGCCTCTCCGATTTTGTAACGCTCTTCAAAACTTTCCAGCAGTTTGTGCGTGCGATCCATAATGGTGTTGTAAGCCAGGTTGGTCATATCTTTGTTGGGAAAAGCTTCGGAAACCGTAACAACACCGTAAGGCAGCGACACGAAACCTTCAATAAAAGCCTTGCCGCTGTTGGCCAGCCGTGCCAGCGAAATTTCGGTTGAACCGCCACCGATATCAAAAACCAACGCTCGTTTAACATTGCGTTTCAAAAGCGGCATGCAGCCGATAACCGCCAGACGAGACTCTTCCTGCGAAGAAATAATCTCCAAATTGAGGCCGGTCTGTCGTTTGACATCACTCAAAAAGTCCTTACAGTTTTTGGCTCGCCGGCAAGCCGCTGTTGCCACGAAACGCGCCCGGAAAATCGGCGCATATTCGCTAATGATCTCCGAACATATCTTCAACGCCTTGATCGTGCGCCGGGTTGCTTCTCTGCCCAACTCGTTTTCTTTGATAATTCCCTCCCCCAGACGGGTGATGCGGGAAAAAGTTTCTATGATATGAAAAGACGTCGGTGTCGGAGAAGCAATAACCAAGCGGCACGAATTGGTGCCCAAATCAATGGCGGCATAGTTGCGAACGGCATTTTCTTCTTTGCCGCCGCGACTGTATCTTTTAAATTTTTGCATTCTTCATATCAATCATTCTACCACAATTTTAAATTTTGCTTATTGTGTACGATTTTCGCTTTCAGAACAAGTGTTTTTTTAACAAAACGGTATTTTTTATTTCATTTTTACACAAACATCCACTTTGAAAGCACGATCATTTTGAACTCCGGGCAAACAAACAGCATAATTCTTAAAAACAAAAAAATGCCGCCTCGATTTCTGAAGCGGCACTTACAAATAAAATCCGGCTTATTCGGGATAGAGTTCTTCGCGAATAATTTTGCGCAATTCGTCAATCGGTGCCAGTTGTTTATTTTGATTTTGATAATGCCAGTACATCCAGCCGTTGCAAGCCGGTGCATTTTGCGCCGCTGCCCCCATTTGGTGAATTGAACCGTTGCCGAAAGTCGAAATCAGCGTACCGTCCGAACGAATCAATGCCGAAACATCGCCTTTGGCATCAAAGAGCTTGTCACCGGCTTTAAGCAGGCCACATTCAATAACAGCACCGAAAGGCACACGCGGCTGCCGCTTTTTCATGGCATAACCAAGGCAGGCATCATTTTGAATCCGCGAAACTTCATTAATTCGGGCCTCAGCACCTTTGACATACTGAGCATCACGCTCAATGCCGATAAAATTGCGACCGATCTTTTTCGCCACTGCCCCGGTGGTGCCGGTACCGAAAAACGGATCCAGAACCGTATCACCGACATTGGAAGAAGACATCAGAACCCGATACAACAAAGCCTCGGGTTTTTGGGTCGGGTGAAGTTTGCCTCCCTCCTCCGCCTTGAGACGCTCTTTACCGGTACACAACGGCAACTGCCAGTCGCTGCGCATCTGGACGTCTTCGTTCATCGCTTTCATCGCCTCATAATTAAATGTATATTTTGACTTAGGGGTCTTGGCCGCCCAAATCAAAGTTTCATGCGCGTTGGTAAACCGGGTCCCTTTAAAATTGGGCATCGGGTTGGTTTTGTTCCAGATAATGTCATTTAAAATCCAAAAACCAAGGTCTTGCAAAATATAACCGACACGAAAGATATTATGATACGACCCGATTACCCAAATACTACCGTCGTCTTTGAGGATACGTCGTGCAGCGCTCATCCAGGCCCGGGTATATTCGTCATATTCTTTCAACGAGGCAAAACTGTCCCATTCTTCGTATACACCGTTAACGTTGGAGTTGTCGGGACGCGTCAAGGCTTCCCCGAGCTGAAGATTATACGGCGGATCGGCGAAGATCAGATCAACCGACTTTTCTTCCATCTGGTTCATAATCTTAACACAATCGTCATTGATTATCGTATTTAAGATCGTTTTGGTTTCAATACTCATTTATTTCACTTCATTATGGTCATTTGACAATGGAGGCAGTATGACAAAAAGAAGTTATAAAATTATTAACAAAAACTGATCGAAAATATTTTTTGGCTAGTTTTTCATTTTAGGCGCAAAAGCAACAGCTTCTGGCACTGTGAGAATTTTAAGAACAGGTCCGGAGATCCATAAAAGCCATAATTGCCAAAAATTCTGGCTTAATTTTTTCCACTGACGGTTCGGTCAGCAAAAGATTTAAACAAAAAAAGCTGCTCGTCTGAGACGAACAGCTTATAAAAGAACTAAAAAGAACAGTTCTTTTTAGTGAAGCTACGCAACGGCTAAGCCTCGAAGGAGAGAACCACGGCCGGCCTTGCAGGCGGCAGCAGCGACTTCCAGCGGAACGGTTTCGAACTTGTGGAGGTAGAGAGCGGCGAGTTCCAGGTTGTTACACTTGAAGAGCTCGGGCAGCACCTCGGGCATGAGATCGTGACCTTTGAGGTAAGCGGCTTTTTTACCGGTGTTCTTACCTCTGATTATTCCTAACTGTTCTGCGAGACGAGAATTTCCATTTCCGTTACGGGTTGCTTTATTCATATTCATAAGTTTAATAATTAGTTATTACAAAAGTAACTATCTCACATTTTAGACAAAAAGTCAACCCTAAAATTCACTTTTGTTCCATAAATTCTTTTATCGGTTTATAGCTGCGACGATGCTCGGGCGTAACGCCTTGTTTTTTCAACCCTTCGATATGAGTAGCGGTACCGTAACCGACATTTTTTTCGAAACCGTATCCGGGATATCGTTGCCCTAACTCGCGCATCAAACGGTCCCGGTATACCTTTGCAACAATCGACGCGGCCGAAATTGACAACGAAAGTGAATCGCCTTTGACAACCGTTCGGCATTTACAAGGAAACGCCGGCGGCGTACGATTGCCGTCGATCAACGCTGCAGACGGACAAACAGGCAGTTTTTCGACCGCCCGGCACATCGCTAAAAAAGTTGCCTGCAAAATATTTAACTCGTCAATTTCCTGCACCGAAGCTTCCCCGATACCGATTTGAAGATTTCCCGCCGCCTGCTCCTCGAAAAGTTTTAAATAGAGTTTTTCTCTTTTGGCAGCCGAAAGCTTTTTCGAATCATCCAAACCGTTTAACAGCTCGTCGCATAAACAGCGATTTTTAATCACGACTGCGCCGGCAACCACCGGTCCGGCCCACGGTCCCCGCCCGGCTTCGTCGACCCCCGCCACTTCACAATCATATTCATTTTCAAAATAAAAATCAGGCATTTATAAAATCAAATTTAAGTTTTCTGTTAAGTCTAGGCTGTTTTATTTATACACTTTGAATTAAGCAGTTGTCAAGCCAGGACAACGATTTTGGGTCAATCTGCGACGATCGGCCCCGTCAGAACGTAAACAAGTACCTTTCGGTGCTTGTTTACGTTGAAGAATCTTTCTAATGAGCCATCGGCTGGGTCATATCCTGATCGTTATAATTATTTTTGATTACATCGGCAAAACGACTGCCGGTATTTTTAACGTCTTGCGCATGACCGGCAGTTGTTTCCGATGTTGAAGCAAACATATTGACCATTCTGTAATAAACGCTTTTTGGATGAATGCCAAAACCAAACCATGCAATTGCCAAACCAACGGCAACCAGCCCGATCAGATAGAGTAACGTTTTCATATTTTTCTCCTTTGTGTTTTTATTTTTTACCCGGTTCGTTCAACCGTCGGCGCGCTCCGAGGCGGCGCGGCGCATCGAAAACAACCGCCGCTTTTTTCACCAGCGCTTCGCTGATGCCGTCTTTAGCCAGCAAAAAGCGTTTGGCTGCTTTTTTACGATCAATGTAGTAACGGGCTTTGTCAATTATATTCTCCTGCACAAAACCGTCAACCGGAATATCAATCTTAATATAGCGGCTGAGATTGCGCAGTTCAAACTTTCCGCTGTCGGGATTATAAATATAAAAACTGTACATAACCGAACGCTGGCGGAAGTATTCGCGTCGTTCGGCGTCTTCGCCTTTGGCAATCGAATTACGCGCTTCAATCAGCGGAAGATTACTGACAAATTTCGGATAATGGCGTTCAAGTTCGTTTTCCGTCCAATGCTTGAGCTTCAGATTAACCACAAATTCCATATTTTTAAGCAAGTTTTCGCGTACTTCCTGCGGACGGTCTTTTAATACTTCGAAGCACGGCTCTTTGCTCAAAAGCTCGTTCCAGCTTTTATTTTTCCAGTAACGTCCCAAACGGAAAATCGTTACCGCTAAAGCCGCGCTTCGCTCGTCTTCCACCTGAATATTATAAAGATCCGCTGCATTCAAAGCCAGCGACTTTGGATGCAGGCTGCGATTTTCAACCAAAACTTTATTGCGCAAGTGATGAAACTCGTGAATAAAAATCCCGGCATAATCATGACGAATTTTACGAATTTCGCGATAAGCGCGATACAAGGCAGTATAGCGAATCAGAGCCTTATCTTTGAACATTTTGCGCAAAATATCTTCCAGCAGGACTTCATCCGGTTTTTCTTTTAAAAACCACGATTTTTTGCGCCGAACTTTTTCTTTAATAAATTTCTGCTCGATTTTTTTGACAATATTCCAATCATCAGACTGAAAAACATAGCAATTTTCAACAACGATGATTGACTTGTTGTTGAACATGCTGACATAGTTCTGAGTACGAGCGGGTGTAATGTCAACCTTGTAGGTAATATTATTCCATTTTACGAAATGTGACAGGGTTTCCCTTTTGATTGATATGCCGACGCTTTTCAGCAAACGCGGCACCAAATCTTCCGGAATTTGAAAAGAATCGGTAATCAGCCCCGACACTTCCCGCGGAGCGGCATGCAGAAAACCGTTGTTATAGTTTGCAGGATTGACAACAACATCGTTGTCATAACTGTCCGAACGTTCCCGGCCGTCTTCAGACTCAATAAAATACATCAGATCCTGAGTAGCGTGATAATCGATCACTTCTTCAAGACGGGAAAAGTTTTCAACAATATTCTGACGCAACCCGTTTTTGGCAGCGTATTCCGCCGGGCTTTGGCGTGAAATCTTCTTCATTGTCGAATAAGCGTTGTATTTTCCAAACTCTTCATAAGAGATCTCAGACAGCATATTGAGAATGGTGTTGCTGACGGAACCGTTAACAACGAAGAAATTTCCTCCTTTTCCTGCCACCACGTCCATTTGCTTCTCCCCCTGTTATTAGTTAAATTGTAATATAAAACCGGCTGTTTTGGCAACATAATTTTTGCGCCGGGCACTGCTTTTAACAAAACTTTTACACAAAGAACCGCCTGCTTTTCCGTCAAATTTCCGACATAATATTTGACAAACGACATCATCGATTCGGCGTTTTTTCCTCCTCTGCCGGACAACCTCCCGAAATTACGAACAAAACGTCCGATATTCCGGAGCGGCAAGTTGACGAAATATAAAATAATTTAAAAAATTTTTGGCAATCAGCATTAAAAGATTGAGGCAAAATTGTTACTCGTTTTGAAACCCCAAAACCGTAAAAAAGATCTTATTCCATACTTGGGGGCCGCCTCTATCAAAGAATCGGCAAATTCACGATTGTTGTATATAACTTTCGGTGCCGGTTGTATGAAAACGAGATTTCCGTTATTCTGACAACGAGATCTAAATAACTAACTAAGGAGAAAATTATGGAGTTTGCATTATTTCTCGCCGTTGTCGTCTTTTTTCTGTTGTTGACTTCGGTGGTCATTGTCCGGCAAGGATACGAATATACGGTGGAAAGTTTCGGCCGCTTTACCCGCACCCTTTCGCCGGGACTGCACATCATCATTCCGATCGTCGAAAAAATCGGAGCAAAAATCAATCGGATGGAACAGGTTCTTGATGTACCTTCTCAAGACGTTATCACCAAAGACAACGCAACTGTCCGTGTGGACGGGGTTTTATTCTTTCAGATCCAACAGGCGGCCAACGCCGCTTATCAGGTCAAAGATCTGAACGTTGCCATCCTGAATCTAATTATGACCAACATTCGTACCGTCATCGGCAGTATGGAAATTGACGAACTGCTGTCTCAGCGCGACGCCATTAACCACAAACTGCTGGCGGTGGTCGACGAAGCAACCATACCGTGGGGCGTCAAAGTAACCCGGGTAGAGATCAAAGACATCACCCCGCCTGCCGATCTGATCAATTCGATGGCGCGCCAAATGAAAGCCGAGCGCGACAAACGCGCCAATATTCTTGAAGCCGAAGGATTTCGTCAGGCCGAAATTTTAAAAGCCGAAGGTGAAAAACAATCGGTCATTTTGGCTGCCGAAGCTCAGAAAGAAGCGGCGTTCCGTGAAGCGGAAGCCCGTGAACGGCTGGCCCTCGCCGAAGCAAACGCCGCCAAAATGGTGTCTGATGCCATTGCCGACGGCAGTCCACAATCGCTCAACTATTTTCTGGGGCAAAAATACATCGAAGCCCTGCAGGGAATTGTCACTTCGCCCAACCAGAAATTGCTAATGATGCCGATGGATACGGCTAATGTTATGGGATCAATTGCCGGAATTGCGGAGATTGCCAAAGAAGTACTGCAAGAAAAGAATACTGCTACCAACCGCAAGTAAAGGAGAAATACCATGAATTATATGGAATGGTTTTCACTCGGGCTGGCGTTGGTCTTGCTGGAAGTGTTTGTCCCCGGCGTTTATCTGGTTTGGTTCGGGCTGTCGGCATTTGCCACCGGAATACTTACCATTTACAACGACTTCGGCGTAATTGAACAATCAGTTATTTTCGGTGCGTTTTCCGTTGTCTTTGCCGTTGCCGGCTGGTTTGTTTACGCTAAGGTCATCAAACGCAGCACCGGCGCCGAAAAGTACAAATACCTTAACGACATGGCCGGCCAGCATATCGGCAAAACCTATTTGCTGGCAGAAGACGCCTCGGACGGCCGTTCCAAGGCAATTGTCGGCGATACAGTCTGGATTGTTGAATGTAAAGACGGTTTGAAAAAAGGAGACCGGGTTAAAATAACCGGAGTCGAAAACGGCGTTATCCTGAAAGCCGTCAAATATCAAAGCACCGACTGACAGTTGCTTCCGGTCCCCAAGGAAAAAACTGCCCAAAAAGCCCCGGGTTTTCCGGGGCTTTTCCTTTAGCCGCTCCCTATTTCGGTTCCGGCTGATAATCAACGCCGTTGTAAGCGTCAATATAAATCCGGCGGATATCTTCCATCAGCGGATAAACCGGGTTGGCACCGGTGCACTGGTCATCAAAAGCCTTTTCAACCATATCGTCCAACTTGGCGTAGAAATCCTCTTCCTTAATTCCCCACTCCTTGATTGAGTGCGGAATTTCGATTTCTTCTTTCAGTTTGGAAACGGCAGCCAGCAGATTTTCCAGTTTTTCATCATCATTTTTACCGCCCAGTTTCAGGTTACCGGCAATCTGTCCATAACGCTGTTTGGCATTCGGAAATTTGTATTGCGGGAAAATGGCCTGTTTACGTGGACAATCGGTGGCATTGTAACGAATCACCTGGTTAAACAACAAAGCGTTGGCAATCCCGTGCGGAATATTGAAGGCACCGCCCAGCTTATGCGCCATTGAGTGGCAAAGGCCGAGAAACGAGTTGGCAAAAGCCATTCCGGCAATGGTTGCCGCATGATGCACTTTTTCACGCGCCACCGGATCTGCAGCACCGTTTTGATAAGCACGGGGCAGATAGCGAAAAACCTGTTTGATTGCTTCCAACGCCGCCGAGTTGGTAAAGTTGGTCGCCATCACCGAGACATAAGCTTCCACGGCATGGACCAAAGCGTCAAAACCCGATGCTGCCGTCAGCCCTTTCGGCATGTTGTCAACAAAGTTGGCATCAATAATCGCCATATTCGGCGTCAGGGCATAATCGGCAATTGCATATTTGACATGGGTTTCATCATCGGTGATGATTGCAAACGGCGTCACCTCCGATCCGGTGCCCGAAGTGGTCGGAATCGCCACCAACTGCGCTTTTTTGCCCAACTCGGGAATAGAACATATCCGTTTGCGAATATCCATAAAACGCATTGAAATATCTTCAAAATTGACTTCCGGATGTTCGTACATCAGCCAAATGATTTTAGCCGCGTCCATCGGCGAACCGCCGCCCAAAGCAATAAACACATCCGGTTGGTAAGGACGAACCATCGCCAATGCTTCATCAATGGTTGACAAGGTAGGATCGGGTTTGACGTCAAAGAAAATCTGATAGTCGATATCCATTTCTTCCAGCACCCGGGTCACATTGTTGACAATGCCGGAGTCAAACAGATAGCGGTCCGTGACGATAAAAGCGCGTTTTTTGCCTTCCAACTCACGCAAAGCCTGATCGACGGCGCCGCGTTTGAAATAAATTTTCGGAGGAACCCGGAACCACAACATATTTTCTCTCCTTTCGGCAACGGTTTTATAATTAAGCAAATGTTTGACGCCGACGTTTTCGCTGACGGAATTGCCGCCCCACGAACCGCATCCCAGCGTCAGCGAAGGTTCAAGCTTAAAATTGAACAAATCGCCGATACCGCCTTGGGACGACGGCGAATTAATTAACAAACGCCCGGTCGGCAATTTGGTGGCAAAAAAGTTGATTCGGTCCTGAGAACGGCTGTCGGTATACAAAACCGAAGTGTGTCCCACTCCGCCCAAATTGACCAGTTCTAACGCCATATCGGTTGCCTGTTCGAAATTGTCCGCTTTATACAAAGCCAAAATCGGTGACAGTTTTTCATGTGCAAAAGGATTGTCACGGTCAGTTGATGTTTGTTCACTCACCAAAACCTTGGCATGCGGCGGAACTTCAAAACCGGCCAGTTTGGCAATGATGGCGGCACTTTGTCCGACAATGTCGGCGTTAACTGTCATTTTTTCGGTAAGAATGATTTTCGACAACTGCTCAGCTTCTTGTTGATTGAGAATATAAGCTCCCCGAAATTCCAACTCTTTCCTGACCTGATCATAAACCTCTTTTACCGCAATCACTGACTGTTCGGAAGCACAAATCATACCGTTGTCAAAGGTTTTGGACATCAGGATGTAAGAAACAGCCATTTCGATATCGGCGGTTTCATCAATCACTGCCGGCGTATTGCCTGCGCCGACACCGAGCGCCGGTTTGCCGCTGGAATAAGCCGCTTTGACCATTCCCGGGCCGCCGGTGGCCAAAATAGAATCAATCAGAGG
This sequence comes from uncultured Azospirillum sp., assembly GCA_900539605.1. Taxonomy (GTDB): domain Bacteria; phylum Pseudomonadota; class Alphaproteobacteria; order RF32; family CAG-239; genus JAFUYI01. The sequence goes on along the minus strand of UQCS01000005.1, from coordinate 10,325 downwards.
ATGTGTCATCAAGAGGTTGGAAAGCTCCAGCGTCGGTTCATCAATCCAGGCAATAATATCCTTCGGCGCCCCGGCAGCCACGGCAGCATCACGAATCAGACGTGCCGCCGCAATGGTGGACTTTTTGGCACGCGGATGAGGCGAAAAGATAATGGCGTTGCGGGTTTTTAAACAGATCAGCGACTTAAAAACGGCGGTAGAAGTCGGGTTGGTGGTCGGCACAACTCCGGCAATCACGCCCAGCGGTTCGGCAACGATTTTTATGCCGTTGGTACGGTCTGCTTTGATAACACCGCAAGTCTTTTCGTTTTTATATTTGTTATAAATATATTCGGAAGCAAAATGGTTTTTGATTATTTTATCTTCCACAATTCCCATTCCGGTATCTTCAACCGCCATTCTGGCCAGCGGAATTCTGGCCTTATCGGCAGCCGCGGCAGCCGCTTGGAAAATGGCGTTCACCTGTTCCTGCGAAAAAGTTGCAAATTCTTTCTGCGCCCGTTTGACCCGGACAATCAAATTTTCCAGTGCCTCGGCCGTGTTAACGATTTCGACCGGCTGATCCGGCACGTTTTCCTTATTTTGGTTAGCCTTATCCATTGTTATCTCCCTTTTGGTTTTACCGAGGGAGGATGATACAGGCAATTTGTAACTTTTTTGTTAATTTTAAGATTTACTCAACCTTACCTCTTCGGCACAACAGGAATTGCATTTCCAAATAAGATTTTCTCATCACCATGGAAAGTTTTAGTGCAAAAAAAAGCCCTCACAGGGAGGGCATTTTAAATGGTGCTCGGGGACGGGATCGAACCGCCGACACGAGGATTTTCAGTCCTCTGCTCTACCAACTGAGCTACCCGAGCATGGGTAACGAAAGAGTTTATAATAGATATTTTTTTTATTGTCCAGCATATTTTTACGATTTTCGTAATTTTTTTATACTTTTTTACAAAACCTCGCAAATACAACAAATTGCAATCGGCAGGAACCAAAATTCTGCTTCTCATACAACCGCTATTCGTAAAAGGAACCGCTTCGGGCCGCCTGACACGCCAGAAGACAAATTTGTTTATAAACTTCTTTGCCGTTTTCAGTCATTTGATCAAATAATTCCCGACTGGCAGCATCGGTTGCAGCAAGTTGTTCCACCGACGGCAGCCGCGGCGACACTTCCAAGGCATTGCGAAGACCGTTTATAAGGATTTTTGCCGACAAGGCTGTCAGAGCCTGCCCTTCCCGACTCATTTCCGGCAACGGATGATAGCCCCAGAAATTGTGCTGTTCATATTCGCTCCCCATGCTGCCGGTCAAAAAAATGTTTCCCTGCCGGTCCGGAAAATAGCTGAGCGGAATCGGCTTTTCCTGATTTAGGACCCGTAACGATTTTTCAAAAGCATTATAATGGTTGACTTCATAATCGGCGGCAGAACCGAAAGAAATGAATGTCGAACGTGATTCACCGAGCGGGCAATACGGAGACTGGGCCAGCACCAGCATTTGTTTCTGGATCAAACGGCGTTCTTCGACATCGTATCCGAGCAGTGCCATTTCCGACTGCATCATCTGTTCCAGTTTTAGGGCCGTATAAGCGCCGTGACAATGGGCAACAATCGTCAGCTTCCGAATATTATCGGCCGCATCGGCGGTATCAATCCGGGTTCCGTCGGCGCCGGTCAGACGCGGCTTGACGACGGCATCAAAAATTTTTCGTATATAGGCCGGATTAACAGAATCGGGATCAATCGGCCGTTTTAACCCTATTTTGCGGCGATGTTCCCGGAACAACTGAGTGCGGGCATCATTCTCATTCATATATTCGCCAAAATCATATACCGCCCCGTAAACTTTGACCAGATCTTCAAGATCGTTTTCTTCCAGCAGCCGGTATATATCCCCCATATAACCGTTAGCCGCCTTTTCGTTTCGCACACCGTCACCACCCATAACCAACACGCAGGTTTCTGTTCTGTCAATACAATCCGTCTTATACCATCCGAATTTATTCTGTTCGTTTTTTTCGCCGCGCCTTCCCAACGAAACACTGCTGACCAGCTGATCCCGCTGATTGAGAAGACGCCACGCAATTTTACACGACGAACGATTGTTGGCCGGGTTCTCCAGCCCCAGACGAAGAAAAGCTTCCAATCTTTGCTTTTGGTTATCGGCAACCGGCAACAAAATCTCTCCGACGCTTTTATACGCCTGAGAAAGGGAAAAAGGCGTATTTTGCGGCAGCGTAACATATTTTTCCATTGTGGCCAAACAACGATCATAAATTCCGCTATCAAAAGCCGCCATTTGTCCCAAATTGCGATATAAAGCGCCGTACAGTTCCGGCTCGGTACCCGCTCCGGCTTCCAAAAGCCTGAAAATCTGTTCCCTTAACTGAGGATGAACCGAATAAATTTTACCCAGAGTGCCATATAATTTGTGGTTCAGCGACACTTTCTCCGCACCATCAGCAAAAACCCGTTCCAACATCGCGGACGCCGACGCCGGCTTGGTGCTGACAACTGCTGCCACCAGTGCCGAAGCGCATGCATTTATCCCGTTATCATCGGCTTTCAATGCTTCTTGCAACAGTTTGGGAAATAAAGCAGAACAGAGATCCGGCCGTGATTTGAACAAATCCGGGAGTGTATAAAAAGCAAAACGCGGATTTTTGACAAATAATCGGTTAAAACTTTCCATGATCTCGGCAGAATCGAGTTGCAGCGCCGCCGCATTAAAAACTTTTGCCGCCGTCGGCTGAACATCGGCATTAAAACCGCGGTCAGCAACCGTCTGCACCATAATCGGTAAAACATACGATGACAAATCGGGAAATTCCTTTACCACTTCGGCAAGAATTTCGTACTGGCTTAAAAAGTCTTCGAACTTGCGGTCCGTGCTTTCGGAAATATTCAGTAAATGTTCATAAGCTTTGCTTTTCAGCATTTTCATCCCGTCTGTTGCAGTTTTTGAATTATGTTAGCACAATTGTTTAATTTTGTCTATTTTATATTTTGCAAAAAAAAATCCTCCAGCCGGATGGCCGAAGGACTTTTTTTCGTTTAAGCTTTCAGTTAATAAAGCTCAAGAGCTTCTCGCGGAGTTGCGAAATTTCCGCGCATCAGCCTGTTTTCGATTTCAGAGTTAAAAATATATTCTCCCTCAACCGTATACACCGAACTGATGTCAATTCCCTTGTAAGAAAACATCGGAAAATCAAGCAGATCCCGAATCGCCAGATCACCGTTCCACAGCAAACGCAGAATATAAAAATACTGTTTGGGTTCGTCTCCGGTTACACGGACAGAACCATCGGATTTTTGCAGCAACAGCCATTCGCCTGCACTCTCAAAATCTCCCTCGTTCACTTTCTTGAGGAAAGTCGAACGGGCAAAACCATATTTTCCCATTCGCATTGCCGTCAGAGTGACCACCGCCATTTGCTGACTGCTCAGTCGCACTTCCGGGTTCAGATTGTCGGTTACCAACGGCTTCCAGTCTTGAGCAACAACCTTAACCGCTTCTTCGTAGGTTAGGCCGTCGAAATCGTATTTCTCCACCGGCTGATTGTTGATGAACTTAAATCCGACCAACGCACGGGGGCATTCGCCGGAAACTTCTCTCTGCACACCGTCGAGATAAGCACGGGCAACGATAACTTCGTCAAAAGCCCGATCATAGACAACGGCAGGTTCATCCGTCAACGTTTCGCGTGCCGAGGAACAGCTTCTCCACAAAGCGAACATAGCCACCAGAAACGCCAGTGCCAGTACGATCCACATTGCGCGGTCATTCTTCGGTTGAGACGTTTGCGTTTCGGCCTGAGCGTTTTTCGGCGCCGATTTGTGTTCAAATCGGGCCCGAAGCCACATCCACAGAGCCGTCAATCCAACGGCAAGCCAGAAGAAAACCGGTTTGAGAACATGCTTGGCCAACCATACCAGTCCTGTCCACAGTCCTTTTCCGACATAGAAAAGAAGGATGAACGGGAGAGCAATCAGCAGTCCCAGCAATTTGACCAACAACAGAAGATTGTAACGCATGGTCACCTCTCCTTTCCACCATTTACCGGCGTCTTTAACTGAAAAGATTCCTTTCATAAAGCAATTTTTTTATGTGATTTAATGTAATACCCGGTATCAAAAAGCATTTCCGCATTGAGACAGGCTTTCAATCAATCATAAAAACCGGTGCATCAAAGCACGCGGAAAAATTTATGAAATTTCGGCTTGAATAATAGGACACAATACTTTTTTATACTGAAAGAAAGTATAATACAGATTGTTTGGCGGGTCAATCAAAAAATTTGTCTAAATTTTGACAGATAGCAAAAACGGAAACATAACGGCGGTGTCTTTCAGTTTTCATCTTCTTCCGCATCTTTCTGACGACGTTCGCTTTCGTATTTGCGGCACAATTCCCATTCATTGCCGTAATTGGTCATGTTATCGAGTTTTTTCTGCTCATTGTCCAACACCTGGCGGTACATGCTCAAAATCGGTTCCAACCGCGCATGATAATATTTCATCAACTGCATTGCCCCTTCTTGAGCCTGTTCGGGAGAAGCGACTTTTACCGCTTTGACGTTACGCACGGCCTGATGCAGTTCACTGCTGATCAGCGGCAAAAAATATTCCAGCACCAGTTTGTTGATTCGCTGATGTACCTGTTCGTGGCGGATCACGACCGAAAAACGGCAGCTGTCCTTGTCCAAATCTTTGGAAACAAAAATCTCCGGCTGGCTGTAACCGAAAAAGAACTCCACTTCCGCCGGCAAGATACAGGTAGCGTTATCATCAAGCTGGCGAACGGTGTAACGCAACAAACGGAAGGAAATGCGCGGTCCCGCTACCGCCAAACCGTCGGCAAAAAATCCTTTTTCTTTCAGGTGCGCTTTAGACGTTATTTCCGAAGTCGTCAGATTAAAATCATGTACCAGCTGCCCGTAAGAGGTTTTGAAAGTTACAGCCGGCATCGGGTTGAGCGAATGACAGGAAACAAACTCGCCGTAACTCCACGCCGCGGCTCGGTTTACGCCCAACAAAATAAAAACCAGCAGATAAAAAAAACGTTTCATTTCTTATTCCCGTTTGTTTTGATAATAATATGTTTACCATTAATTCGTTAATATAAATTTAGTATCTTTGCAGTTGGGAGAGCAAAAAATGAAAAAATGGATATTTTTGGCGGTCGGTCTTGCTTTTTCTTTTACCTGCCGTGCCGAGCAGACAGCTTCGGAAGAAGAATATGCCCGACAGGGAACCGACGCCGCTGCTGCTCTGCTGGCAAAATTCGACGCCATGGAAAAGCCGAAATTTCAACAGGCTTATGACGATTATTTAAAAGATTTGGAAATCATCGCCCAAACCGGCCGTGCCGCCGACAATCAGGAACTGTACAAAGACCTCCTGGAAATGAACAGCGAAGAAGAAGTTGTCTATTCTCACACCAAAGGCAGTATTCGCACCGGTTTTGGTAAACTGATGCGCAAGCGCCGCTAAAATTTGTTATATTTGCACATTCTAAAATAAATAAAAACGACTGTTTTTCGCCATTTTTGGGGTGTTTTTAGCAAAAAATAGCCGATTTTTGAATATTTTTGTTGTTTTATGAAACACATTGGAGTACAAACGAGTGTCTAGTATTAATCTTTACAGAGAGAAATTAAATGTCTGATCCTTTGGATACCAAAATTGTTAGCAGATTGGCCGCCATTTTGAAAGCAAACGACTTGGCGGAGTTGGAATATGAAACTGAAACTTGCCGAATCTCCTTAATCAGATCGCATGCGCCGGTTTCCGCTGCTGCACCGATGCCGTTTGCACCGGCTGCCGCTCCCGTTCCCGCACCTGCTGCCGCGCCCGCTGCTCCCGTTGCTGCGCCGGTTACCGACGGTGCCACCGACATCTCCAAGCTTCCGGGGTGCGTCAAATCGCCGATGGTCGGCGTGGTTTATCTTTCCAGCGATCCCAACACGCCAAACTACGTCAAAATCGGTGACAGCGTCACTCAGGGCGATACGGTTTGCCTGATCGAAGCGATGAAAACTTTCAATCCGGTCAAGGCACAGGTTTCCGGCAAAGTAACCAAAATTCTGGTCGAAAGCGGCGATCCGGTTGAATACGGCGAACCTTTGATCGTGATTGAATAGCAACTTTTGCAGGAAAATACCATGTTTGAAAAAGTTTTAATTGCCAACCGCGGCGAAATAGCCTTACGAATCCATCGTGCCTGTCGCGAAATGGGGATTCGTACGGTGGCAGTCCATTCGGAAGCCGACGCCAATGCCATGCACGTGCGTCTGGCTGACGAAGCGGTTTGTATCGGGCCGGCCCGTTCGGTCGACTCTTATCTCAACAAATCTGCCATCATCTCGGCCGCGCTTGTAACCGGCGCCGACGCCATTCACCCCGGTTTCGGTTTTCTTTCCGAAAATGCAGATTTTGCAGAAATGGTCGAAGAACACGGCATTACGTTTATCGGTCCCAGTGCCGCGCAAATGCGCAAAATGGGCGATAAAATCACTGCTCGTCAGGCTGCTGTCGAAGCCGGCATTCCGGTAACCCCGGGTTCGCCTTCGCTGGATACACTTGAAGACGCTAAAAAATGGGCTCACGAAATCGGCTACCCGATTATTATCAAAGCCAAAGACGGCGGCGGCGGTAAAGGCATGAAAGTTGCATTTAGCGACGATGACCTCAAAGAAGCCTATACGATGGCCCGGGCCGAAGCAAAAGCCGCTTTCCCGACCGATGTCGTTTATATGGAAAAATATTTACAAAAACCGCGTCATATCGAAATGCAGGTTTTGGCTGACAAATACGGAAACGTGGTTCATCTTGGCGAACGCGACTGTTCAATCCAACGTAATAACCAAAAAGTGATCGAAGAATCGCCTTCCCCGGCTCTCAATCAGGCTCAGCGGGAAGAAATCGGCGAAATTGTTCGTAAAGCAATTGCCAAAATCGGTTATTTCAATGCCGGGACACTCGAATTTCTTTATGAAGACGGAAAATTCTATTTTATGGAAATGAATACCCGTTTGCAAGTAGAACACCCGGTTACCGAAGCCGTCAGCGGCATTGACCTTGTTCGCGAACAAATCAGAATTGCCAGCGGAGCAGCTCTTGGTTATGAACAAAAGGACATCAAATTCAGCGGCCATGCCATTGAATGTCGCATCAATGCGGAAAATCCCGAAACATTTACCCCGTGTCCAGGCAAAATCACCGAATGGCATGCTCCCGGCGGTCTCGGCGTACGTGTTGATTCGGAAATCTATTCGGGATATGCAATTCCACCGTTTTATGACAGTATGATTGCCAAGCTGATTGTTCACGCACCGACGCGCAACGCCGCGATCATGCGGATGCGCCGGGCACTGGAAGAGTTTGTCATCGAAGGCGTTCAAACGACAATTCCGCTGCATCAGCAAATCATTTCTCAGCAGGAATATATTGACGGTATGTACAATATTCACTGGCTGGAACATTACATGAAGAACAAGCTGAATCAAAAATAATATTTTCGCCAAAACGAAAATCGAGTAAAAAAAGGCGCTGTGCAGCGCTTTTTTTTACATGCCCAAAGCAGAAAATCTTATATAAAAAACGTATCAGAAAAACGATCGTTTTTTTGATACACCTTAAGTCTAGTTGATTATAATTAAAAAAGCAAACATAAATCATTACAAAATAACAAATTTATTTAAAATCCGATATCGGCGTTTGGTCATAGCAAAAAAACGATCGTTTAAATGCATTTAAATGAGGATTGTGTACGATGACTAAATATACTTCTTTGGCAATTGCATTAACGGCTACCACTTTTTTGAGTGCGCCCGCAATTGCTGTCTCTCTCCCCCCGGCCTTGGAAGAAAACAGCGCGTTTTCCTGTTCCGAAAGCTCGGAAAACGACCATAATTTCACTTTGCAGGAAGTCGATGCGGACGGCAAACTGACGACAAAATATTATAAAATAGACCTGAAGCCGGAAGCTTTTTTACCCCTCGGCGATGTAACTTGGAGTGAAGTTGAAGCCGATCAAAAAGAGACTCCTGCTGTGGTTGAAGTTCCACTCCCGAACGGCCAATATAAATACTTCAAATATGCTTACACTCAACCGGAAGGAAAAACTGTTTATTCCAGTCAGCAAAAATCTTTGACCGGTGACGTTAATGCCGATTTTGTTAACAGTACAACCCAAACAAATACCGGCAGTGCGATTTATAATAGCGGAACAATAGGCAACATTACCGGAACTATTGTCGGCAATCAGGCCGTTGCAAGTCAGTCATATGGCGGCGCAATTTACAACAGCGGAACAATCGGGGATATCCGCGGCACTTTTATAGGCAATCAGGCAATCAGTCAAACCGACAAAACTGGTTCGGAAGGCGGCGGTGCTTTTATATATAACCGCAAAAATATCGGCAATATTACCGGTGATATTATCGGCAATGTAGCGCAAGGATCGCAATCGTCTAACGGTGGCGCAATTTATAATCCTTCGGGTGGCGTTATCAAAGATATTACAGGCACCATCGCTTATAATAAATCAATGAGTTCCGGCAACGGGGTTGCCAGAGGAGGATTTTTAGGCAATTACAGCACAAACAGTGTCTCATCCGTAGGCAACATAAACGGTGATATCATCGGCAATATTGCGCAGGGACAAAGTTCTGCCAGTGGTGGCGCCATCAGTCTTTACCGCGCAACATTAGGCAATATTACCTCAAAAATTATATCCGGCAATATGGCTATTGGTGACAAATGGGGAGCCTGGGGTGGTGCGATTGTAATTGACGGCGGCAGCAATGAAACCGGAATGGGCGATATCACCAGTGATATTATAAGCTATAACAAAGCAATCAGCAGCCAGTATTCTGCAGTTGGCGGTTTTCTCTCTAATCACGGAATATTTGGGAACATTACCGGCAGTTTGATCGGTAACGAAGCGTTGGGATATACCGGTGCAAACGGCGGTGTAACTGCCGGTCCGGTAAAAAAAATTACGGCAGAATATATCTCTGATAACAGAGCAGTAACAGAAAAGGGCAATGCTCAGGGCGGCGCTATTCAATCGGTTATAGAGCAAATTGATGCTGTTACCGTTAATGATAACCAGGCGATCAGCAAACAGGGAAATGCCTATGGCGGTTTTTTGTACAATGTTTGGAGCAACACGATACAAAGCGTTACCGGAAATATTTTGAATAATGAAGTCAGAGGGTATAATGAAGCTGCCGGCGGCGGCATCTACAATGACTCTTACAGAGATACGGCTTCAATCAAAAAACTCAGCGGCACAATGGCCGGAAACAAAGCAATCAGCGAAACCGGTAATGCTTACGGAGGAGCTATTTATAACGGAAAGATCGGTCAGATTACCGGTGATTTTTTAAATAACTATGCCGAAACGGCTTCTGAAACTAATAAGGCTTATGGCGGTGCCGTCTATGCTGCTGCAAATATGAATTTTGTTTCCGGTGCAGACGTACATTTCATGTCGGGAAACTATATAAAAGACCCAACACGCGGAAAAAACTATAACACATTGTATGTCAAAGGTTATTATTCAACCATTAGCTTTGACACCTCCGATGGCGGTGCCTGGGTGATTAATGATAACATGGAAGGTGGCAGCTATATCTTCAAAGGTGATGATACCATTGACGCTGCTACCGGTACCACAACACAGTATGTGGCGATGAACAACGATATTATCAATTCCCAAAAAGTATCGGTAAGCAACACGACACTCAAATTTCGCTCTTACCAGCACGAAGACCGAACAGCCAAGAACTGGGACGGCAAAGGCGCGTTTGTTGCCTCATTGAACGAGGACGGCACCGCTAACCGCGATGCCGATGCGGTAACCTCTTTGTCGCTCAACAACGCAGTATTTGACATTGCCAACGGTTACCTTGAGACCGTGAAGCTGAAAGGCTATTCGGCGACTGACAGCTTTTTACATATTGATGTTGATGTGGAGAATATGAAAGCGGATGAACTGCATATTGCCGGTAATGTTGAAGGCATCACCAAGATGATTGTTCATGCTTCATCGGATGCGGACATCCGTAACCGCGGGCAGATTCTGTTTGCACAATCGGAGAACGATACCACCGGTAATGCCGGTTCATTTGTGGTTTCGCGTGTTTACAAGAGTCCGTATCTGACAGAGGTTAAATATGACCAGATTGCCGAGAACAGTAACAAATGGTATTTTGAACTAAAAGACCCGGATAAAGATAAGGATCCTCAACCCGAGAAACCGGAAGAACCGGATGTTCCGACTCCTCCGACCCCAGAAAAACCTGACGTTCCTGATGT
>UQCS01000004.1 GCA_900539605.1 uncultured Azospirillum sp. | reverse complement strand
AATGTGTTTCATTTCAAGGCTTTACTTAATAAAGATTTTATCAGAGATTAATCAGACGGTCAATTATAACATTAATATCGAAACTCAGAATCTAGCCGAGATTTTATCAGAGATTAATCAGACGGTCAATTATAACCTAATCTGTGGTGGAGAAGTATTCGACAAAATTTTATCAGAGATTAATCAGACGGTCAATTATAACCCATTCCGCGCATATGCTAAGGTTTATAACATTTTATCAGAGATTAATCAGACGGTCAATTATAACCCAATCATTTGTTTACCAATACCTTTAGCTATTTTATCAGAGATTAATCAGACGGTCAATTATAACACTTTGGCGCGTTCTATTGCTTCTGAGCGTATTTTATCAGAGATTAATCAGACGGTCAATTATAACATGTCTTTGGACTTGGCGCCGGTTATTCTAATTTTATCAGAGATTAATCAGACGGTCAATTATAACGCAATTTGAATTTTCCAGATATTACAAACCATTTTATCAGAGATTAATCAGACGGTCAATTATAACTCAAACGTTCCGGTAACTTCAGAAGTTTTCGTTTTTTTTCGCTTAATCAGACGGCCGTTTTAACAATTCTTATAATTGGATGGTCGGGTATTGCAAGGCCACTTTTTTGAGTTCAAAGCTTGTTACCAAGCTGCTTGCAAAGTTATTAATTCCTTCACTGAGAGAGACGCATCCTTTGCCGGTTAAAACCGGAAAAGTAATAATTTTGGTCAAGTTTCTTTTTATTTCGGGAGTCAACTCGATCTGTTCGATGTTAACCAGCTGATTGAGTTGTTCAAACACGATTTTGTCGGCGATGACACGGAAAGGTTCGATTAAGTCGTCGACCAACGGCAGCGGATTTGATTTGGTGCAATGTTTTAGTCCCAAATAGGGCAACAATCCGTTGCCGGCAATCGAACGAGCCACCATTGCTCTCAAGACGATATAAGCATAATTGAGCAGGATGTTGGCATTGTTACCCAAGCGGTCTCGGACAAAGTTTTTTCCGAACAAAGCTTTGAAATAAATTGCCGCGGCGATGCCTTCATTGTTTTTAGCGTCGTTACTGAGTGTTTCACGTGCCAGTTGCTTTAGCCGGGCCAAACGCGGATGTTGGGGAAAGAAATGTTCCAGTATCTTGGCCTGATTAAAAATTTTGTTTTGAACGATGCTTTTCCATAAATTTTTTTGCAGTGGTTTAGAGCAATCTATTTGTTGGCGTACCCGTGAGGAGATCAGCCAGTGGCCGGTGTAGGGCGTGGTGATGGTCGACGGAAGGTAATTTTTGCCGCAGCATATGATGTTTCCGCCCTGTTCGGCAATGGCGCTGATTATGTTTTTGGTGATGGATATATTGTTTGCCGACAGGATCAAAGCCAAGATATTGTCTAAAGGAATTTCTGACTTTAAGCCTTGATTTTTGTTTTCCACGACCAGAAATCCCCGATAGAGAGAAAGGTTAAATCCGTCGTTTGATATTTCGATAATTTGTCGGTCCATTGTAGCGGTCTTCGGTTGTCATTTGTATCGATATTGGTTTTGAGGTTTATTCCTCAATATCGGCATCGTCGGTTTCTTCGGCGATGACACAAATCGAAAAAGACGATTTGTCTTCTCCGTATTGTTCCAGCAGTTTATCGATGAAGCGCATCACATTTTGAGATGACAGATTCAATTCGATGAAAATTCCCGGTTTGTTCTCAATTTCGTTCGGCCACCACATATTGTCGGGTTTACAGCTGAGGTGGCAGCGTTTGTATTTGGGGTTGAGGGAGAAGTTCTGTCGGGCCAGCTGCTCCAAAATGCCGGGATGCCGTTGATCCAAGATTCGTACCATTTCCAAAAGCATCAGGGTATATTTGTTTTGCCGGTAGATTTCTCCGTCAAATTTGAAAGTAACCAGCTTTTTGCCGGTGACGTCGCTGTAATCATTAAGCGTAATCGTATTGACCACGTCAAACTCAATGCCGTCGTCGATAACACGTTTGATATCGTATTTTTGCATCAGGATTTCTGCCAGACGGTTGGAACGGTCTTTAATGTCGCCAATATTCCAACTGTCTTTATTCAGAACGTCGCTGTTAAGGATAACCGCTTTGGAGTTTTGGGCAATAATCTTTTTCTTTTCGGAAAAGCTTTTGTTTGACAGTTCCGAGTTATAGCCCGAAACCGACAAATTTCCCAGTGTATGCAGATACTGCTCATGGTCTTGATCAGAAATATGTTTCCAGTCGGAACTCAGGGTCTGCGGCATGATATGTTCAATCGTCAGCGTTTCGGTATTGAGAGTTTCTTTACCGTTGCCGTTTTCAATTTCCATCAGTAAAAATTTGCACAGGGAGAAATTACCGTACAAGTTGTTGGTCTTTAGCGCCCTTTCAAAATCAGTTACCGGCGGCATGGCATCTTTGGAAGTCATGGTAAAAAGAAACTTGTTAATGGCCTGATAATATTTCTTTTTGTTGGCGCTCACTTTAAATACGCGGTTGTATAGATAGATAAACAAGCCGCGCAAAGAGTTGGAAGGAATGCCGCAAACGGAGCGACGAACCAAATAAGAAAGAATCAATTCCAACGTTTGGTACAGTGTATCTTCGTTGATCGTGCCCTGTTTATAGTCGTCAAAAACGTGGATTAAAAACGGATAGCTTGTGGTTTGCTTCAATTGTCGGAGATTTTTCAGAATTTTGCGTATCGGTGCCGGATAATCGGAATAATCCAGGACAAAAGCCCGGAAAATGTCGGCATGGTATTTCAGTTCTTTAAGACAGCTTTCCTGTGTATATCCGCCGTCTTTAAACAATTTTACAAACTTTTGATACAAAGAGCCCAAATTTACCGGTGCGCTGGTTTTGTAAATAACATATTGCATAAAAAACAGATTGAGGTTGGTATAATCGGTACCAAATTTGAGGGCTTTTTCAATAGGCAGCCAATATTTCTCGTACAGTTCTTCTTGTTTGTCGGCGTTCATCAGCAAAAAGTTTCTGATTAAATCGGCGCTGGAAAGTTCGAGCCCGGTAGAATTGATGCTTTCAAAAATCACCTGGGGGTCGTCTTCTCCTTTGGTGAGGGAGATCTCGACAATTTCCAGTTTCTCCAGCGCCGTATGAATTTCTGAGGGCGTGATACCGGAGGCAATCCATTTTTCGAGGCGTTTGCGGCAAATTTCATAATTGATGAAGATATGCCCTTCGTTGTCCAACGCGTCGGTATTGTTTTTCAGCAAAGCCAAAAACTGTTCGTTATCGGACTTAACCGGTTTTAGCTTGATTTTGAATTGTTCCTCGCAGTGGCGGTTGTGCAAATAGATTTCTTCGATTTCCTCGTAGCAGCTGTCACCGTTTTTTCGGGCGAAGTCAGACAATGCTTTCAGCAAAATCATCATAGTTGTCAGCCGTTGTTGGCCATCGATGATGATATATTCTTTTAATGAAAAACCGCCGCCGATCGGCATATAAACAAAAGTTCCGAGAAAGTGCTTTTCGCCGGTATCGATAATTTGTTTGATGTCATCCAGCAGCTTGTTGCAGTTAACGTCGGACCAATCGTAATTTCGCTGATAAACCGGTATTCTGAATAAAACTTTGTTGGTTCCTATAAAATCCTGCAACATCCATAGTTTTCCGGCGTCCATCGCATTTCCCAGTCGTAAAAAGTTTGGTATAAATTTGTTTCACTCTACACGGAATATTTGTTTTTTTCAATAAAAATAAACTGTCTGGAAACGGTTTGGAGAGACTAAATAAGGTTTGATTTTTGGAGTGGTTTGCATTAAACAAGGGAGAAACGGCGGGAGAAAGGGACTGCCGTGACACAAAATTTAACGATATCTTTTCTGGTGAGTTTATGAAGAAGAATACAAAATTGTTTTTGTCGTATGTTTTGCCGTCGATGATCGGAATGCTGATCGTCGGTTCTTACAGCATTGTCGACACGATCTTTATCGGTTGGAGCGCGGGAGAACTCGGGTTGGCATCGGTGGCGGTTACTTGGCCGTTAGTAATGATGTTTGGGGCAGTCGGCGATATGCTTGGTACCGGGGCGGCAATTATCATTTCGCAGTCGCGTGGCAACGGCGATCTTCGGCGGGCCCGTCGCAGTTTTGCCAACATGCTGGTGTGGCAGGTGGTTTTCAGTGTGGCAATGACAGTGTTGGTTTATATATGGCTGATTGATATTTTGCGGCTTTTCGGCGCTTCGGACGAATTGATTCCGGGGGCAGTAAGGTATGCGCGGATTTTGATCGTCGGCAATTTGGCCTATATGCTGGTGACGGCGATGTTGTCGGTTATCCGCAACGACGGCCACCCGGTGCTGTCGATGTGGCTGATGATCGGCGGCCTGCTGCTGAATGTGATACTTGACTATTTGTTTATTTTTCCGCTGGGCGGCGGCATTGCCGGTGCTGCTTATGCGACCGTGGTCTCTCAGGTTGTGATAGCGGTGACCGGGCTGGCGTATTTCACCACCGGTTATACCGAACTGCGGTTTGACCGGGCCATGTTCAAGCTGAAGTTCAAATATTTGAAAAGCATTCTGGTTAACGGCTTTCCGTCGTTAGGCAATCAGCTGTCAATCATTGCGATGCTGTTTTTTCATAATTACCAGTCGTTGAAATACGGTCAGGTAAACGGTCTGGCGGCGTATACTTTTGTCGGTGCGGTGGAATCTCTCGGTTCTCTTCTAATGACCGGGCTTTCTCTCGGCGTGCAGCCTTTGGTCGCTTATTTGTACGGCGGTCGCCGCTATCGTCGTCAGAATATTATCGGCAATATGGGTTATTATACGGCCTTCGGGTTGGGAATTGTGATGACGGGCGTTTCGGTTGCCGGGCATAATGTTCTTCCGGGATGGTTTAATTTGCACAGTGAGGCGGCAGCCTTAGCCGCACACGGTCTGATCATCAGTTCGACCGCTTTTATCTTGCTGGGTGTGGTACGGGTGGCCGGTTATTATTATCAGGCAACCGGAAAAATTATTGATTCGTCACTCCTGATTTACGGCGATGCTTTTGTGGCGTTGCCTTTGTGTCTGTTTACGCTGCCGTTGTGGTTCGGCATGGACGGCGTTTGGCTGGCGATGCCGGTATCACGGGTTTTGCTGTTCTTGTTTGTCTGCTATTTGTGGTTTGGCAAAAAAAACAAGCCGCAACCACGGCGACATTTTTCCGGCAGAGGTTTTTAATAGTTTCACGCCGACCCAAAAGCCGGACGGTTGTAAAAAAAGAGATGACGGAAATGAAAAAACAGTTTATGTTATTGAGAAATTCGGCGGTGTTATAAATTTTAGAAAGGTTATGTAATGTTGAAAAAAAACAAGTTGTTTACCGGACTGTTTCTGTTGTTGGCCCTTTGCGCCTGCAAAGAAGAAAAATCCCGGCAGGCGTCTGCCGGCCAGGAAATGATGTCGGTGGAGGTGATAAAAGTCGAACCGCGTGACGTTCCCCTCAGTTTTGAATTCTCGGCGCGTGCGCAGGGATACAAAGAAACCGAAGTACGGGCCCGGGTCGGCGGCATTCTGCTGAAAAAGAATTATGTCGAAGGTTCGGAAGTTCGGGAAGGCGACGTTTTGTTTGAAATTGATCCTGAACAATATCGTGCGCAGCTGAACAATGCCAAAGCCAACCTGGCTAAAGCCAAAGCTCAGCTTCACCGTGCCGAAAACGATTGGGAAAGAATTGCCAAACTGTATAAACAGCAGGTTGTGAGCGAAAAGTCCCGCGATGAAGCAATGGCAGAACTGGAAGCGCAAAAAGCTGCCGTTTTGATGGCAGAATCGGAGGTGGAAACAGCACAGCTTAATTTTGACTATACCAAAGTAAAAGCACCGATCAGCGGCGTAACCGGCATGGAAGCGCAGTCGGAAGGGAGCCTGATTTCGGCAACCGGACTTTTGACCAACATTACTCAGTTGGATCCGATCTATGTTATTTTCTCCGCGTCGGAAAGCGATATGATGTCACTGGCCAACATGGTGGACAACGGATTGATCCGCAACCCTGAAAACAAAAGCGAAATTACGGCCAAGGTAAAATTCAGCAATGATACCGAATACCCGTTGGCGGGACAAATCAACTTTATTAATTCGGGAATTGACGAAGGAACCGGAACCATCAAGTTGCGGGCAGTCTTTCCGAATCCGAAAAAGCGTTTAAAACCGGGACAGTTCCTGCGCCTGGTGATGGAAGGTCTGACCCGGGTTAACGCCCTGATCGTACCGCAGGAAGCGATTATGCAGGGTGCTAACGGTTCGTATGTTTATGTTCTGAATGGTAAAAATATGGTGGAAATGGTCAATATTCAAACTGGTCTGATGACTCGGGAAGGAGGCTGGATTGTCGACAGCGGCCTGAAAGTCGGTGATCGCGTTATCGTCAGCAATCTGATGAAGCTTCGTCCCGGGATGACGGTGCGCCCGGTTGGGGAGACAGAAACGCCGACAGCGCTGAGCAAGTAAAGCGAAAGGAAATATCATGTTTTCAAAATTTTTTATTGACCGGCCGATTTTTGCCACGGTTGTCTCGCTGATTTTTATACTGGCGGGACTGGCATCCGTGAAGGTGCTGCCGATTGAGCAATATCCGAATATTGTTCCGACCGAAATTCAAATCACGGCAATTTATCCCGGCGCCACTGCCGAGGTGTTGGCGGATACCGTCGCCGCGCCGATCGAGCAGGAAATTAACGGTGTCAAGAATATGATCTATATGTATTCCAACGCCACTTCCCAAGGCTATCTGACCATCGGGGTGGTTTTTGACATCGGTACCGATCCCGACCAGGCAACCATTGACGTCAACAACAAAGTGCAGGCGGCAACATCCAAACTGCCGGCCGAAGTCACAAAACAGGGGGTTAAGGTCGAACAAAAGTCGAATGCGATTTTGCAGGTGGTGACGATGAAGTCGTCGTCGCCGCAATATGATACCATTTTTGTTTCCAACTATACCTTATTGAATGTTTTGGATGAAATCCGCCGTATCAAAGGGGTGGGCAGCGCGTCGCTGTTTGCTTCTCAGGATTATTCGATGCGGATTTTATTGTCGCCTGATAAGCTGGCCGACTTTAATCTGACGCCGCAGGACGTAATTGCCGCGGTGCAGGAACAAAACTCGCAGTTTGCCGCCGGACAGTTCGGGCAGGAACCGCTTGACGAATATCTGCCCTATACCTATTCGGTCAACACCAAAGGGCGTCTGGTCGATGAAAAGGAATTCGGCAATATTATTCTTAAAAGCGATGACAAAGGCGGCATTTTGCGCCTGAAAGACGTGGCGCGGATTGAACTGGGCGCTCAGGATTACAGTGTCAACTCGTTCTTTAACGGTGAACCGGCGGTCGCTTTTGCGATCTATCTGCAACCGGGGGCAAACGCGTTGGAAACGGCAGGGTTGATCAGACAGAAAATGGAAGAAGTCTCCAAAAGTTTTCCGGAAGGAATATCTTATGAAATTCCTTATGACACCACGGTGTTCGTCGATGTTTCGATCAATGAAGTAATTCATACGTTTTTTGAAGCAGTGCTGCTGGTTATTGCGGTTGTTTATTTGTTTTTGCAGAACATGCGGGCAACCCTGATTCCGATTTTAGCTGTGCCGGTATCGATTATCGGCGCTTTTGCCGGCATGTATGTGTTGGGTTTTTCGATCAATCTGCTGACCTTGTTCGGATTGATTCTGGCGATCGGTATTGTGGTGGACGATGCAATTATCGTGTTGGAAAACGTCGAACGTCTGATGAGCGAAGAGAAACTGTCGCCGCGCGAAGCTGCCGTCAAAGCGATGCAGGAAGTGTCGGGACCGGTGGTTGCGGTGGCTCTGGTGCTGTCGTCGGTATTTTTGCCGATTGCCTTTTTAGGCGGCATGACCGGGGTGATGTATAAGCAGTTCTCAGTCACGATTGCGGTTTCGGTGCTGATTTCCGCTTTTGTGGCATTGACGCTGACACCGGCGTTATGCGCTCTGATTATTAAACCGGTGCGCGAACACAAACAGCCGCATGGATTCTTCAAATGGTTTGACAACTTTTTTGATACGGCAACAGATCTTTATCTGGCGGGGGTTCGGTTTTTCCTTAAGCACCGCAAAACAGCGGTGGTCAGCTTTCTGGGCGTGATGGCCCTGATTTTGCTGCTGTTTAAGATCGTGCCGGGCGGCCTGGTACCGAATGAAGATCAGGGAACACTGCTGATGTCGTACAGTATGCCCGAGGCTTCTTCACTGAAACGGACGACTAATTTTACGAACACCGTCGGCGGCATGCTAAGAAAAAGTCCGGACCTGCAGGATGTGTTGACGATTAATGGTTTCAATATTCTTTCTTCGAGCCAGAACACCTATTCGGCCCTGAGTTTTATTGTGCTCAAGGACTGGGATCAGCGCAAAGGGCCGGGGCAGTCGGCGGAAGCTCTGGCTCAGCTTTATACCGGATACGGTATGAGCCAGCCGGAGGGAATCGGTTATGCTTTTTCGATGCCGCCGATTATGGGGATGAGTACGGCCGGCGGCTTTGAAGGTTATATTCAGAATCGCGGCGGCAAAAGTTCGGAAGAACTGATGGAAAAGGTGAGAGAATTTGTTGCCGTGGCCAACGAACGTCCCGAGTTGGATAATGTTCGTACCACTTTCTCGGTCAGCACGCCGCAGTATCGGGTCGATCTGGATCGTGAAAAGGCGAGAATTCTCAATGTGCCGATCAATGCGATTTATGCGGTGATGCAGTCGACGTTCGGTAATCTGTATGTCAATGATTTTACCTACATGGGACGTAACTTCCGGGTGACTCTGCAATCGGAAGCCAAGTTTCGGCGGACGCCCGATGATTTGCGCTATGTATATGTCAAATCTAACAGCGGCCAGTTGGTGCCGTTATCAACCCTGTTGCATGTCGAACGTGTTACCGGTCCTGAACTGGTCAACCGGTTCAATATTTTTCCGGCGGCCAAAGTTTTAGGCGATCCGGCAAGCGGTTATTCTTCCGGTCAGGCGATTGCGGCAATGGAACAAGTGGCAGACGAAGTGCTGGGAGGCGGCTATTCGTTGTCTTGGATCGGGTCGGCTTATCAGGAAAAACTGACCGGCGGCGCTTCGACGCAAGCATTTGTTTTTGGTTTGATCATGATCTTCTTGATTTTGGCGGCCCAGTATGAAAAATGGTCGCTGCCGTTCGTGGTCATTTTGTCAGTGCCGTTTGCCGTGTTGGGCGCATTGTTGGCTGTTTATATGCGGGGTATTCAAAACGACCTCTATTTCCAGGTCGGTTTGGTAACTCTGATCGGTCTGGCGGCCAAAAATGCGATTTTGATCGTCGAGTTTGCGGTGATGCAGGTGCAAAACGGCATGACTTATGCCGAAGCGGCTATCAGCGCGGCCAAGCTGCGGTTTCGGCCGATTGTGATGACCTCGCTGGCATTTACTTTCGGCGTTTTGCCGCTGGCGATTTCTACCGGTGCCGGCGCTGGCAGCCGTCATGCGATCGGGACTGGGATGATCGGTGGCATGATTTTGTCGACCTTCGTTGCAACCTTGTTTGTGCCGATGATGTTTGCCATGATTGGAGAAAGGTTTGACGAAGAAAATATTTTGCGTCGAAAAATCGGCAAACGGGCCGAGAAGCTCGGACGCCCGCCGCTGAAGGGCAAATTGCGCTAAGTAAAGATGCCGCCGGTTTTCCGGCGGCATCTTTATTGAAAAAAAGAGAACGAATAACTTCAGTTTACATCACCCAAAACGATCGTTTGTTGAATCGTATCAATATTTTTGAGATAGGGGATGATCGTTTTGGGGACGAAATCGGAGTTTTCCAACCGGTTGAGAGGAATCCAGAGAATTTGCTGACCGTCGCCGTCCGGTTCGCAACCGTTGCCCAGGGGTGAGAAGTCGCTTACCTTGCAGCGGAACATCAATTCGGCCTGATGAAAATAAGGCTCGTCCAGAACGGTATCGTGGTTTTTGGCAATGTAGTCGCGTGCCAACACCAGTTGCAGCGGTTGCACTTCCAGATTAAGCTCTTCCCGGCATTCGCGGATCAGAGCCTGTTCCATGGTTTCTCCCCATTGATGCCCGCCGCCCGGCAGCTTGCTGAAGCGGCCGCGACCGTAATCACAACTTTCGACCAACAGTTTGCCTTCATGAATGATAATGGCTTTGATTGAATAGCGAAAGATGTTTTCCATGGCGCGTTCCGAAAAATATTGAAGTTTTCGGAAATTGTAGTGCGTTTGGCCGTTATGTCAATTGTTTTCGCGCGGGGCAAAATTCATGGCGCCGGAATTGATGCAATAACGGGCGCCGGTGGCGGTGGGGCCGTCATTGAAAACATGGCCGAGATGAGAACCACAGCGGGCGCAGGTGACTTCGGCGCGCACCATTCCGTGACTGAAATCGGGAGAAACTTTGGTGCTGCCGGGAATCGCACGGTCAAAACTGGGCCAGCCGCTGCTGGAATCAAATTTGTCGACGGTACGAAAAATCGGGTTTCCGCAAGCGGCGCAGCTGAAAGTTCCGTCTTCCTTAACTTTGAGGTATTTCCCGGAAAAAGCCGGTTCAGTGCCTTTTTGGCGCAAGATGCGGTATTGTTCCGGTGTAAGGCGCTTTTTCCATTCTTCTTCATTGCGTTTGAGCGGTGGTTTAGCGGCAGAACAGCAACTCCGTCCCTGTTTGGCAAAATATTTTTGGTGATATTGTTCTGCCGGATAAAATTCAGAGGCCGGAACCACCTGGGTGACGATCGGAGAAGGGTATGCTTTGCTTTGGTTTAATTCTTCGATCTTATTCAGCGCTTCCTGCCGTTGTTCGGGCGTGAGGTAAAAGATTGCCGACCGGTACTGATCACCGATATCCGGTCCCTGGCGGTTGAGCGTGGTCGGATTGTGGTTGGCAAAAAAGATATCAAGCAGCTGCTCGTAACTGATAAAATCGGAGTCATAAAGAATTTTCACCGCTTCGGCATGGCCGGTATCTCCGTTGCATACTTCCCGATAACCGGGATTTTCGGTTTTGCCGCCGGTATAGCCGACAGTGGTTGAAACGACGCCGGGGACAGTGTCAAAAACCGCCTGGATTCCCCAAAAACAGCCGGCAGCGAAAATAGCCTGTGATATACTCATCCTGTTTCTCCGGTTTGAATGACTGACTGGTTATCATATAATGCCGTTTGCGGCCGATTCAATCGACAAAATGTTTTAGCCGACGGAACAACGGCGGGTGAATTCGTCCAAATTGAAAGTTGATTTTTCCAAACCGGGCATAACGATGATCGGCATTTTCATTTTTTGAGAGCCAAATGAACCAGAGGAGAAGCGTTACAGGCATTAATTTCCTGTTCGTTCACCCACAGCGCGCCGCCAGAATCAAGATCATTAATGCGATCGTCGGGGCTGCCCTCTACGGTGCAGTCGAACAAAACGGCAGTATGCTTTAAGCATCCGGGGCGGTTGTCTTCTTCATAAAAATCGGTAAATAAAACGGTTTCCTGACGGCGTTTTCCGGCGTTGAGGAGACGGTAGCCGGTTTCTTCCATAAGTTCGCGCGTAAGCGTTTCAATTTCGCTTTCTCCGCTTTCAGGGGATCCGCCGGGCAGGTCGAAACGGCCGCTGTAGGGACCGCGGCGTTTACGAATCAACAGCAGTTGGCGGCAAGTGTTGCGGATAATGCCGTAAACCCCTTTATGGGTACGGGTGACCTGAGGCCGGTAGCCGGCGGAAGAAGCGGGGATGCTTTGAGCGGCCAGCCGGGCTTCTTCTTTGATCCAGCGCGGCAGATCAAGCGTTTCCAAGTTGTCAAAATCGATCCATTGCCAAGCCTGATGTTCAGCGGAAAGGCGAACCGTGCCTGAAATATAATCGGCAATAAAAGTGACTCCGTAGAGCATTTCTCCTTCTTTTTCCGAATAGTTCCATGCCCGCAACGGTTGTCTGATGCTGGTTTTAAGTCCGGTTTCTTCGGTAATTTCGCGTTCCAGTGCCTGCAGATAGCTTTCACCATTTTCTACCCCGCCGCCGGGAATATCATATTCGGGGTGATGGATGGTGTCTGATCGGCACCGTTCCAACAGCAAAAAACAATTGTTACGGATAATAAAGGCCTTGGCGGCAACGCGAATGACTGTCATGGGTTTTCTCCTCCGATGTCATTGTAGCGTTTCCAAATAAAAAAGCAAATAAAATGCAGGCGGCTGCCGAAAGGGAAAAGTGTGTATGATACGCAAAACCCCCGCCGAAGCGGGGGTTGACACGAAAGAAGAAGTTTTATTTGATTTCTTCGATCAGAAGTTCGCTCGGGGCAGTGGCCCGGGTGTTTTCAATCGTGTAGGACACTTTTTCGACCGCCGGTTTGCTGGTTGTGGTTACAACGGTTTTTACCTGCTGCGGTTGTGTGGTTACAACGGTTTTGACTTCCGGTTGAGCAACGACCTGAGTCGTGCTGACAACTTTTTGGTTGACCACCGGTTCTTTTTCATAAGAAACGGTCGAAGTTGTCTTCGGTTCGTAAACGGTGGTATAAGTTACTTTTTTGTAAATGACTTCAACCGGTTCACGGGTTTGTCTGATAACCGGGGCACAACCGTTACAGCCGTTAACAACCGGAGTTGGGGCCGGAGCGGGAACGGTGACCGTCGTTACCGGGGCGGGTACCGTAACAGCAGTTACCGGAACCTGTTGCTGAACGACATAAGCAGGATGCTGGGCAACCAACGTGATGCGACGTTGCTGCGGTCTTTCTTTATATACATAAACTTTTTCGGGTTGTCTGGGTTCTTCTTTTTTGACTTCTTTTTTGGTCGGGCAGGACTTGCCGGAATAAAAATGGCTGTTGCAATCCTGATCATAACCTTTGTAGATGGAGCCCTGTGCACATGCACCGACAAAGAAAAGCAGGGAAAATACAAATAACTTTTTCATGGTTTTTCTCTTTCGTTAACTTATAGTTGCAATATAAACGGATTAGTAAAAATTTAAACCTACTATAATCTTTTTTTCTAATTTGTCAATTTCTGTTTAAAAAATATTAACCCTTATATAATTCTCAGTTTGACAATTTAAAGCGTCGTTACCCGGAAACCGGGAATTATTTTGACATTTTAACGATTGTCATTTATGATGAGTATGTTTTTAAACATTTTAGTGGTTGGGGAATGCCGTATGAAAATTCGTAAATTGCTGGAAATGGCTGCTATTGCCGTATGTATTACGCACACAGCATATGCCGCGATTGATACCGAAGCCTTGTCTGCTTCAATATATAATCATGCGCGGTTTGGCAACAAGTTGGCACTTGAACGCCTGAAACGCAACGGCTATTCTCTGGATGCAACCGATGCCAAAGGCAATACAGCGCTTTGTACTGCAATTGTGCGCAAGGACCGCAATGCTTATGCCCTGCTTCGTCAGGCGGGGGCCAATCCCGGTCACCCGTGTGTTAAAAGGCTTGAAGCGGCAGCGCATCCGGTCCGTTCCGATAAATTTGTCTGGGAAGTCGGCCCGACCACATATCTCGGCGCCGCGGTTTTGATCGGTGGGGGCGTTGCGATTGCAGCCAGCGGTGGTGGCGGCGGTGGCAGCAATAATGGAAACTTCGGCAGCGGCGGCGGTGAAGGAGGCGGTTCCGGTCCGGGCGGCGGCGAAGGTGGTGGCAGCGGCGGCGGTGGCGGTGTTATTGAAGGCGGTGGTGAAGGCGAGCCCGATCCCGGCGAAGATCAGCCGTTAAGTGCCGATTATTTTAAAAACGCCGAATACAACGACGGCGGGTTTCTCCGTCATATCAATGCCGCGGAAGCTTACGCACGCTTTTATACCGCAAACGGCACCGGCGGTCTCAAATCCGGTTTGGCACCGGTAAAAGTCGGCATCGTTGACAGTGGCGTGTATGGCGCTCATCCCGAATTTGCGGGAAAATCAATCACCGGGCACAATTTTGACTACGGTCCCTGTTCAAAAAGCGGCAATTCAGTCAATTGCTGGAAGTGGGCAAGTTCATATAAAGTCGGCGGCACCACTTATCAAAACGTCACTTATCTGGTTACCAGCGAAGGAGATGTTTATCTGACCCGGATTGATGACGGCAGCAAGGCAAAATATGATGCCTGGGCTTCCAAATATGAAGACGGTTATGACTGGGAAAGCTTATCACAAAGTTCGACCGGCTTTTATCCGGGAAGCGATCCGTCGCAACAGCACGGAACCCACGTCGCCGGGATTATCGCCGCTAATCGGGACGGCAATTATATGCACGGCGTAGCTTTTGAAAATGCGCAACTGATTGCGGCGCGTTGGGATATGATGTCGCCGATGGATATACCGGTTGAGGAACTGATCAGCGACGGCGCTAAGGTAATCAACTTCAGTTTGGGTATTGATGCCGATGCCGTTTATAACGCTTCGACGATCAAGCAACATGCATCGGCGATCAGCAGTGCGTTGGAAGCTGCCCGTTATCAGGCGGAAAGCCAAGTGGTTTTTGTTTTTTCGGCCGGCAACGAAAGTTATGAACAGCCGGGGATTATGAACGGCATTCCGTTGCTTGACGAATTTAAAGATTCTTTGAAAAATTTATTTGTAACCGTGGTTGCTCTCGGTTCTTCGGCATCGGAAGAAACGCTGGAGCTGGCGGATTATTCCAACGCCTGCGGTGCGGCGAAAGACTATTGTATTGCCGCGCCGGGAACCGATATCATGTCTTCGGTGACCGGCGGTTACGGCATTAAGGACGGCACTTCGATGGCGGCACCGGTAGTGACCGGAAGCATTGCCTTTTTGATGGGGGCTTATCCTTATATGACGCCGCAGGAAGTGGTGCAGTTGATTTTTGAAACTGCCGACGATTTAGGGGCACCGGGCGTTGATGAAATTTACGGACACGGGCAACTCAATCTCGGGGCGGCGACGCGGCCTCAGGGCGATGTTGAGGTTGCGACCGGAGAATCCGTTAACGGCGCCAGTGTGCTTGCAAAGGCTACCTCAATGACGGTACCGGCGGTTTTCAAAAGTGCGATGATGGCCAAAATGCCGCGTTCGGTTACCGTATTTGACAAATATAAACGGCCGTTTGCGATGCCCATGGCGTCATTTGTCAGCACTACCCATAACAATGACCGCAATTTCAAGAACGATCTGTATGCCTTTTCGCGCTATCAGCCCAAACAGACCGTTCGCTCGGGGGAAAACCTGGCTTTTGCTTACGCGCCGGCGGTGATGAATACTTCGGTCGGCGGCTTGGGCACGATGGAAGTTGAATATACGGGAAATCAAAATACCACCGGTTTTTATTATACCGAAAATACCGCCTACAATCATCAAAACTATTTTGATAAAACGCTTTCCAATCCGTTTTTGGCCATGAATGCGGCTTATGGTGTTTATAATCGTTATAATCCGGTTTCTTCACTCGGCATTACAATGGGATTCTCGACCGGTGAAAACGGTTTGTATGACGGCAGCAGCGATGAAAATGACCGTGATTTTGACAATCGGGCCTATGCTTTCGATTCCGCGGTATCGTTTCAGGCGACCGATCAGCTGACGGTTACCGCTATGAGCGGGGTGTTGTATGAAGACAACGCCTTGCTTGGTTTGAACGGCACCGGCGGTTTTGATGTCGGCGATTCCAACACTTATTATGCCGGTTTGAAGCTGAGCTGGTCACCGCTACGCAATTTGTTTTTGAGCGGTGCTTACTATCAGGGATGGACCGACGGCGGCCGTTTGGCTTCCAACCTGATGCAGACGAGTCGTCTGGCCAGCGACAGTTTTGCGTTGGATGGGCATTACCGCTACAATAAAACCGATGTGGTCGGGTTGCAGATATCGTCGCCGCTGCGGATTTACAGCGGCAGTGCCCGCTTCAATCTGCCGGTCGGCCGTGACAAGTATTCCGACCGGGTTTATCGGGAGCAGTTTTCGGCCAGTTTGAAACCGGAGGCGCGCGAGTACAAGTTTGCTCTCTATCATGCCCGTGAAATCAACGAAGAGATGAATTTCAAAGCCGAATTTGATATGCGTCTTAATCCGGATCATCAAAAGAATGCCGAAACCGATTATCGGTTGATGCTTGGGTTTAACTGGACTTTTAATTAAGATAACGGCAGCGTACCGGTTTGCAGCCGCAGACCGGTTAAAAACTCGCGGACTCGACGGATTCGGTACTGCCGGTAAAGTTCGCCGAAACGGTGGTCTTTGGGCAGGGAAGAATAGCCGGGCATATCGGTGGCGCGGATATGAACCAGAAAACTGCCGATTTGCCGCAACAAAGCGGCATTTTGTTCGAAAATAAGATCTTCTTCGGGAGAAATGCGGCGTTTGCAGCCATGCATGTCGGCGCGGCAGACTTCAATATAATTGTCCATATACGATACACCGCGGCAGGTGAGGTCTTTGCAGAAGTCAACCAGCGTGCCCACACGCATTTCGGGAACTTTGCAGAGTTTCATATGGAGACGGCAGGCGATAAGGGCAAAATCGCGGTAATGGTTGGGAATGCGCAAACGCCTGCATATCTGCCGGATCAGCGGCAAACCGTTTTGTTCATGATTGTGGTGTGAAGGGAGAATCTCGACCGGGGTAACGGTTTTGCCGATATCGTGCAGCAACAAGGCAAAACGGACCGCAGCGTTGGTATTTGCGGCTTGTTTGAGTGTCATCATCGTGTGTTCGCCGCTGTTGCCTTCAGGGTGATAATCGGTGCGTTCGGGGGTTTGCCAGAGCTTTTCGACCTCGGGCAGAATCGCTTTGAGGGCGCCGCATTGACGGGCGACGCGGATAAACTGCGGAAAATCGGGGAAGCAGAGTGCTTTTTCCAATTCTTTCCAGACTCTCTCGGGGGTAAGGTGATCAAGCATGCCGTCGGCTGTCATTTTTGTAACCAGTTCCATGGTTTCCGGAGACGGAGTATAATCGAGTTGGGCGGCAAAACGGCATAAGCGCAAAATGCGTAACGGGTCTTCCTGAAAATGTTCGTGGTGAATATGCCGTAAGATGCGCTTTTTTATATCATCGGCACCGCCGAAGGGATCAATGATTTCTCCGGTTTGGGGATCGAATGCCAGCGCGTTACAGGTAAAATCGCGCCGTTCCAGATCTTCTTCCAAAGTTACCGAAGGATCGAAAATAAACCTGAAATCGGTATGACGGCTGCCGGTTTTGATTTCTTTGCGCGCCAACGCATATTCCTGTTTGGTTTCGGGATGAAGAAAAACCGGAAAATCACGCCCGACCTGAATAAAACCCTGTTCAAGCATTTCGGCGGGGGAAGAACCGACCACAACATGGTCGTAGTCTTGCGGTTGCCGTCCGCGTAACCGGTCGCGAACACACCCGCCCACTTGATATATTTTCATGACCGCTCTCCGTCGGAAAAGCCGCTTGGGCTGTTGTTTGACGGTTGATTTTGGTGCTGGTCGTTGGCGGCGATATCGGTGCAGCGTTTTTCAGACATGTTGTTTGACCTCTTCAACCATTTGTTGCCAGTTTTGCGGTTTAATCACCCGGACATGTTTTCCCCAGCTGTAAAGATGGCGGTCCATTTCCAATATGCCGCCGGCTTTGAAACAGACTGTCAGGCTGCCGTCGGCGTTTTCGGTCATTGTTTGGCCGGGATGGAAAAGATAGCTTTTGGCTTTTGCGGCACTGGGGGCGTCAAAAAGCCATTCCACCTCAAAAGGGGCATCGCGGAAAACGCCGAAATTTTCACTGCAATATTTTTGCAAGTCAAAATCCGGTTTACGGATAAAATAATCATCACTTTCTTTCAATTCGAGAATATTTTCGAGATTAAAACAGCGAAAATCGCGGTTCTTTTCCGTATAGGCAATAAGATAATGCTTTTTATCGTAAATAAAAGCGTACGGGTGCAGGGTTCGCCAGTTGAAATTGCCGCTGGCGGAGTTGTATCGTATGCGGATCTTGCGGCAGGCGGTGACAGCATGACGCAACAGGTCAATATGGCGGGGGTTGATGTTCAGCCGCCGCAGCGGATGAAAAGCATATCCTTCGGAAACATTCATAATGTCGGTATCGGCTTCGATACGATACAATGTTTCCGGTTCCATCAACGCTTTCAGCTTGTGAAGAAGCGAGGTCAGGAGGCGGGATTGCCCTTCAAGCTGGGATTGTTCCATCAGCCGAAGCGCATTTTGCAAGGCTGAAATTTCGTCGGCGGAAAAGTTAATGTAGTTTTTGAGGGTTCCGGGGGGCAGCCGCCAGCGTTTGATTCCCTTTTCGCCGGTGGTTTCGCTCAGTTGCGGGAATTTCAGGCGCAAAAATTCGAGCATACGTTCGGCGGTGCGGCGCGAAATGCCGAATTGTTGACAGATATCCGCAACGGCAACGCCCTCGGTTTCCGATTGCATACGGATGGCTAGTTCCAAAAGATGATGCATTTTTTCATATGCCATGCCGGTTTCTCCTGTTAATTCTGCGTGGACAGTCTTTGGTGAAGGGTGCGGGCGGCCTCGAGTCCGGAAGCCAGTGCCTCGACAATGGTGGAACCGCCGTGTTTGCAGTCGCCGGCGGTGATCACGCGTTCGGAATCGCGGCGGCGTTCCGAAGAACTGCCGATTGCCTTAATGACCAAACTGAATCCGGGGCGGGCAATGGTGGTGTCGGGAATTTCTTCCAGCTTGCCCTGATTAAAGCGGTTTTTGCTGGTGTAGAGGGTGATGAAATTGCCGTCGGTGCCGATTTTCTTTATTCTGGTCATGGTTGTCAGATCAATGCCGGCTTCAAGCAAGGCGTGGCGCTCTTCTCCGGTGATCCGCATATCGGAAACACGGCGGCGGACAAACATTTCAACATTTTCGGCACCGTTTTGGACCGCCGTCAGGGCACAGTCGACGGCGACCGCGCCGCCGCCGATGATGGCAACGTTGCCGGAAACGGCATATTTGTCGGGGTAGCGCAAATATTCCAGATAAGAGAGCATGTGTTGTTCACCTTCAATGCCGAGATCAATACTGTCGGGTTCGCCGGAGGCAATAATGACCCCGTTAAAATTCTGCTCAAGCAATGCAGACGGATTTTCCACAAAGTTGTTTAAACGCAGTTCAATCGTATCCGGGTCATTGACAAAACTCCAGTCTTTGCCGATGACTTCAAACGGCAGCCGATGGTCGGGGATCAGGTTGAGGGCACCGCCGATTTTTTCAAATCCTTCAAACAGAACGATACGGTAACCGAGCTTGGATAATTCGGAAGCGGCGGCGATACCGGCCGGTCCGGCGCCGACAACGGCAATTTTTTTGCCGTTGGCCGGGTGTTTGGGATGAGCGGCGTTTTGAGGAGTGCGGTATTTTTCCAAAATGGTGGCCTGAACCCGCGGGATGTTGATCGGGAAGTCGATGTTGGAACGGGTGCAGGCGCGCATACAAAATTTGTCGGGACAGATCAGGCCGCAGGTTTGTCCCATCGGGTTGTTGCGGGTGATGGCCTCTACGGCGCCGTCAAAATCGTTTTGGATGGCTTTGGCGATGAATTCCTGCGGATTGCAGTTAACGGGGCAGGCGTTCATGCAGGGTTTTGTTTTGCAGGCAAGGCAGCGTCCAAGCTCGGCAATCAGCTGTGGACGGCTCAGATATAGATTTTTGTTAGTCATTTTAACTTATCCGAAATTAATTGATGTTTATAATCTACGCCATTACCATGGGGGTAAGTCAAGTTTTTTCTGGCAGAGACGAAAAATGTTGAAAAAAATAGCACGATGGGGAACGGCAGCGCTTGTTTTTGCGGGCGTATATATGATTTGTTTATACGCGGTGCAGGATTATCTGATTTTTTTTCCCGATAGGTTTTATATAGGACCGTAGAGTGCGGGGGTGCCCGCATTCAGGGAACAACCTTTGGTGACGGCGGACGGGCGCATGGTTATGGCCTGGTATGCCGAAGGTGAACCTGATAAACCGGCCATTTTGTTTTTTCATGGCAACGCCGGGCAAATTGCAACTTTTGCACCTCAAATGGAGGCATACCGCAAGGCCGGATATTCGGTGTTGATGCCCGAATATCGCGGTTTTGCCCACAGCGGCGGTGAACTGAGCGAGGATAATATGTATGCCGATGCGGTGGCAGCTTTTGATTATCTTAAAAAGCAACCGGGGCATAACGGAATTGTCGTATTTGGCTATTCAATGGGAACAGCACCCGCTTCGGCGGTTGCCGGGCTTCGTTCTCCCGACGGATTGGTTTTGGCAGCTCCTTTCCGTTCCCTGTACCGTGAAGTGACGGAAAAAAACATTCCGCTGGCCGGTTGGGTTCTGACGCGGCATCTGGAGTCGGATAAGTTCGTTGCTGCTTACGAAGGGCCGTTGCTGATTGTACACGGAAGCCATGACCGGCTGATTCCGCCGCATCACGGCCGCGAGCTGTTTGAGTTGGCGCCGTCACCGGACAAGCAATTTCGGTTGGTTGAGCGGGTTGACCACAACCGTTTGTTTTTTGATGAGGCTAATCATCGGATTATGCTGGAATGGCTGACGAATCGTTTTAGTTGATAACCGCGCGCTGTTGCACGCGTGAGAACTTTTTACCATCAAACAAAAAGCTCCGAAATCTTTCGGAGCTTTTTGCTGAAAGCGGATTAACCTAGAAAACGTAGCGGGCGCCGCCGTAAATTTCCTGATTGTGAACTTTACCTTTACCAATTTTGCCCATGTCATAATAACGGTAACCGACATCAAGGTTCAGACGGTTGGTCATTTTGGCCGAAATACCGCCGCCGAGTACCCAGGTGAAGTTATGTTCTTTGTAACTGTCTTTACCGGTATCATAAGTAAACTTGTATTCCATGTTGGTTACACCGATACCGGCCTGAACATAGGGCGTGAACCAAGTATAGGGAGAAAAGTCGTAATAGACGTTGAACATGTACGAGTCGTAATCGAAAGTCGCCGTACTGGTCGAAACGATGTCCGGACGGCCTTCCATCGGAATCCGCAGAGTTTCGGAGTCTTCGCTCTTATCGCGCCAGATATATTCGAATTCGGCACGGAAGTAAGTATAACGGTAGCCGATTGCGCCACTCAGCATGAACAGGTTATCATCAATATCGAGACGGTCACCGGTCGTATGTTTGGCACCGATATCCGGTTCGGCAACACCGCCGCGGATACCCAGATAAATACCGTCGCATTCAGCCATAGCGTCAGATGCTACAACCATCCCCAAAACTATTGCCGAAGCACCGGCCAGCATTTTTTTCAACATTCTAAAGATTCCTCTCGTTAAAAAATAAAAATTCTGGTTGAGAGAGTACATTAATTTTTTAATAGAATCAAGTTTTTTATGCGGGAGGACTTTATTTTGACGCTGCGGGAAAAAAATGCCGAGACAGCTTGCTTTTACGGCTTGTTTGTGGTAAAACGGCAATTATGAAAAAAGAAACTTCTCGGCACGAAAACAAACGCAGCGCCTCGGGGCTGAATACACTGGCATCGGAAACCCTTCCGCTGCTGCGGCGCATACTTGGTAAACAGGGCCTGGCCTCCGCGGATATCCTGACTTTTTGGGATCAGATTGCCGGAGAAGAACTGGCCGCCTGTACGGTGCCGGAGAAAATCAGCTTCAAACCGGGGGAACGAAACGGCGGCATTTTGCATATTGCGGTGCCGAACGGTGCGTTTGCGCTGGAGATTCAGCATCGTGAAAAATTTATTCTTGACAAAGTGAACGCGTATTTCGGTTATGGCGCCGTGACCGGAATGAAAATCAGACAGGGCTCAATACCGTTGCTCCGGAAGGCGAAACAATTTAATCAACCGCCGCTTAAGAAAATACTTGTAAGCAGAGAAGAACAAAATTATATTGAAGAACTGACCGGCGGTGTTGAAGATGACAGGTTAAAAGAAAGTCTGGTCCGTCTGGGTAAAAATATTATAATTGAGAATCGCAAATAAACAGGAGCATCAATGACTTTTGAAAATATAATAAAAAAAATCAGCCAAATGTTGGCGATTACGTTTATGTTTGTTGTGGCCGACGGCTATTATCTGTTTCAGAAAGGTTTTGACTGGGTGGACGGAAACCTGGTTTTGGTCGGGTCTGCTCAAGCCGCAGTTCCGGTGGTGGACGGCAGCGTGATTCCGAGCCGTTTTGAAATGGATGAAGTGCGGGTTCTCGGCAATCCGGCCGCACCGGTGACAATTTATGAGTTTTCTTCGCTCGGATGTTCCCATTGTGCGGATTTTCACCTGAATATGCTGCCTCAGCTTAAGAAAGATTATATTGACACCGGCAAAGTTAAGCTGGTGTTTGCCGATTTTCCGATTGACGGCCGGTCGATGAAAGCGGCGATGCTGGCCCGCTGCATGCCGGCTGATAAATATTTCGATTTTCTGAGCGTGCTGTTCAAAAAGCAACTGACCTGGGGATTGTCCTTCAAAGCCGAAAAGCTGCTGGCCAGTTATGCGGAACTGGAAGGTCTGAGCAGAGAGGAAGCCAATCGTTGCATGGCTGACGACGATACGGCCAAAGAAATTATGGCAGTGCGTCAGGATGCGCTCGAAAAATTGCGTATTCAGGGAACGCCGTCGTTTTTGGTACGCGGTCCCGAAGGAGAGGAAATTTTGCCCGGGATGCCGGATTATGAAACATTGCAGGAAGTGTTAAATAAATATCTGGATCTTAATAAGTAAGTAATATTTAAGGAATATGCTGTCCGATGAAAAAAATTCCCGATGACATCAGGGAGCTGGAACGTAAGATTTCACGTCTGAAAAAACGGGAGGCGGATCATGCCGCATCGACCAAAACCTCGGAATATTCCAGTGCGGCGGCGATCGGGATGAGAATTGCGGTCGAGCTGCTGTCTGCAGTGTTGGTCGGCGGTGCGGTCGGCTTTGTGCTTGACCGGCTGGCGGGAACACGGCCGCTGTTTTTGGCGTTGTTTTTATTGTTGGGGGGCGCGGCGGGCTTTTTGAACGTTTACCGGCTGGCCCAAGCGGAAGAAAAACGAAAAGAGGATGAGGAGTAGCTAACGTGTCAAATCCGATGGAACAATTTGTAATTAAGCCGATTATTCCGCTTAAGGTCGGTGATGTCGATATATCTTTTACCAACTCCTCGTTGTTTATGGTGCTGTCCGTGTTGGCGGCCGCTCTTTTGTTCGGCCTTTGTCTGCGTCGGCGGACCATTGTGCCGGGGCTGGCCCAATCGCTTCCCGAATGCATATACGGTTTTATTGCCAATTTGATGAAGGAAAACCTGGGACCGGAAGGCCTGAAATATTTCAGTTTTATTTTTTCGTTGTTTTTGTTTATTGCTTTCGGCAATGTGTTGGGACTGTTCCCGTATGCTTTTACCTTTACTTCGCATGCCACGGCGGTGGGGACTTTGTCGATCGTGGCGCTTCTGTTTAATATTGCGGTCGGTATCAAAAAACGCAAATGGGGCTATCTCAGAACTTTTATGCCCAAGGGAATTCCGCTGGCGTTGGCGCCTCTGATTATGCCGATTGAAACGATTTCGATGCTTTCCAAGCCCTTCAGCCTGACAGTCCGTCTGGTAGCCAACATGACGGTTGGGCATATTATGCTCAAAATTATTGCCGGTTTTGTGGTTAGTTTGGGCGTGTTGGGAATTGTACCGTTGTTTTTTGATGCCTGCATTATTGTTTTTGAGTTGTTTATTGCACTTTTGCAAGCGTTTATTTATACGGTGCTGAGTTGCATTTATCTCGGGGATGCCATCCGCAACCACTGACGAAAATGATTATTATGGTTAAAATGTTAAAATTAAATTCGGAAAGGAAAATTAAATGGAACCTATAGCTTATATTAGTGCGGCGATTTGCGCTTTGTCAATGACCGTAGCAGCCTGGGGCGTTACCAAACTGTGGACCACCATCATTACCACGGTCGGACGTAACCCGCAAGTTAAGAAAGACGTTGATATCTACGGTTGGGCCGGTTTTGCCGCTATTGAAGCAATTGCGTTGTATGCGCTGGTTATTGCTCTGGTCATGCTGACCGGCGGGGAATAAAATAGGGCTGCAGGTTTGCGAAGCGGGGGAAGCCGGCGGCTTTTCCCGTTGTCGGATGCGGCAATTTATTTAAAGGAGAACGGCGTCGATGCCACAGCTTGATTTTTCAACATTCAGTTCGCAGAGCTTTTGGCTGGTTGTCAGCTTTGGGCTGATGTGGCTGATTATGGCCAAAATGATCGTGCCGAAAATTACCGATATTTTAAATCAACGCCAACGTAAGATTGATGATTATCTGAATGCGGCCGGCGAGTTTAAGCAGGCGGCGGAAACAGCGTTGGAAAAATATCGGCAGGCATTGAAAAAAGTCAATGATGAAGCGGCGGAGGAATTGCATAAGGCCAGCGAAGAACTGCATCGGACAATTGCCGAACGCGATGCCGAAACATCACGGCGTTTGCAGGAAATGTTGCGGGAAAACGAACGGCTGATTGCCGAAAACCGGCATCAGACGATGGAACAGATTGAAAAAATCTCGGTTGCGCTGGCTGCCGGAATTGCTGCCAAGCTGGGGCTGGAAAATGTCTCGGTTGTCGATATTGCCCAAATAGCCGAACAGGAACGAAACGATGGATGAACAGTCAGTCAACACGGCCGGAAAAGAACTGCTGGATGCAACTCAGGAAGCCGTTATCGGCGCGGCGGATAATGTGGAAACGATTTTAAAAAGCACCACTCAGGAACTGGGCAGCGAACATGAAGTTTTTTACCTGTCGCCCGAATTCTGGGTCGGAATGGCTTTTGTAATGGTGGTTGTCGGGTTGTTTGTCCCGCTGAAAAAAGCTTTGTTCGGCTTTTTGGGACAACATATTGCCAAAGAGACCGGACGCATCACTGATGCCGAGAATCTTAAAACCGAGGCGCGGAAGCTGTTGGCGGCTTATGAGGAAAAACTTGAAGGAATCGATGATGAAACCGCTGCGGTGGTGAAAAAGTCAAAGCGAGAGATCAGCGCGTTGAAAAAGAATTTGACCGCTGAGTTGGAACAAAGGCTGGACGCGCAGGAAAAAACGGCCAAACAGCGAATTGAGGGCGAACGGGTCAGAGCCGAAAGCGAGCTGGCGGAAATTGTCAGCCGCCGGAGCATCGGGTTGTTGGAAAAAGCGCTGAAGGCTCATTTGGATGAACCGACCCGTCGGAAGCTGATTGATCAATCGATTGATCTGATAGATTCTTTGTAAGTTTTACTCTGTCAGAAAAACATTAACCGGCCGTCTTGAAAGACGGCCGGTTAATGTTTGGGAATGGGCAACAAAATTAAAAAAGCCGGTTAAAACCGAGAAAACGCAGTCCGGCCAAGATGGAATGAACGTCATAAAAAGCGTTGTGTTCGTCCAGCCCCAACTCTTTAAGTTGTGCCTCCAGGCCAAGCAGCTTGGCAATTTGTCCCGAAGCCTGGCATTTGATCGGAATGTTTTTTTCCGCATAGGCTTGTTTAAACCAGTTGGCGATATTGCGATAGTCGAGCGGAGAATCGTCGGTAATGCCGAACATTTCGAGATTGTAGCCGATGACGATGCCGTCGGCGGTCGGTCCCGAAGCCAGCGACCATCCGTGCGAGTAGCAGGGCAGGCTGCCTGCAAATTGTTTAAAACGCCGGTAGGCTTCGAGAAAAGGAAGGCCTTCTTGTTCAAGCAGTGCGTCGGTGATACCGGTAAGATTGATAAAATATTCGGTTAAGCGCGGAGTGAAGTGCGGTTTGATATAAAGATTGAGTTTATCCGCCACGCTTAAGTCGGGCAAATTTACTTTAATCGCGGCAATTTGGACGATTTCCGCCTTTTTCTTTTCTGCTTCGGGGGCGGAGAGAAACCCTTGCCAGGAAGCATATTCGGTATCAAAAATAATCAATTGTTCAGTCATGTCGTTATTTCTCCCTGAAAGGACTGGCGGCATAAGTGCCGAGAATATGCAACTCATCGGCAAAAAAGCGCAGTTCGTCAAAAGCGTTTTGAAAAGACGGGCGGTCCGGGTGGGATTCTATTTCCATATAAAAACGGGCGGAAACGAATCTGCCGTCGACCTGATAACTTTCGAGTTTGGTAAGGTTGATGCCGTTGGTGGCGAATCCGCCCAAGGCCTTGTACAAAGCCGCCGGAATCGACTTCACGCGGAAAATGCACGAAGTGATGAAACGGTTGCCGTCGTCCGGGGGCGTCTGATCGTTACTGCTCATCAGCAAAAAGCGGGTGGTGTTGCGGCAATCGTTTTCGATGTTGGATTTTAATATTTCCAGCCCGTAAATTTCGGCTGCCAGCTTGGAAGCAATTGCTGCTTTGCTTTTATCCTGAAAGTTGATGATATCCTGGCACGACTTGGCGGTGTCGATGCGGGCGACGGCTCTAATTTTGTGTTGTTTGAGAAAAGCGGAACACTGGGCGAGCGCCTGCGGATGCGAAGAAGCGGAAACGATTTCTTCCAAACGGGAACCGGGCAGTCCGAGCAGCTGGTGTTCGACCCGCAGAAAATATTCGCCATTGATAAACAGTCCGGTTTCGGGCAGCAGAAAATGAACGTCGGCAACCCGTCCGGCGTTGGAATTTTCGACCGGAATCACAGCCATGTCGGCGAGATTTTTCTGCACCATGTCCATCGCCTGTTCGAAAGTTTCGCACGGCAGATAGGTTTGTCCGGGGTAAATGTTTTGCGCCGCAATATGCGAATAGGCACCGGCAATACCCTGATAAACGATTTTTAGCATTTGAGGATATCTCCAAAATCTGCCAAAGGCTAACATACGGCGGTTACGATGTCAAGCCGTGGCGTGGAGAGGCGAACCGGCCGGCTGTTGATAAACGGAGGTCTTCAAAAGATTTTGCTTGAAGAATCGCCGGAAGTGTTATAACTTCTTGAACTGAATTTGTTTTAAAATCATATTTTGCGTAAATTGCTATAAAAGTGTGATTTTTGTTTTAACCTTATAGCTATAGGAGCTAAAATAACCATGAGTAAATGGGTATACACATTTGGAAACGGTCAAGCCGAAGGCGATGCTTCCATGAAAAACCTCCTGGGCGGTAAAGGTGCCAACCTGGCAGAAATGAACAAGGTTGGCTTGCCGGTTCCTCCCGGATTTACAGTAACGACTGAAGTCTGCACCTACTACTATGACAACAACAAGACCTATCCGGCCGACCTTAAAGAACAGGTTAAGGCTGCGGTTGCCGGCGTTGAAAAAATCATGGGCAAAAAATTTGCCGATGCCGAAAATCCGCTGTTGTTCTCGGTTCGTTCCGGTGCGCGCGTTTCCATGCCGGGCATGATGGATACCGTTTTGAACCTCGGTTTGAATGACGAAACGGTTAAAGCTCTGGCCAAAGCCAGCGGTTCGGAAAGATTTGCTTATGACTCCTACCGCCGTTTTCTTCAGATGTTCTCCGACGTTGTTCTCGGCGCCGACATCGAATTGTATGAAGAAGCTTTGGAAAATATGAAAAAATCGAAGGGATACAAAGCCGACACTGATCTGACGGCCGAAGATCTCAAAGAACTGGTTAAAGAATATAAAGAAATCGGTGCAAAAACCGGTAAAGTGGTTCCGCAGGATCCGTGGGATCAGCTGTGGGCCGGTATCGGCGCCGTATTCGGTTCCTGGATGGCCGCCCGCGCCATTACTTACCGTAAGCTGAACAATATTCCGGGTGACTGGGGTACAGCCGTTAACGTACAGACCATGGTGTTCGGCAATGCCGGCGATGACTGTGCAACCGGCGTTTGCTTCTCGCGTGACCCGGCTACAGGTGAAAATGTTTACTACGGCGAATATCTGGTTAATGCCCAGGGCGAAGACGTTGTGGCCGGTATCCGTACCCCGCAACCGATGGCTTCTAAAGGCGACGGCACTTCGCTGGAAGAAAAATGGCCGCATTTGTATCAGGAACTGGTTGATGTTCGCAACAATCTTGAAAAACATTACAAAGACATGCAGGATATGGAATTTACCATTGAACACGGTAAATTGTGGATGCTGCAGTGCCGTAACGGCAAACGTACGGCTGCCGCTGCTGTTCGTATGGCGGTTGAAATGGTTGAAGAAGGCCTGATCAACAAAGAAGAAGCAATTATGCGCGTCGGTGCCGACCAGCTTGATCAGCTGTTACACCCG
This sequence comes from uncultured Azospirillum sp., assembly GCA_900539605.1. Lineage (GTDB taxonomy): Bacteria > Pseudomonadota > Alphaproteobacteria > RF32 > CAG-239 > JAFUYI01. Next base: position 53,695 of record UQCS01000004.1, on the reverse strand, counting down.
ATGTTGGATCCGAAAGCCAAGAAAAACGTTATTGCCACCGGTTTGCCGGCTTCGCCGGGTGCTGCGGTCGGCCGTGCCGTTTTCAATGCCGAAGACGCTGAAGCATGGGCTGCCAAAGGTGAAAAAGTTATTTTGATCCGTAACGAAACTTCGCCGGAAGATATCGGCGGTATGCATGCAGCTCAGGGTGTTATTACGGCTCGCGGCGGTATGACTTCGCACGCGGCAGTGGTTGCCCGCGGTATGGGTACTCCCTGTGTTTCCGGTTCTCATGAAATCCATATCGATTATGCCAAAAAGACAATGACCACCGACAAAGGCGTTGTTGTCAAAGAAGGCGACTGGGTATCGTTGGATGGTGCCAAAGGCCAGATCATCGAAGGACAGGTTCCGACGGTTAAGGCTGACACCAACAGCGGTAACTTCGGCAAACTGATGGGTTGGGTTGACGAAATCCGCACTTTGGAAGTTCGTGCCAACGCCGAAACGCCGAAAGATGCTCAGACAGCTCGTGATTTCGGTGCTCAGGGTATCGGTTTGGCCCGTACCGAACATATGTTCTTTGACACTGACCGTATTCCGGATATGCGCGCAATGATCTTGGCCGAAAACGAAGAAGGCCGCCGTGCCGCTTTATCCCGCCTGCTGCCGTATCAGAAACAGGACTTCAAAGATCTGTTCAAAATCATGGACGGTCTGCCGGTTGTTATCCGCCTGTTGGATCCGCCGTTGCACGAGTTCCTGCCGCATACCGATGCCGAAATGCAGGAATTAGCCGACAAAATCGGTATGAGCCTGGAAAAAGTTAAACAGCGTGCCAATGCTCTGCACGAAGCCAACCCGATGCTGGGTCACCGCGGTTGCCGTCTGCCGATTACCTATCCGGAAATTTGCGAAATGCAGACTCGTGCCATTTTGGAAGCGGCCATGGAATGTGAAGCCGAAGGCGTTAACGTTCTGCCGGAAATCGAAGTTCCTTTGACCGGTTCGAAGAAAGAACTGGATATCGTTAAGGACATTATTGATACCACGGCCGAAAAGATCTTTGCTGAAAAAGGCAAAAAGATCAAATACGAAGTCGGTTCGATGATTGAATTGCCGCGTGCGGCCCTCAAAGCTGACGAGTTGGCAAAATCGGCCGAATTCTTTGGTTTTGGTACCAACGATCTGACTCAGACCACTTTGGGTATGAGCCGTGACGATACCGGTGCGATTTTGGACGAATATCGTGCCCGCGGCGTTTATGTTGCCGATCCGTTTGCCTCAATTGATGTTGAAGGCGTTGGTTGTTTGGTTAAACTCGCTTGTGAAAAAGCCCGTTGTGCCAACCCGAGCATTTGGTTGGGCGTTTGCGGCGAACACGGCGGCGATCCGATGTCGATCGATTTCTTCCAGACCTGTGGCATGAACTATGTTTCCTGCTCGCCGTACCGTGTACCGGTTGCGCGTCTGGCTGCCGCTCAGGCTGCCGTTCGTCATAAGAACGACAAGAAAGAAGAAAGCAAAGGTTCTTGCTGCTGCAAGAAAGCTTGCTAAGTAGCAGTTATCGTAGCGGGAAGCTCTCAAAAAACGGCAGTTTCCCGGCGGCGTTTCTGTTAAAAATGTTGCAAAATACCGGTCGTGAAAACGGCCGGTATTTTTGTTTGTGAGAAAGAGGATGGTAACGGCCGATAAAATAACTTGACTAAAAAGACAAAAAAATATATATATCATAAACAGTTATTAATTATTAAATTTACTACTATGAATTTGAATTGTTTTAAGCAGCTTTATGCCAGCACCTTCAGACCTGAAATTCTGTTATCGGAAGGGTGGGCGACGATTGTGTACGATGTGGAAGGTTCTCTTGGCGCCTGGATCGCCATGCGAAAAGGAATCGAAGAAAGCGCCCGCAACCAGCGAAAAGTGCTTAAGGAAATGTTTGATGCCTCTTTTCCTCCCTCAGAGGAAGATGCGCGTCGGATGGAAGCCGCCGACCGTGAACTGTTTGTGCAGCTGATGGATGAATATCCCGAGCTGCTGGCAGGGAATACGGAAAAGTATATGTGGTTTAAATAAGCGACTGCTCCCATCATTTGAGATATTTAAAGCGCCGTCAGCCGACGGCGCTTTAAATTTACAACATTTTCTGTTGACAGTTTTGTCTAAAATTGTTACATTAAAAACGAATTCGAATTATTTTCTCAATTGTTAAACATAAAAATCATTTGTTATGATGAAATTTCAAAACTTCGAAGCGTTGTATGGCGCTGCATGTGAAATTCTGGCTGCTGCCGGTAAGAATTCGGTTGTAGAAGCAGCGGTGAACACTCAGAAAAAAGTTTTGCTGAAGCAATTCGCGGCCAATTTTCCGAGTTCTTACTTCGAAGCCGATTCTCATCCGGGGTTCAATCCTCAGCAGTTTATCGACATGCTGATCAAGTTCCCCGAAGTGCTGGAAGGCCATGGTGAAAAACTGGCGATGCTGCTGAAAGACCTCGAGAAAAACCAGTTTGAGGTTCCGGAAGAGCTGAAGCAAATCTGTGAAGGTATGAAAGTGCCGGTCAAGAAGATGTCTCAGGAAGAAGAAGCTATCGCCAAGGCTCTGACCACCGCGTTCCCGGACAGTGTCGAGAAACTCTCCCGACTTCCGTTCACGCGGGACGCCGTGATCGCTTTTCTGATCGCCTATCCCGAATGTTCTTACGGAACGCGCCGAGAGTTCATGGCTCTGATGAGCGATCTGTGCCAGCACGGGTGTGAACTTCCCGAGCCGTTGGCAAGACAGTGGCGCGGAATGGTTATGGAACCGTAGCCGTAGCAACAAACGCTGACACCAAAAAGAGCAGGTATATGCCTGCTCTTTTTGTCTTTGCAAAACGATCTTCCGAATCGAAGATGCTGATTGTTGTGATCCCTTTTCACAAAGGGCCGGTAAAAATGGCCGTTTGTTTAGGACAAGTAAAAAATTTTTTTATTAATTTAAATCTATTATTATGAATGAAAAATTAAAAAGTTTTTTTCTCTGGTTGAACACTTCTTCCGAAACAGCTTGGTTCCGACATCGGGAACAGGAGGAAGAATGGAACACTCTCGTCGATGAAATGCAACGGATTGTTCAGAAAAGGCTGCTGGAAACAATGCCGGCCAATTATGCCGAAGTTTACGAAGTACTTAACTGTCATGTGGTTGGGATAACCCGGGATATTTTTCCGTATGGGGCCACGCTTTCGGACTTTTGGCGTGTCTTTATTCCGCGTATCAAATCTTTTGCAGGATCGGAAGAGCGGCTGCTGCATTTGGTTGCTGACTGCATGAGATACCGTTTGAGTGCGGTGGAAGACGGAATAGCCGCTTTGTATCAGCCGGAAATGCTGGCTTATTATGCTACAGGCAAAAACGAAATCCTGGCCTCGGTTATAAAAACGGTGACCGAAGCGGACAGATTTGGGCTTACCAACGCCTGTTTGCCGCAATTTTTGTCGGCGGTGGCGCCGGTTCTGCGGAAAACCGATCCGGCGTTGCTGGCAGCAGTGCGTGAATCCATCGTCCGATTGACGGAAATATGGAGCGGTTGTGCGACAAGGTATCCTGTCACCTATAGTTGCGGTGCCTGTCAATATAATCAATGGGGATTTTTCGATGCCGATTATTGCTGCCGGTTGAGAAAGGCTTATCTGTAGTTTTAACGGGCGTCTGACATTGTCAGACGCCTGTTGCTTTTAAAAAACGGCTGCAACAGGAGAAAAATTGACTTTGAATGATTGGTGAAGCCGTAAAACAGGGATCTTGACATAATATATTATGATAATATGGCGCCAGAAATAAAGTAGAAAGCTAATGTTTCTCGGCCATTGCGCAAAGAAGAAATATAAAAAACGGTTACGCGGAGAGCCTGAAATCAGTTTTATAGCGAAAAATCATAATTAAAGCGATGGTTGTATCAGGCATTGGGAAAAAAGTTTTATTTTTTTTGCTTTTTTGTGTTTTTGTTATTGAAAAATAAACTATTATTGCTTAAGTTAGCTGATGTATTAGTTATTTAATAAATGAAACCCATATGGAGAAAATAAAATGAAAAAACTTTTAGGTTTGTTCTGCGTGGTTGCTTTGTTGTCTGCTTGTTCATCGACCGGTTCAATGGGCGGTTTCTTCGGCGGCAGCGAATGCGATTCCAGAGATGCACGCAACTTTATGGCTAACGCCGAAGACAGAGTATTCTTTGCTTTCGACAGTTCGGCTTTAAGCGACAATGCTACCGAAATTCTGGACACTCAGGTTAACTGGCTGAAAAAACATGAAAATGTTGACGTCGTTGTTCAAGGCTACTGCGACGAAAGAGGTACCAGAGAATACAACTTGGCTTTGGGCGAACGCCGCGCCAGCGCTGTAAAAGATTACCTGGTTTCTCAGGGAATTGCTGCTAACAGAATCTCTACCATTTCTTATGGTAAAGAAAGACCGGCTGTTCTCGGCAACAACGAAGCTGCATGGGCTCAGAACCGTCGTGCCGTTACCGTTGTTAAAGCCGGCAACTAATCTTCCGGTTTAATAAAAGTAAGCTTACAGACTATATAAAAGGGGTGTCCGCTTTGGGATACCTCTTTTTTTGACTTGTGATTTGGGTCATTTTGCCCTATATCTAGAAAAAAACGACAATAGAACGAAAGGTTGGCAGCAATGAAAAATCAATACCGGATGTTGACGGTGGTGTGGGCTTTGTTGATGGCGGGGACCGTCCCGTGCGCGGCCCAGGATGTAACGGTGATTATGCAGGAATTGGCAGATCTGAGGGAAGAACTGGTAATTTTGCAACGCAAAAGCTATAACGGCGAAAATTCGGAACTGGAAGTCCGAGTTGGCCGTTTGGACGAAGTTATCCGTTCGGCGTCGGGAAGGATGGATGAGTTGGAATATAAAATTAAGCAGTTGAACGAAAAGCTGGACTTGGTCAATAAAGACATTGATGTGCGGATGAAACTGTTGGAAGGAAAAAAAATTACCGGCTCGGGGACGGCCGCCGTCGTTGACAATTCACCCAAATTTGCGGCACCGGTCGCACAAAATGCTCCGTCGGCGATTGTCGGCGGCGCAATCAGCCGCGGCGATAATCTGGAACCGATCAAAATGCCAACCCCTGCAGAAATCTATCAAAAAGGGTTAGAAGCCTTGAAAGCAACCGATTACGCCGCTGCTGAGGAAAATTTCAATAAGATTCTTTCCAAGCATCCTAAGGATAAGTTAGCCGGAAATGCTCAATATTGGTTGGGAGAAACTTACTATGCCCGCAAAGAATTTGACCGTGCGGCCGTTTCTTTTGCCAAGGGATATCAAAATTACAAGGAAAGTCCCAAAAGAGCCGACAGTTTGTTGAAGTTGGGCATGTCGATGCAGTCTCTCAACAAAAAAGACGAAGCCTGTGCCGCGTTTGTCAGTTTGCCGACCGAATTTCCGAAAGCTGACAAGACACTAAAAAACAAGGCGGCCGAAGGAGCCAAGAAACTGGGCTGCAAATAATGAAAAACAGGCTGTAAACGATGGAAAGTCTGACTAAGAAGTTTGCCGCCGGAATGGAACGGATCGCTGCCGATTATGGTCTGGTATTGCGTGAAGTTGCCGTTGCCGTATCGGGCGGTGCGGATTCGTTGGCGCTGGCCTTCTTGCTGCGTGAATATGTAAAAGAACACGGCGGCCGCGCAGTGATGTTGACGGTTAACCATCATCTGCGTCCTGAAGCAGGTGCCGAAGCCGAAATGGTAGCGGCGCTGGCGGCGGAATGGGGGATGGAACATCATATTCTTAACTGGTTTCCGGACCAAACGAGCGGCAGTTTGGAAGAAAAAGCGCGTTTAGGGCGCTATAGACTGTTGGAAGAATGGTGTGTTGCCCATGAAATTGAATATTTGCTGACGGCGCATCATCAAACAGATCAGGCCGAGACCTTTTTAATGCGTTTGCAACGGGGAAGCGGGGTTGACGGGCTGGCATCGATACAACCTTTTTCGCGTCGCGGCAGAATTAATCTGATTCGGCCGCTGTTGGATATTGATCCGGCGGAATTAAAGGGTTTGCTGCGCAACAATCAAATCGGGTGGGCCGAAGACGTTTCTAACGAGTGTGATGATTTTTTACGGGTTCGGATGCGTAAATTCCTGCCGCGGCTGGAAAAAGAAACCGGAATTTCGGTACGGCGGCTGGCCGAAACGGCCAAAGCGCTGAGTGAGGCGCGGGCGTATTTTGAAAATGAAACCGATCAGTTTGTGAATCGTTATGTGCGCTATTTTGAACAAATAGCCGCCAGTATTTCCCCTACAGCGCTCAACGCTTTGCATCCGGAATTGAAAAGGCGGGTGTTGGCGCGGTTGCTGCGGCAAATCGGCGGTGGTAATTATCCTCCCGAATATGAAGAATTGGAACGTCTGCTTAAAACGATGGCCGATCCGCATTTTCGCGGTTGTACCCTGGGCGGTTGTGTGTTGGTTCCGTTTCAGAAACGGTTGTGGATCGTCGGTGAAAGCAAAGAGAAAAAAACACCGGACAGCCTGCCATGGAAAGACTTTGTACAGCGTTTTCCCGCATATGAAAAGATGGTGATTCCTCATGCGTTGAAGTGTCTGTTGACGACCCGACAAAAATGAATAACGGAAGTCTATTGTGTTTTGCCGATAAAAAAACTATATATAGACCAGATTGATTATTGATAAGGAACTGGAATGAAAATAGGTAAGAGTTTAATTTTTTGGCTGGCGGCAATTATTTTGTTGACCGCAATTGCCAATATGTTCGGCAAAGGTTCGCCGATGACGGGTGCCAGCGGGCAGCTGCCGTTTTCCGAATTTATGAACCAGGTGGAAAACCACAAGGTTGCAGAAGTGACGGTTTCGGGGCCGGACGTTTACGGAACCTATACCGAGGGTGGCAAGTTTTATACTTATACGCCGTATGATCCGACAATGATCGAAACCTTGCGCAAAAACGGTGTGGTTGTCAATGCCAAGCCGGAAGATACTTCTGCCAACACTTTTTGGGGAATTCTTATTTCATGGTTTCCGATGATTTTGTTGATCGGGGTATGGATTTTCTTTATGCGTCAGGCTAATGCGGGCAACAGCAAGGCGATGAGCTTCGGCAAGTCGCGCGCCCGGTTGTTGGAAAACGCCAAAAAAGTAACTTTTGCCGATGTTGCCGGTTGCGACGAATCCAAACAGGAGTTGGAAGAAGTGATCGACTTTTTGAAAGATCCGGCCAAGTTTCAGCGGTTGGGCGGCAAAATCCCGAAGGGGGTTTTGCTGGTCGGACCTCCGGGAACCGGTAAAACTTTGTTGGCAAAAGCGGTTGCCGGCGAAGCCGATGTTCCGTTCTTTTCGATTTCCGGTTCCGATTTTGTGGAGATGTTTGTTGGTGTCGGTGCTTCCCGGGTTCGCGATATGTTTGCACAGGCAAAGAAAAACTCACCCTGTCTGCTGTTTATCGACGAGATTGATGCCGTCGGTCGTCACCGCGGTGCCGGTCTGGGCGGCGGCAACGACGAGCGGGAGCAGACCCTCAACCAGCTGTTGGTCGAAATGGATGGTTTTGATGAGAACGAAAACGTTATTCTGATTGCGGCAACCAACCGGCCCGATGTTTTGGATCCGGCGCTTTTGCGCCCGGGGCGATTTGACCGTCAGGTGGTGGTGCCGAATCCGGATGTTAAAGGACGCGAAGAAATTTTGAAGGTCCATGTTCGTAAAGTTCCGTTGGCCAAAGACGTCAATCTGGCAGTGGTTGCGCGCGGAACGCCCGGATTTTCGGGAGCCGATCTGGCTAATCTGGTGAACGAAGCGGCTCTGATGGCAGCCCGCCGCAACAAGCGCAAGGTCACTTCCAAAGATTTTGACGACGCCAAAGATAAAGTGCTGATGGGAAATGAGCGCAAGTCGATGGCGATGGACGAGCAGGAAAAGAAACTGACGGCTTATCACGAAGCCGGGCATGCGATTTGTTCGTTGAATGTCAGCGAGACCGATCCGATTCACAAAGCGACGATTATCCCGCGGGGACGAGCGCTCGGCATGGTTCAGCAACTGCCGGAAAAAGATCAGTATTCTTATTCTCGGGCCAAAATGCTGTCACGTTTGATTATTTGCATGGGCGGTCGTGCCGCCGAGGAACTGAAATTCGGTTCCGAAAAAGTAACCAGTGGGGCATCTTCGGATATTGCGGCGGCGACCAAGCTGGCGCGGGCGATGGTTACCGAATGGGGAATGAGCGAGTTGCTGGGACCGGTGCTGTATGCCGAAAATTCGGAAGAGGTTTTTCTCGGCAAGTCGGTAACCCAAAACAAAAACATGAGCGAAGAAACCGCCCGTGTGGTTGACAGCGAGATCAAACGACTGGTTTGTGAAGCTCATGAAGGCGCTCTTAAAATTCTTAAAGATAAAAAAGATGAATGGGAACGGCTGTCCGAAGCTTTGATTGAGTACGAAACACTGACCGGCGAAGAAATCAAGCAGGTTATCAACGGCGAAAAAATCAACAAGGCGGGAGAATCGCCGGTTGATGCTTCCAAACAAACCCAGGCTTCTGTTCCTGAGTTATAAAAGTGTTATTTTACGAAACACCCCCGTTTGTTTGAACGGGGGGTTTTATTGGGGAAAGCTCCTGATTCTGGTAAAATGAATTTGCTATTTGCGGCGAATGTTTATATATTGATAAAAAAACGTAACAGGAGTTGTGACTATGGTAAAAAAATTGTTTGGTACCGACGGGGTGCGCGGGGTGGCCAATGTTTATCCGATGACGGCTGAATTTGCCGTTAAACTCGGAATGGCCTGCGGGCTCGAAGTTTGTAAAAACAAACGGTGCGCGGCGGTCGGCCGTGATACCCGGGTTTCGGGCGAAATGCTGGAAGCCGCTCTGACTGCCGGATTAACTGCTGCCGGGGTTGACGTTGTAAAACTCGGCGTTTTGCCAACGCCGGCCGTAACGTCGGTGACACCGGATCTTGGTGTCGATATGTCGGTAATGATTACGGCTTCTCACAATCCGTATCAGGATAACGGAATTAAGCTGATTACCGCTGCCGGCGACAAGTTTTCCGATCAGGTCACGTCCCGTCTTGAGGAAATGATTGCCGAAGATAATTTTGCGCTCGACAGCAGCAAAATCGGCACCGTGAGCGAAAACAAAGAAGCGGTGGTCCTGTATTTGGAAAAGGCCAAAAGTTTTATCGACACTCCTCATCCGCTGAAAGGATTGCGGGTGGTGCTTGACTGTGCCAACGGTGTTTTCTCCGAGATTATGCCGCAGGTGTTTAAGGATTTGGGCGCCGGTGTCATTGCGATCGGCACGCAGCCCGACGGTTATAACATTAACCGCGAGTGCGGTTCGCAACATCCGGAAAAGATGTTTGAGACGGTGCGCGAAGCTCACGCTCAGTTGGGGATAGCCGTTGACGGTGACGGTGACCGCATTATTGTCTGTAACGAAAAAGGCGAAAAAGTGGCCAGCGAACAGTTAATTGCCTTTGTTGCCGAAACCTTGAAAGCCGACGGAAAATACACCGGCAATGCGGTGGTGTCGACAGTGTTGTCAAATACGGCTCTGGAACGGTATGTTCGCGCGATGGGAATGGAATATTACAGTACCAAAGTAGGCGAAAGGGCCGTGATTGCCAAAATGCAGGAAGTTGGTTGCAGTGTCGGCGGCGAAGAATCCGGCCATGTGGTGGTTGCCGACTACAGCAAAACCGGCGATGCGTTGGTGGTGGCGCTTTTGGTTTGTATCGGATTGTTAAAAAGCGGCAAAAAAATGAGTGAAATTTTTCCGCGTTTTGCCTTTGATCCGTTTGTTTTTGTCAGTCCGCGGGTCGCCAGCCGCGAAGTGGTGCGCCAGGCGGTTGAGGACGAGCAGGTTAAAACGGCGGTTAAAGCAGCCGAAGAAAAAATTGCCGGCAAGGGAAGAGTGGTGCTTCATCCTTCGGGAACCGAACCTTTGATCCGGGTTTGGGTCTCGGGCAGCGATGAGGCGCTGGTTAAGGAACTGAGTGATTCGATAATTAACGAAATCAAACGTTTTCAATAGGGAGAGAATAATTGCTGAACGGATTGAAGGCTTTATTTACCAGCGGAATAATCTTTCGGCCTATGGTTTTGTCGGGAGTGATCATCGGTTTTCTGCTTTCGTCTTTTCTCGACTGGGAAGAAGCCTTTCCGTTGTTCGGCGATTTGAACTTTTATTTGATGGCGCTTGCCGTGTCGGGCCTTTATACTTTGTTTTTTAACCAAATATATAAAGGAAGAGGCCGGGAGCTCGATTATGGTGCCATGGGCGGCGCTATGGTCGGCAACTTGTTCCAACTCGGGTTCTCGGGAATTTTGAGCTTTGTCTTTTTTGAAACATTAATTTTTTAAGAAAGCGGTGCCAAGTTGATTGATATCAGACGCGGACTGGAAATTTTGAAACAAAACATCCGGATCGCTCCCGAAAAGCCGGGTGTTTACCGGATGCTCGGCGAAGGCGGCCGGGTGTTGTATGTCGGCAAAGCCAAAAATATCAAAAAACGGATTGTCGCCTATTCGCATATCGACAAGCTGCCGGTGCGCTTGCAACGTATGGTTTCCGAAATCGAACGGATGGAATTTATCGTGGTGGAAACTGAAGTTCGGGCGTTGCTGTTGGAAAGCGAGTTGATTAAAAAACTTGAGCCGCATTACAACATTTTGCTCAAAGACGACAAGGGATTTCCGTATCTGTCGCTGGATGTCAACGCTGAATATCCGGTATTGCGCAAATATCGCGGCGTCAAAAAGGAGGGATATAAATATTTCGGGCCGTTTGCCGATGCTCGTGCGGTCAATAATGTGCTCGATCTGCTGCAAAGAGCATTTTTGCTGCGTTCGTGTTCGGACAGCGTGTTTTGCCACCGTGACCGTCCCTGTCTGATGTATCAGATCAAGCGTTGTTCTGCACCTTGTGTCGGCAAAATATCCAAAGAAGATTATTGGCGGCTGGTTGATGAGGCAGTGGCGTTTATCGAGAACAAAAGCAACCGTTTGCGTGATGAAATGACTGTCAAGATGGAAGAAGCAAGCGCACGCCAAGATTTTGAGACGGCAATGGTTTATCGTGATCGTATCCGCGCTTTGACCAGTGTGCAGCAAGGCAGTAATGTTGAGTATGCGGCGGTAAAATCGGCAGATTTTATTGCCTTGTATCGTGCCAACGGACAAGTATGCATTCAAGTCTTTTTTATTCGGGCAGGGCAAAATTGCGGCAATTTGCCGTTTTTTCCGCAACAGGCGGAAGAAGCGGGCGAGGGCGAAATTATGGAAGCCTTTTTGAGCAGCTTCTATGCTTCTCACGTTCCGCCGGCAGAAATTGTGATTGCCGATGATATTGAGGCCCGGGAATTTTTGAACGAAGCGATCGGTACTAAAATAAACTGGTATCAACGCGGAGACAAAGCAAAAATTGCCGCCAACGTCAAAAATAATGCCAAGGAATCGCTGGAACGCAAAATGGCGCTTGAAAATTCGGTTCGCAACAATCTTATCGAAATGCAACGGGTTTTCAATTTGCCGAAAATGCCGGAACGGATCGAAGTTTATGACAACTCGCATATTCAGGGCAGTTACGCAGTCGGGGCAATGATTGTGGCGACTCCGCAAGGCTTTGACAAGAAAGCCTACCGAACTTTTAATATTAAAGATCCGCAGATTACCAACGACGATTTTGCGATGATGCGCGAAGTGCTGGGACGCCGTTTTGCCAAGATGACACCGGAAAACCGCCCCGATGTCATTTTGTTGGACGGCGGATTGGGGCAGCTTCATGCCGTGCACGAAAGTTTGAAAGGTTTTGATTTGTCCGGAATTGCAATAATTGCCATTTCCAAAGGGCCGGAACGCAATGCAGGCAAAGAGTTTTATCATCAGGTTGGTAGGGAAAGCTTTGCACTGCCGTTTGCTTCGCCGCTGGCGTTTTATATGCAGAACATTCGTGACGAAGCACATCGTTTTGCCATTGGTACCCACCGTAAAAAACGCGGAAAATCAATCGTCCGCTCCAAGCTGGATGAAATTGAGGGAATCGGTGGCAGGCGCAAAAAAGCGCTGCTCAATTATTTCGGATCGGCGGAGGCGGTCGCTCAGGCCGGACTGAAAGATATTGAAGATGTTCCGGGAATCAGCAAAAAAACGGCGGAAAAAGTATTTAAGTACTTTCATAAATAGATTTTATGCAATATATTAAAAAAAATAAATTCAACCCTATTTTTAAGCAGGTGTCATCGTGTTTTATAATCTTCCAAATATTCTGACAATTTCCCGGATTGTGGTTATTCCGGTGATTTTTCTTTCTATCTATATTCATTCGGTTGTATGGTCGATTTTGGCCGGCGTTTTGTTTATCATGGCGTCGATAACCGACTATTTGGACGGTTATTTCGCACGTTCCCGTAATCAGAATTCCGTTTTCGGCCGCTTGCTGGATCCGATCGCCGACAAGTTGCTGGTGGTTTCGGCTCTGGTGATTATTGTGGCCAACCAGTTGGTGACGCCGCTGACTTATATTCCGGTGATCATCATTATGTGTCGCGAAGTTCTGGTTTCCGGCCTGAGAGAGTTTCTGGCCGAATTTCATGTAGGGATGCCGGTGACCAAGCTGGCTAAATGGAAAACTGGTTTTCAGATGACGGCAATTGCGATGATTTTGCTGCAACAGCTGTCGTTAATCGGAAGCCAGGTGAACGTTATCGGCGAATGGCTGCTGTGGGTTGCCGGAATTTTGACCTTCATTACCGGGTACCAGTATTTTGACAAATGTCTGGATTATATTTATACGGTTGAGAACAATCGCAAGAATCCGGTCAAGCAGGTGGAGCAGGAAGTTAAAAAGATTGCAGTCAAGGTTCGCAAAAGCGTTGAAAAAGCGGTGGTGAAAAAAACGCTTCGCAATAAATCGGCAGTGAAAAACACAGCGGCAGAAAATACCGGTTCCGAGACTGTTCCGGCAAAAGCCGCAGCAAAGAGAAAAAATAAAAGCAAAACCGGGCGCAATGCTCCCAAACGGACGGCAGTAAAGAAAACGACCAAGGCGCCGGCTGCCGAGAGCGCGGCCTCCGAAACAGCGTCCGGGGCAACCGAAGCTTAACCGCGGGCGGAAACAGCCAATGGAAATGCGCAAGCCTCATCTTCTGGTGGTTGACGACGACACGCGCCTGCGCGTTTTGCTGCAGCGGTTTCTGCGTGAAAACGATTTTTTGGTGTCTTCGGCAAAAGGGGCCGCGGAAGCACGGTTGATGCTGCAACAATATCAGTTTGATTTGCTGATTGTCGATATTATGATGCCTGAAGAAAGCGGTTTGGAATTTTTGTCGCGTCTGCGGCGCGAAAATGCGGTGCCGGTCATCTTGCTGACGGCGATGGGCGAAACAGGTGACCGGATTGCCGGTTTGGAAAGCGGCGCCGATGATTATTTGGCAAAACCCTTTGAACCCAAAGAACTGGTTCTGCGAATCAGGAACATTTTGCGTCGTTCTCCTCAGGAGAGCGAAAAACAAGAAACCAGGCTCAATCTGGGTTTATGCCGCTATGATTTGGATGCCAAAGAACTGACCGGCAAACAAGGAGAAGTTATTCATATCACGCCGGTTGAACAGGCGATGCTGTCGCTGCTGGGACAAAAACCGGGGCAGGTTTTCAGTCGTGACCGGCTGGCGGAATTGCTAGGGGCCGGACAGGGGCCGCGGTCAATTGATGTGCAGGTAACACGTTTACGCAAAAAAATAGAGAAGGACTCAAAGAATCCCCGTTATTTGCAGACGGTGCGCGGCAAAGGTTATATGCTGCTGACTGAATAATTTTTTTTTGATAACTAACAAGGAGCTGGAAAATGCATTTGACATTTCCGAAAAAAGTGGAGGACACGTTGCGCTACCTGAAAATCAGGATGCTGCCGCGAACGCTGTTTTTCCGGACGATGCTGCTGATCTTCATTCCGTTGATTGTGGTTCAGGTGGTTTCAATCGTTGCCTTTTTTGACGGCACATGGGGACGGGTCGGCAAACGGCTGTCTACCAATTTGACTTCAAATATGGCTTTTGCCATGCAGTTGGCGGAAGAGTCTCCGGACAATATTCCGGAAATTCAGGCGCTGACCAAGAAAATCTTTGATATCGACTTTCAGTATTATCCCAATCAGGAGAAACATGAAGTTATCCGCAAAGTACGAAATCGCAACAAACTGGTAACCGGTTTTTTGGAAGATGCGCTCAAAACAGAGTTCCCGACTGCGATTACCAGTATTTATATGGGCAAGAGCAATCCGGATCTGGTTGTTTTTATCGATACTGAAGACGGATTATATCAATTTGCGACGTCGTCGAAAAATATTTTCAGCACTTCGATTTTCGGTTTTGTTGCCTGGATGATCGGAACGTCGATGCTGCTGTTTTTGGTGGCGGTGTTGTTTTTGCGAATTCAGGTGCGTTCGATTGCAGATTTGGCTGGTGCGGCGGAGGAATTCGGCAAAGGCGTGGATAATAAAAAGTTTAAACCTTACGGTTCGTCCGAAGTGCGGCGCGCCGGAATTGCCTTTATCAAAATGAAGGAAAGAATCCAGCGCCAGATCAGTGAACGGACCCAGATGCTGGCCGGTGTTTCTCATGATTTGCGGACGCCGTTGACGCGTATGAAGCTTCAGTTGGCGATGCTGCCGGATCAAACCGGCGAGGAAAGCGCTTTGGACAAGCAGGAGTTTCTGCAGGATGTGAACGAAATGGAAAAAATGCTGGAGGGTTATCTGTCGTTTGTCAGCGGAGAAGGCGGAGAGCCGTCAACCTTTGTTGATATGAACGAAATGATTTTGAGCATTTTGAACAAGTTCCGTAACAGCCAGGCTTTGATCCGTTACAGTACCAACGATCAGGTGAGTGCTATTCAGGGCCGGGAACAGTCGTTGAAACGGGCCTTGACCAATGTTATCGGCAATGCTTTCAATTACGGCAGTACGGTAGCCGTATCGCTCGAAAGCAACAACAACAAGCTGGAAGTTATGATTGACGACGATGGTCCGGGAATTCCGGCCGATAAGCGGGAAGAAGTCTTTAAAGCCTTTTACCGGATTGAAGGATCTCGCAACAAGGAAACCGGGGGCGTTGGTCTGGGCTTGTCGATTGCTAAAGATGTTATTGTTTCACACGGGGGCAAAATTGAGCTGCTCGATTCACCGATAGGAGGCTTGAGGGTACTCATTTCTATTCCCTTATAACTCTCATATCAGGAAATATACTTTCCGATAAAAAAGGTTTTTCAGTTACGCCTTATTCGGGTACGGCTGAAAAACTTTTTTTATTTGTGATATCTTCGCTTGAAGTATGATGTTTTTTTTGTTAAAAACAAATTAACTTATATTGTATAAGCTGTTATCGGGTTTAAATTCTGAATGTTAAGGATTGTGCAATGGCAGACGGGAAAAATGACGACTTGGAAATTAATCTGAAAAGTATGGGATTGGATGACGGTGATAATCCGGCCGATCTGGAATCCTTTTTATCTGCCGCGGCGCCGATGCTTTCGGCTTCGGCCGGCATTGATGACGATGATGTCGGTGAGATTGCTGATGATGATTTGATCGATTTTAACGATTTCAGCATTGACGATCTGGACACGGCCCTGAGCAAATACGGAACGGAGAAC
This sequence comes from uncultured Azospirillum sp., assembly GCA_900539605.1. Lineage (GTDB taxonomy): Bacteria > Pseudomonadota > Alphaproteobacteria > RF32 > CAG-239 > JAFUYI01. Next base: position 38,036 of record UQCS01000004.1, on the reverse strand, counting down.
AATGATGCGGTTTCGGCAACGCAAGCCGAGCCGCAACCGACGACCGCGACTGCAGTCGTATCGGCGGAGGTGAAAGCGGTTCCGAGCGGCAAACCGGCAGCAACCATGGCTGAACTTCTGGCAAACAGTGCGTCGGCGGCACCGATGCCTGCAACAATGTCTGTTCAGGCTTCTGATGCTCCAGATGTTGAGGCTGTAAAAAACAGCGATAAACCGGCTGCAGTTCAGACGACCGAACCGGCAACCGTCAGCGAACCAAGTCGCAGCGGCGAGTATTCGTTGGCGGCTCAGGATGATGAAATGTTCAAAAACCTGACCTGGTATGACGGCAGCCTGAATGAGAAAGTTTATGAAGTTTCGCAGACTTATATGCCAGAGTTTCTTGATTATGACAAGAACATTAAAACGCTGCATGTCAATATTGATTCGGCCTATGGCTGGAATGTCTTTTTTGAAAACGGTGTTTTCATGAATTTGATGGATTTGAAGGAATATCAGGAACGTCACGGTAAAATGCCGGGAACGAACGGCAAAATCATTTATGGGAACAAGACTACGGCCTTTGAGAAAATCGAACGCATCGTGGTTTATGAAAAACCGCGTTATTTTTCCTATGCGGTGAAGAAATAAGCGTTGCAATTCTGCCAAGCCCCCGTTGCGGGGCTTTTTTCATACTCCGAAAACTCCCGGCCAGGCAGAGGGCTTTCGGGGTATAAAAAAACTGCCTGTTTTTAACAGGCAGTTTTGAGGATAATTGCCGAGGAACTTATTTCTTGTAGTTGATCGGAAATACCTCTACGCCGTCGGTACGGGCGGCCGATGCCGTATCCTTGTTGTCGATATAAGCCTCGGCCTGTTCTTGTCCCGGAGTTAACTTGGGCTTTTGAGCCGGCGCTTTGGGCATCGGCAGCAGCGGATAACCGGTTTTGGCCATGCGGATCATCATATAGCCCGAACCGCCGCCGTAAGCGGGACCGGAAAGACCGATTGAATAATAACCGCCGATGAAGCCGTAATCAAGGTCGATGAAGTCAACCAGGAACAGGGTTTTTATGGTGGTGGTGCCGATGGTAGTCATTTTGCAGCGATAACCTTTGTCTTCCATGACGATATTGTCGGCATTTTTGACGAACATCAGGGTTTTGTCCGGGGCGCAGTCGGGCGTTTGTCCGTTATAAGTAACATTGTAGTTAAGCATCATGTTGATGGAACGGCTGCCCTTGTTGACGGTAATGTCGCTGATCTTAACCGAATCTATATACATGTAGGCCGGTGTAATGCCGACTGTGATCGGCAGGGAGACGTAATTTTCAAAGCAGTTGTGGCTGCCGACATCGGCGGCACAAACCAAGGCTTTCTGGTGGTTGTTGTTTTGAAACATCTGGACCAGGCTGTTGTAGATGTATTCTTTTGACATGGACAGTTTGATCGGAGCGCATTGTTTGCTGCGGCAGACAATTACCGAACGGGGCATTGAGAGGGGTGCCAGTTCGACATACCGTTTGCCATAATCTTCGGCCGGGGCGTTGGCTTTGTCCAACGGGTCGTTCATGACGTCCTGCATGCTGCGGTCCCAAAAACGGCAGCTGCTGACGGCAAACAATGAAATGATCAACAGACAGAGAGCTTTTTTCTTTGACACGATTCCTAATCCTTTTTTAAACCAGATTTAAAAAACTGCCCTTATAATAAGACAAAATTATTAAAACACAAAGATTTTTTTAATTTATCATGTAATAATTTAGTGTTTGCATAATAAAACGGTTGCCTTTATAATAAAAGCCAAGCGTAAACCAGCGGGGGAAAGAATATGAAACTGCTTAGTTATTTGTTGGCCGGATGTCTGTATGCGGGTGCGGCGGGCGGTTGTGGACGGTGACAGTTTGGAAATGAAAAACGTGCGGATCCGTCTGGAAGGAATCGACTCGCCTGAATATTATCAGGACTGCCGTTTGGAAAACAAAAAGAAATATGCCTGCGGCCTTGACGCCAAGGAGTATTTGCAAAATCTGGTGGACAAGGGGCGGGTCAAATGTGTCGAACATGACCTGGACCGCTATAAACGCAGTCTTTGCACCTGCTATGTGACCATGCCGTCGGGGAAAAAGCTCAATCTTAACGAAGAAATGGTGAAGGCCGGCTGGGCGGTGGTCTATAAAAGTAAGTATTCCGATTATTCTGCCGCCGAAGCAGAAGCCCGTACCGAAAAACGGGGAATTTGGCAGGGCAAATTCATGAAACCTCAATTGTATCGGATTCTTAATAAATAAGCCGCACGGCATTTTTATTGAAAATATTGTTGACAGCAAAAAAAACTTATGTATATTGCAAACAACGTTTTGTGTTTAAATAATCAAAATAAAATTTAGGTGAGAAAAATGTACGCAGTAATTAAGACAGGCGGAAAACAATATAAGGTCGCTTCCGGAGACGTTATCAAAGTCGAGAAACTCGCTGGTGATGAAGGTAGTGAGATTGTTTTTAGCGAGGTTTTGGCTTTGGGTGACAATGTCGGCAAACCATTGGTTGCCGGTGCGTCGGTTAAAGCAACCATTTTGAAACAGGCTAAGGCTGATAAGGTTATTGTTTTCAAGAAAAAAAGAAGACAGAACTATCGCCGCAAAAACGGCCACAGACAAAATATTACTATTGTTAAAATTGCAGAAATTGCATAGGCAATAGGTTTTTCAGGAGATTTAGTTATGGCACATAAGAAATCAGGTGGCAGTACTTCTAACGGACGCGATACCGAAGGACGTCGTTTGGGTTTGAAAAAATCGGGTGGACAGGCCGTCATTGCCGGCAACATCATCATTCGTCAGCGCGGTACCAAGTATCATCCCGGTGAAAACGTCGGTCTGGGTAAAGACCACACCATTTTTGCCACTGCCGAAGGTAAAGTATCTTTCAAGAAATCGGGTGACAAAACGGTTGTTTCCGTAGTTACCGAATAACTTGTCGAAAGGTCACGGCGGAGGGGGTTGAACGATCCCCTCCGTTTTTTTTAAGAGAAAGTAATCATGAAGTTTTTGGATCAGGCTAAAATTTTTATAAAATCAGGTGACGGCGGCGCCGGTTGTGTGTCGTTCCGTCGTGAAAAATATATTGAATTCGGCGGTCCGAACGGTGGTGACGGCGGCAAAGGCGGCAGCATTTATTTTGAGGCGGTTGCCAATCTCAACACGCTAATTGACTTTCGTTATACCCAGCATTTTAAAGCCAAAAAAGGTCAAAACGGCATGGGTTCGGACAAAAACGGCAGCAAAGCGCCGGATATTGTGATTAAGGTACCGATCGGAACTGAAATTTTGGCCGAAGACGGTGAAACAGTGTTGGCGGATATGTTGCGCCCGGGACAAGTTTATCTGGCGGCCAAGGGCGGTGACGGCGGCCGCGGCAACACCACGTTTAAAACCTCGACCAACCAGGCACCCCGCTATGCCGAACCGGGCTGGCCGGGAGAAGAAAAATGGTTGTGGTTGCGTCTGAAGATCATTGCTGACGTCGGGTTGATCGGTATGCCCAACGCAGGAAAGTCCACTTTTTTGAGTGCGGTGACCAAAGCCAGACCGAAAATTGCCGATTATCCGTTTACGACTCTGCATCCCAACCTCGGCGTGGCCTGGGTGGACGGCTATGAAATGGTTTTGGCTGATATTCCGGGGCTGATTGAGGGCGCGCATGAAGGAATCGGGCTGGGCGACCGTTTTCTTAAACATATTGAACGTTGCGAAGTGTTTTTGCATTTGATTGACGTAACGTCAGAGGACGTTGTCAAGTCGTATCGCGACATTCGCCGCGAATTGGAATTGTATGATCCGCTGTTGGTACAAAAGCCCGAGGTAGTTGCTTTAAACAAATGTGATGCCCTGCCGGAAGAAGAAATAACGGCCAAAGTGCTGGAGTTGGAACAGGCAATCGGCAAAAAGGTCTATGCGATTTCGGCCGTTGCCAAAAAAGGGTTGTTCGATTGTTTATTGGATGTGAACCATTATATTAAAAGGGAAAGAAAACAGCAGGAAGAAGCGGAAGAAAGCGGAGGAAAACCGGTTGAAGCTTCATGGTCGCCGTTGTAAAATAAGGAGTGAGAATTTTGTTAAATAAGAAAGAAAAACAGGAAGAAAATCAGGTGTTGGATATCGTTACCGCCAGTTTGGAAGACGGCAAGGCCGAGGATATGGTAGTGATTGATTTACGCGGCAAGACGTCGATTGCCAACGAAATGGTGGTGGCGTCGGGAACTTCGGACCGTCATGTCATTTCCTTGGCTCAGCGGGTTCAGGAGAATCTGAAGGCGGCGGGATATAAGTCGGTAAGCGAAGGCGAGACCCGCGGCGACTGGGTTCTGATTGATGCTTACGATGTTATTGTGCATATTTTCCGTCCCGAAGTACGCGATTTTTACAATTTGGAAAAAATGTGGACTTCGGTGGCCAACCTGCGCAAGGAATAAACGTGTGTTTGAAAAGCGGCATTCAAAATGCCGCTTTTTAGATAAATGCCTGCTAATTAATGCGGGATGTCGCGAATGATGTGAGGGTTATGTAAGCCTGATGTTGTCTGCATTTGAGAGCGATAATGATTGAACCATAAAAAAAAGACTCTAGGGAGTCTTTTTTTTGATTTGTGTGCTGTTTTCAACAAAGAGAGTCTTTGATGATCGGCAATGCCCTGTTGAGGCGGCGGTCATCACCTTCAAACCGGATAACGGCTTCGCGGCGCCCGTCTTTGCGATAAACTTTGTAAAGACAATCGGCCTCTACGCGAAAGGCGTTACAGTCGTAACTGCATTCCAGCATATAAACCCGGTCTTTGTGAATTTGCATCGGCATCAGGAAACTTTTGCTTTCTTTGAAAACATAGTCGCTTTGTTTGCAAGTGCAGATGCAGGTGGTACCGGGGATGTTTCCGTAATAGCTGTTGTTTTCGAGCAGTCCGAGGAAAAAGCAGAGGTGCTTATTGTTACCCGGCAGGCGCACTTCATAGGCTTTGATATCCTTGGAGCCGAAGGAAACAGCCGTTTGCCGGCGCAGGCACATGGCAATTCCCAATTCTTCCATCATGTCGCCGGGATGTATAATCGGCGCCGGCAGACTGATGAGTGATTGAAATCGGGAATCTTCGGGCGAAAACAAGATGTCATTACCAGAAGCGGAATCACGGTTGCAGTGGAAAAGTTTTTTAAAAAAGTTCATAAGCTTTTAATTTTAACAATAATATTTTTATGAAAAAAATATATTTTTTTAGACAAAATGTCAATAGGAAAGAACGGCAAAACCTTATATTTGGGGTTGGCTTCGGCGTCTGAAAATGCTATTACGATATTTGTCGGATACAACGGAGAAGAAGATGAAAGCTACAATTATCGCAATCGGAAAATGCAAACGAAATTCGCCGGAAAAGCAGTTGATTGACGAATATGTCAAACGCTCGGGATGGGATGTGGTGATAAAAGAGCAGGATAATGCCACGCCGGATGAAGAAGCACGTTTTCTGACGGCATCTGTTCCCGCGGGCGCAAAAGTGATTGTTCTTGACGAACGGGGCGACAATATGAAATCGACCGAACTGGCGGCGCGGATTGAAAAATGGATGTTAAACGGTTGTTCGGAAATTTGCTTTTTGATCGGCGGTGCCGATGGCCATTTGCCGTCGACGCGCGAACGGGCGGATTTGTTGTTGTCTTTCGGTAAACTGACACTGCCGCATATGTTGATGCGGGCAGTGCTGGCCGAGCAGATTTATCGGATACAGACGATCATCAACCATCATCCGTATCATCGTGAATAATCGGTAGGCGGCCGCGAGCCGGGTTATCGGCCAAATTAATTGTAAACCGTCAGGTTAAAGACGTTTTCGAGAAAAAACAAGGATACAAAACACAGGGCGGCGGCAATGATCGGCGTTGTTATCCATCCGATAAAAATTCGGCGGATGATATTCCAATTGATGCCGTGTCCCCCTTTTAACAGCCCGATGCCGATGACGGCGCCGATAACGGCTTGTGAGCTGGAAACCGGTACCAGCGGCAGCGCTGGCAGATGATGCGCCAGCAGAAAGTTGTTGAAGCCGGCCGAAGCGAACAAAAACAAAACCATTGACTGAGCAACTACGATCACCCATGCCGCCAGCGGGCTCATCATAAAGATGTTACGGCCAACCGTTTGCATGATTTGTCCCGAATAAGTAAAGATACCGGTCGCAATGGCTATTGCGCCGAGCAAAAACAATACTTGAGTCGCACTGAGCGAAAATCCGCCCGGAAAGTTGAGGCTGTGCAGGGGGTTGGATGCGGTGAAGATTCCCATGACGTTGGCAATGTTGTTGGCACCCAGGGCATAGGCCCCGAAAGCACCGGCAATAATCAGGCCGATGCGGGTATAATGATCAAGTCTTAGCAACGGGATTGCGGCTCGGCGAATGACAAAACGAGTTGACTGATAGATCAAGACAGCCAGAAAACCGGAAAGAATCGGGCAAAAAATCCAGGTTCCGACGATCGTGGAAAGTATACCGAAATCGGTCGGTTTGCCGCTGTACAGGTTCCAGCCGATAATGGCGCCGACAATTGCCTGAGAAGTCGAAACCGAAATTTTGCTTTTGTTCATCCAATAGACGGATAAAGCGGCGGCCAAGCCGACCATAAACGCACCTGCCGGCGCGTTGACGCTTCCGAGTTCGTTGAGGGTGTCGGTGGTGCCGCCGCCGGCCGTGACCGCGCCCAAAATGACAAACAGCGATGATATGACGGCGGCGGTGCGAAATTTTACCATCCGTGTACCGACGGCGGTGCCGAAAATGTTGGAACCGTCGTTGGCGCCTAAAGACCAGCCGAGGAACAGCCCGCTGCTTAAAAATATCCAGAAACTCAGCATTAAATGTCTCTCTTTAAGGTAAAGATTAACAGTTCGTCGGCGCAATCTTCGGCAATATCTGCAATATCGGCCACTTCGGTGATCAGCAGGTCCAGCTGCAGTTTGTTGGCGAGTTCCATATCGGAAGCAAAAATGGCTTTTTTGAGGTCGTTATAGGTGGAATCGGACTCCTGTTCCATAATATATACTTTATGAGAGTAGTCGCGCACCGTGCTCAGATCTTTGAAAAAAGCCCGGGAGGCAATCGCCATGTTTTCGGCACAGTCGGCGACCTGATGACAGAGATCGATCAGTTTGCGATGAAATTTTTGCGGAATCTCCGGTTGTTCAATATAAAACTTGTAAATGACGTCGTCAAACTGGTTGTTGATCTTGTCGAGACTTTCGACCAACTGCAGAATATCGGCCTGCAGGTTGGGAAGCAGATTTTCGGAATAGAGGTCGTTTTCAATATCGCGGCGCAGTTTGTCAGCCTCGTGTTCGATGACTTTGATCTGGCGGTTGACGGCTTTGTATTCGTTGCTGTTTTCGGCATACAGAAAAATCTGGATTGATTTGCGGAAAACGGCAGCAGCTTCGATCATTTTGTCGTGAAAAGAGTCAATTTTGTTTTCCAAGGCCCGGGTGCGGGAAACGACCGGAAATTTGAGGTGCATCATTGCGGCTTCTCCATAACTGTTGTTGCAGAGAGATTATAAGGGCTAAAAGTTAAAAAAGGCTGGATTTTTACAACAAAAAATTTTTTGTTCTTGTAAATATAATCGTTATTGGTTAGATTATAGCTGATTTGTTATATAACATCACAATTTTGAGGAAAATAGATTATGAAAAAATCACTCTTTATATCGCTCGTGGCTTTGGTGTTTTCGGTAGCCGCTTTGGTTAAGGTTTATTACCCCTGCGCCAAATCCGTTGATGCGGAAGGTCAGGCTCCGGCATCGGCATCGACTGCCGTTGCCGCGGTTAACGTTGAAGAAATTCTGAACGAAAAACCGGAAATCATTTTTAACGCCATGCAGAGATATCAGCAGAAAATGCAGGAAGAAGCAATGGCCGAAGCCCGTAAGGCAATTCAGGAAAACCTGAAGGACTTGAACGAAGATCCGAATTCTCCGTTTGTCGGTAACAAAGATGCCGATATCGTTTTGGTTGAGTTCTTTGATTATGCCTGTGGTTACTGCCACCGGTTGTTCCCGGAACTGAACAAGGTTATTGCCAACAATCCGAATGTTAAATTTGTCTTCAAACCGCTGGCCTTCCTGTCGGAAGCTTCCGATTATGCTGCCAGAGCCGTTTTGGCTGCCAACGAACAGGGCAAATTTGTTGAATTGCACAATGCTTTGTTTACCATCGAAGGACCGTTGACCGAAGAAGGCATCATGAATATTGCCGGCAAGATCGGTTTGAATGTTGAACAACTGAAAGCTGATCTCAATAGCGACAAGATCCGCGATATGATGGCTGCTAACAATGAATTAGCCGGAAAAATTCAGGTTAACGGCGTTCCGACCATGATTTTGAATGGTGAAATGCTGCAAACCATCGACGGTAATGTTATTCAAAACAGCATCGACGAATTGAAAAAATAATTTTTCTTTGATGGTTGAAAACAGGGGACTTTGGTTCCCTGTTTTTTTTGTATCCCGAAAATCCCGGCGCGAGTGGGCATTTGGGTGTAAAAAGTTTGTTGATGAAGAACGGACAGGAACGCCCGAAACAAAAATAATGTCAGTTGAATATTTTTGACAAATTTATTGACAAATTCAGGCGGATGGGTTATAAATAAAATACAAATAACTAGATTGTTAATTATTAAAATTATAATGAATATGAAAAAGATCGCTTCTATTTTCGTTGCTATTATGGCACTGGTTTCTTTCGCAGCAAACGCTCAGGAAACAAACACCGTTATCATCAGCAATTTCACTTCCCGTGCGGTTGCTGTTGAAATGCCAGCCTTTTACAAGATGGCATGCGGTGAAGCAAACGGTTATGCATTGGTGCAGTCGGATACCGCAGGTAAAATGACCGGTTTCATCACCGTCGTTTCGACCTTCGACCCCGAGGAAAATGCCCAGTGTATCAAAATTCGTATCGCCAACGGGAAAGACATGACGATTCTGTCTTTCTTCAACGGCTGGGCATCTGAAGTGGCCGATAAGTTCATCGCAGCCGGTTATACGGTCGGCGAATCGAACGACTTGGTTACCATCTCCAAGGGAGAATCCAAACTGGTGCTGAAAAAGGACGACTTCAAAAAAGCCGTTCTGACAGCGTCTGAAATTGCCGGATGGCAGGAAATAAAGTAATTTTTTACTAACTTTTTAAGAGGAGGGGTGCAATTGCATCCCTCTTTTTTTATAAAACGAAAGTTTCCGATCAGTCAGGAGTTTTTGGAAGCGCAGCATACGGTATGGGCAAAACCGTTCGCCTGACGGAAACATAAGTGAAGTGTCGGCAGTGGCAAAAGTTGTTTTCATGTTGAGAAATTTCAACGCTTTTTTTCAATGACGGAGCGGATATCTTCAATCACGGTACGGCGCTGTTGTGAAACACAAACAGGCTGTTTCAGAAACAATTGATTGCCAAACGTGATGATTGTTCACGGACGGATTTGGTCAATTTCCTGTTCAGGCAAAGTCAGATATTGTTTAAAAACGGTGTTTGAGACCGGGGATGCGTCACGTTGAGTACATTTGCCGAGATTGGTAATATACGCTTTGCAGGCAGCTATAATCCGGTTTATCGGTATAACCGGCGCCGTAAATGCTGCCGAGGTCCGGACAGACGTATTGCTGCTGCAAACGGTCAAAATGCCGATGTAAGTGCGATGGTTGAAGTTCTATAGCAGGTGTCCTGATAAAAAAAGATCCTGCCGCCGGGGCGGACAGGATCATACAACATAAAATTTTACTTACCATCGTTATAATAACGGGTAAACTTTTGGATGGTGCTGACGTGAGAGTCTTCGTTTCTGAGGCTTTCGCGCAAGGCAGCAATTTCCTTGGGTTCGGAAAAACGCATAGCAACGGCAATGTCTTTGGTCTTTTCGCTTTCGCCCATTTTAACGTATTTGGCAATACCTTCCTGCATATAGGGCGGCAGGCTACGCATAACAGCTTTTAGGCCTTGGCAGTTGATGCGGGTGGCAAATAGGGTTGCATCGGGGTTGGCACCGAATTTCATAGTGCCCCGCGGTTCCATCGACTGGTGTTTTTCTTGCCCGATTACAAAAACTTTGTTGCTACGAACATTAACTAACCGACAACAATTCTCTATTTTTTCTTCGTCAGATGCCGGCGGACACAGCCTGTCATGTATATCATATGTGGCGCCGATCGGAAATTTGTGGTGAACGGAAATGATCTGCTGTTCGGCAGTCTCGTCGCGCATGTCGCGGTTCATTTTATATTCTTCGGCTTTGCTGATAAATTGTTTGCTGTAGTCGGCATCCTGAAAAGCCAGCGAGCCGATGTCGTTGATACCGTTATTGAGGCTGCGGATATAATTGTCGTTAATATTTCTCAGATACATATCCCAACTGCCGCCGATATTGTGTTTGCAGTTGTATTCGTATTTTTGCGACAAGATGCCGGCGACAGTTTTGAAATACAGTTCGAGGCATTTTTCTTTATAAGCGGCTTTTCGTTTGGCTTCAATGTCAGGCCGTGCGGCATCTTCGGCCGAGAGCCCGAGGGCGCGGTCAATTTCGGCGCCGGCGGCTTCTTTGCCGACGTCGGCCTGGATCATTTGGCAAAAGGTGGAATAGGTGCTGCCGATTGAACTTCCCATAGCCGCGTTTTTCCCTTCGGTCATCATAGCGCCGTAAAACTTAAGAAAATCCGGTTTAGTTTCTTCGTTGAAATTTTTGCGTACGGCGGTGCGGAAATTTTTCTGTTGTTTGCGGATTTCGAAAGGATATTCCACACTAGGGTTCTTTTGGAAAGTATATTCTTCCAAATCGGGACGGATTTGTTCGATGGTCTCGTTCCGAATTTTCTGATCCTGATAGGTTTTGAAATCGCTGATCAGCATTTTTTTGAGAATACTTTGGCGTCCGTTGAGCTCTTTAAACAGTTTGTCGGCGCTTTCGTCATCCAGCTGACGGTTAACAATCGCTTCGGAGAGCGCGTCGGCGTTTTTGATCCCCATGTTGTGCATAATGGTGGCAAGAATTTCAGGGGCTTCGGGGATTCGTTCTTTCGTTGATCCGTTGCACAAAGCAAAAAAGCCAAGTTGTTTATAAGTCGAAACAATCCGGTTGCGGCGGATTTTTTCTTTCAGCTGTTCGATGTTGCTAATCTGGTCCAGCTCGTGTTCGGCAACAATGTTAAGAACGGTTTCGTCTTCAAAAGCGCGTTTATTGAGATCAGCAACTTTCTGATATAATTCCGTCAGGTCGCCGGCACTGATGTTTTCGGCATCGATCTTGCACATTTCCATCAGTGAGAAGGCTGCCAAAATCCGGTTTTCGAGATTGATTTTGTCGATAGAAGGTCTCTTACTTTCTTTTGCTGCCATTTTTTTCTCCATTAGATTTATTAAGGATATCATATAATATTATAATTTTTATGTCAATAAAATGTCCAAAATTTTGTCGTTTTAAAAGGGTTGACTTTTTGTCTAATTATCTTTATACTAATACGCGAAAAACTACAATTAATTAATTTTTTTTTAATTATGAAGAAACGAAAATTCTTCAACTCCTATTGTTTCTTGCGGCGGTATTTTAATATTCCCAAGCATAGGAAGTTGAAGTGGTGTGTGATCCGTGAAGTTTCTCCGTCCGGAACTGAATTTCGTCTCGGGGTTTCTATTTCCGGAACCGACAAGTACATCGATCTGGCGCAACGTCGAATCTTTTCCGAAGTTTCGTGCGGGGCGGTAGAACGTTCTGTTTGTCCGGCTTTTCGGAGAAGTCACGGAAAGGAGTTTGTATACACCGCCTCTAACGGCTGGAGAGTATCCAAATCCAAGAGCTACCTCGCGGACATCTACCGGAGTTCTTGGTGGCGTCCCGAAATCGTTAAGGAAACACTGTTGTGATCGCTTAACGGTTGACAGAAAAATGGCTTTTCGTCTTGATGACGGAAAGCCGATTTCTTTTTTAAAGTTTTTGCTGCCGGCTTGCGGCGGCCTTGATTATAAGTTTTAGAACCGTTGTTTTTGCAATTTGACAACCTATCTTAGGGGAGAAAACAATATTTACAAGGAGGTTATCATGAACAAAGTAAAATTGATGCTTGCAGCATTGTTGTTGTCCGGTTTGGCTTTGCCGGCGGCTGCCGACAACAGTAATACACCGAGCGCCAAAAAGCTCACGGTTGCTGATGTCAAGGATCTGCCCGATGATACGGAAGTTATTCTTGAAGGTTACATTGCTAGCTCTTTGGGTAACGAAGAATATATCTTCAAAGATGAGACCGGCTCGATTAAGGTTGAAATTGACGATGACGATATGCAAACTGTCAAGGCAACTCCCAACGACCGGGTTGAGATTCGCGGCGAAATCGACACTCATATGATGGCGCCGGCGGATATTGAAGTTGAAAGCATCCGCTTGGTACAGTAAGGTTACCGATAAAAATGCCGCCGGCCCGGCCGGCGGAACCCTGAATACAATAAAAACGGGGAATTTCCCCGTTTTTTTATGTCTGGTTTCGGTCTAAACGGCGATTTCACTCAGAGTGTCGGCAATGATCAGATCTGCCTCGGTTGAGTTTATCACTTCCTGCAGAGAAAATGTAGGATTGATTTCTTTCAACACCAGACCTTTGGGCGTGACTTCGAGGACGCTGCGTTCGGTAACGATCAGATCAACTTCGCCGGCAGCGGTGAGGGGCAACGTACATTCTTTTAAGATACGGGGCTGTCCTTTGTTGGTGTGTTCCATGGCAATGATTACCCGCTCAGCACCGACGACCAGGTCCATGGCACCGCCCATCCCGGGGATGAAGGCGCCGGGGATCATCCAGTTGGCCAGATTTCCGTGCTGATCCGCCTGAAGGGCCCCGAGGACGGTGGCGTTGATATGGCCACCGCGAATCATCGCAAAAGATGTGGCGGTATCAAAAAAGGCCGCTCCCGGCCGGGTGGTTATCGCAATGCCGCCGGCGTTGGTTACTTTTGGATTTTCTCCGGCAGTGGGATCATGGCGGCCGACTCCGAGCAAACCGTTTTCGGAGTGGAAAATGACTTCGACTTCATGCGGGATGTAGTTGGCCACTTCGGTCGGCAGTCCGATGCCAAGCGTAATGACGTCTCCCTGCTTAAATTCCTGAGCCACCCTTTGGGCAATGACCGCGCGGCATTGTTCTTTTGAAAGCATCCTGAAATCCTTTACTTGACAATATAATCGATAAAAATACCCGGAATGGTAATTTCGGCCGGATTAAGCGGCCGGTCGCAAATGAGGTCGGCTTCGACGATGACGGTTGAGGCCGCGGTTGCCATGGCGGTATTGAAATTGCGGGTGGTTCCGTCAAGAAAAACATTGCCGTAACAATCAACTTTGCTGCCGTATATAAGGGCAACGTCGGCGGTGAGAGGTTTTTCGAGCAGATATTTGCGTCCGTCGCTTTCAATGACCGTTTTGCCGTTTTCGATGATGGTGCCTACCCCGGTCGGGGTTAAAAAACCGCCTAAACCGGCACCTCCGCAGCGAATTCTTTCAACCAGCGTTCCCATCGGCACCAGTTCCACTTCCAACTCGCCGGCATTAAACTGGCGGCCGGTTTCGGGGTTGGTACCGATATGGGAAACAATGGCTTTGCGGACCAGTTTGTTCACAATTAAACGGCCGCGGTCATATTCGGGGTAACTGGTGTCGTTGGCGATCAGGGTCAGTCCGCCGGTGCGGTTTTTGATGATTTCTTCAATGACCCGTTGCGGGGTTCCGCAGCGCAAAAAGCCGCCGACCATTAAAGAAAAGTTTGCCCTGATTAATTTGCCGGCTTCTGCCGCCGATATGATTTTTTTCACTAACGTCTCATTTTGGTTGAATATTTTGATCATCACTATAACGGAAAACTTTTTAAAAGTCATCTTTTTTGTTTGTGGTAACAGTTCTTGCTTAAAAAGGAAATTGTTGATACTCTGAGTGCAAATTAAAACTTATAAAAACGGAGAAACATACCATGGCCGATAACTATAGTTTGATCCTTTATCATCCCGAAAACGGAAAAGTTCGCCGTTTGCATCTTGGTTTTAGTTGGTTGTTTTTTCTTTTGGGTATTTTCGGTTTTTTCTTCCGCGGTTTGTTTAAGGATGGATTGTTATGGCTGGCGGTTTTTATGATTCTCTGTACGTTGTTTGACAATGAAGTCGGTTTTTATCCGCTTTTGGACTTTAAGTATGTTGGTTATTCCGTGGGAATAGCTTTGGCAATACAGGGAAATTTTTATTGCTTGCAGAAATGGATGCAGCAAGGGTACTGCCTTGATCGTACTTCGCCGTTGGCGGCCGCATGGGTTTTGAAAGACAAAGAGAAATTTTTTAAAAACGTCCGTTATGCAAAAATTAAAGAAGAATTGGAAAAAATTGCGGCGCGGGACCAGTTCTGATGCGAAAATTGTTTTGGATCGGCGTTGTTGCCGGCTGTTTGCTTCTGTTGTGGGCGGTTGCTATTGAGCCGCGTCTGCTGGTGATGAGGCATTATCAGTTCTCGGCGCCGGGGTTGAAGAATATACGGATGGTGTTGGTGTCCGACCTTCATCTGGCACCCGGCGAACAGTCCCGTTTGCAAAAGCTGGTGGTGGAAATTAACCGTCACCGGCCCGATGTGGTGTTGGTGGGCGGTGATCTGGCCAACGGTCATATGCGCCGAAGTTCGATGCCTGCAACGGAAATTGCGGCCGGATTGTCTGAAATCAAAGCGCCATACGGTATTTTTGCCGTGCTGGGCAATCATGATGTCTGGTATGGAAAGCGGGAAATGGCGACAGCCTTGCAACAAAATCAGATTAAAGTTCTGCAAAATGAGGGACAGGCTGTTGAGACGGATGGCGGTTCTTTTTATCTGGCTGGAGTGGAGGACTTTGATACCGGGCATCCTGATATTGAACGGGCGTTGGCGGGGGCGGAAGGACCGGTTATTTTGCTTTCTCATTCACCGGACGTTTTTCCGGCGGTGCCGCCGCAAGTCGTTTTAACATTGGCCGGTCATACGCACGGCGGTCAGATTTATATTCCCGGAATCGGGGCACCGGTTTCGAGTTCGGTTTACGGGCAGCGCTATATTCGCGGATTGATTGAAGAAGAAGGACGGCAGATGCTGGTGACGGTCGGTACGGGAACCAGTGTGCTGCCGCTGCGGTTTGGCAGTGTTCCGGAAATAGTTGTTATTGACTGGTAAAAATGCCAAAATTTTGACAAAAAAAGCTTGATTTCATTGTTAGTTCTGCTATACTGATTTCATTCAAAGAATTATTAACCAATTAAATCATACGAATATGGAAGAAAAAAAGATTATCCGGTGCTTTTTCCGTTTTGAAATCACCCAAAGCATCAAAGTTCTGATGTATAAAATCAATCAGGGTGACGGCAGACGCTGGAACATCGATGGAGAAGAGGAAAGAGGTCGTATCCTGCTGCGTGAGATCGGTCGTTCAGTTAACAGTACTCTGGTGCTGCTGGGCGACGGCTACATGCGGATCACCACCGCCTTCGACGGTTATGAGTATATGATTGAAGACAAGGAAGGCGGCGGCGCTACGGTCTCGTTTCAGGGGCCTGTCAATGCTCTGCTTGCTCAGGCGTTGATGCCGCGTATGACCTACGTTCCCGGAACGCTGCGTGCCATGTCGGAAGATATGCCCGATTATGGGTCGATCGCCGAGTTTATGGAGATCCGTGCCGAACGCAATGCCGATCGCCCTAATCCTCAGGATCGTCACGGCTGGCGGGTGAACATGAAGTTCAACAACGAACTGGTTCCGTGGCTACCGCCGTTTAACGGTGAGCGACGGGAAAATCCGAAAAAACAGCGCCGCAAAGAACGTGCCGGCAAGTTTGCCCGCCGTTAAAAGCGAAAGCTGATTCTCAAAAAAAGCGACCTGAAAGGTCGCTTTTTTTTGTGTCCGGAAATCCCCGGATCGTCTAAGAGGCTGAATATAAAAAAAGGAGACTGCGAGTGCCGCTCCTTTTGCAGAGTTTGTCACAGGTCAGCCGAGTTCAACCATAGGCCGCATACCGTCGCCGTAAACCGGAACGAAGCGTTTGAATTGTGCCGACAGCGTCGACTGGACCGGATATTTTTTAAAAGTTCCCGGAACAAGACGGCCGTTTTCGTCCTGGTATTCGTTTATCCATACCGGAGGAATAAAGGCGTGATATCTGATTCCGTCGATTTCAACCATGCCGTAGGCAATGTTGTGCTTGATCCAATCGACCCGGAAAGTGAATTTTTGCCGGCGAAGTTGTTTTTCGTATTGGCGGCATACAGCTTTGATACTCCAGGATGACAGGAAGATATTTCCGATTATCAGAAGCAACAAGCCGAAATTTCCGCCAAGGCTGTCGGAAAAGACGATCATTGCGCCGAGGTTGAGAAAAACACTGCTTTTGATAACGCGTTTCCATTTTTGTTGTTGTTGAATCGTTTTGGTACAACGACGTAAAATCAGGGTTCCGCAGGCTGAGAAATTGCACAAGGCCCACACAAGCATTAAAAAAATAAACACATTTTGATTCATTTTGATCGTTTTTTTATTGTTAATAATTATTTAGAATAATCAATTTGAGCAGGCTAATATATAAATTAAAATTGTGATGTCAAGTATAAAAAAGATTTATTTTAGAGGCGGGGCGGTTGTTTTTTGTCTTAAAAGGCTGTAAGTTGGATAAAAATACATCAACGGAGAAAAGGATGCAACCGGATTTCGGCTTGAGGCTTGATAAAAGAACCTATCAGGGAGATGCTTTTGAACTGGCTCGGCAACATCTGTTGGGCGCTTATTTGTGCACGCGGATTGACGGTGTTTTGACAGCCGGTATGATTACCGAACTGGAGGTTTATATCGGCAGTTGCGACAAAGCCTGTCATGCCTGGCCGAATAAACTGACGCCGCGTACCACCACCATGTTTAAACCGGGCGGATGCGCATATGTCTTTTTTGTTTACGGAATGTATAACCAATTTAATGTGGTGGCGGGACCGGAAGGAACGGCCAACGCGGTTTTGATTCGTGCACTGGAACCGGTTGCCGGGATTGAGGAGATGAAGAAGCGGCGTCGTTGCGAAAAATTGAATCATCTGACCACCGGTCCGGGAAAGCTGTGTCAGGCGCTGTCAATAACCCGTCGGCAGCATGACGGCATCGATCTGAACGGCAATACGGTATGGATCAGTCCCGCTATTGAAAAATATGAATTTGAGGCACGACCACGGATCGGTATTGATTATGCGGAAGAATACAAAGATATGCCATGGCGTTTTTATATTCGCGGCAATTCCTTTATCAGCAAAAAATAACAGGTATAAAACAAAACCGCCGCGATCGTTTGAATCAGGGCGGAAGGAGCTAACAAACTGTCGGTATGACAGCCGTCGTTATTCAATATATTACCGGCACTCCTTCCAGAGAAAGGTTGGCAGGTTGGAATTGTTTGCCAAGCATAGCATTCGGTTCTAGAAATGCTGAGGTAATATTAAATAATTTGATGTAAATTGCAAGCAAAAAAAACTGATGTTGGTAAAGGTGTAATAAAAAAGCACGGCCGGCGTTGCCGACAGTGCTTTGAGTCTTTGCGAAAAACGGTCAGTCCCGACGCAATGCGTTGAACTCCTGGATGGTCAGTATTGCTTTCAACCGTTTCGCATAGACAGAACTCCGTTCGATCTTTTCGGAGATTTCCCAGTCGCGATCGTTCCAGATTTCGCGGATCGTCGTTTCGTACTTTTGGATCAACTGTTTCATGCCTTCGTCTTTCAGAATATGTTCAATGTACCAGTCCTGGTTGGACATCGTCATGTTCCAGAATAGGTCGTCGAACTGCGGAGAATCCGGAAAAACCGGGGATTGCAGCCATTGTTCCTGAAGTTTCTCATCATGCCAGTTGCGGTATACGAACATACTGACGATGATCAGGTAAAGGATAAATAAAGTCACGGCAACGGCAAAAGAAAACAGATAGAAGCAGATGCCGACGGCGATCAGGGTGAAGATCGCTAAAATGGTTATTACATTTTTCATCGTTTAAAATTGTTAGTTAATAATAGTGTGCTTTAGACAAAATACTCCCAAAAAAGCCTGATGTCAATATCCAAAATGGGCCGATGTACGGTCGGTGGGGGCGCTGGCAGGAGTTGGTTTAACGGATACAAAAAAATGCCGGTTTGGAACCGGCATTTGACAACTTGATAAACAGAAAAGATTACTTCAATTTCTTTTCAACGAATTCTTCGTGTTTTTTCGACTTCTTGTCATATTTTTTCATGGACAGTTTTTCCGGATGGGTTCTCGGATTTTTTTCGGCGACGAAAAAGGTACCGGTTCCGGCGGTGCTTTCCATTTTAACTTTTACTTTAATTGCTTTTGCCATGTCTTTTACTCTTAAAATTTTAGTGTTAAACGCAAGTTTTTCTGTAATATAGCGTTTTTTCCCGGCTTGTCAATAGCTTTTTGCGGGACAGCGGCGGGTTAAAATTTAAAATACAAAAAGACCGCATGTTAGAAACATGCGGTCTTTGGCAGATGCCATGCAGCCGAGATCAGGCGGGCGACATGATGCGGACTTCGTTCAGGACGGCACCGACGATGTCGTCACCCTGATATTCGATCATGATCGTGTCCCCGCGCTGCGGTTTGCGATCCCCGAAAATGTGGCAAGGCAGCGAAAACGGCGTTGCCATCTCGGGCCAGATTCCGTATCTGTCCTCTCTTTTCTCGACAGAAGCAATTTTTAAGGTTCTTTCCAGTAACATAAAAAAATGTTTTAGGGTTATTACTATGTTTATTTGTTAAAGGGGTTGTCCTTTAACTTCATTTCCGTTCAGAAACATTCTGGACTCGGTTTTTCCGTCGGGCAGGGGCTTTTCCGTCAGTTTGAACAGATCGCCGGCATGGGGGCGCCGGGTTCCGCGGAACTTGGTCTTATAAATTTCAAGCGAAGTCCCGTCGTCGAAAAACAGCGTGTACAGATAGTTGCTGGTCATCACTTTTTTAATGCGTGCTTCTTTGTTCATAGCGATTGAGTTTTATAATTGGTTAATAATTGTTTCGTTGAAATAAAGTCTAACATTTAGACCAAATTTTGTCAATAGGCCTGTTTGACCAAACCGAATTTCTTTTTGCCTTGGGCTATTTTAACCTGTCCGTCGACAATGTCTTCCGCTTTTAAAAGGTAGTTTTCGTCATTGACGGTACGATCGTTGATTTTGATGCCGCCTTGCTTGATCAGGCGGCGTACTTCGCCTTTGCTGGCACAGAAGCCGATTTCGACAAACAAATCAAGTACCGGCAACCCGGCAACGCAATCTTTTTCAAGCGTCGGCAGTTCACCGCCGATGCCGCCTTGCTCAAAGGTTTTGACGGCAGTTTCCTGAGCGGCTTGGGCTTCTCCGAGACCGCGGCAGATTTTGGTAGCTTCGAAAGCGAGAATTTTTTTGGCTTCGTTGATTTCCTGATCTTTCAAAGCTTCCAGCCGCCGGATTTCGTCGATCGGCAGATCGGTGTAAATGCGCAGGCATTTGCCGACTTCGCTGTCACCGATGTTGCGGAAGTATTGGTAGTAGTCATAGGCCGGCAGTTTTTCATCGTTGATCCATACCGCATTGCCTTCTGATTTTCCCATTTTTTTGCCGGCAGAATCGGTAATGATCGGACTGGTGAAGCCGAACAGTTCAACATCGTATTTGCGCCGTCCGAGTTCGGTTCCCGAAGTGATGTTGCCCCATTGATCTGATCCGGCAATTTGCGCCCGGCAGCCGTATTTTTGGTAAAGTTCACAAAAGTCGTATCCCTGCAGCAGCATGTAGTTGAACTCGAGAAAGCTCATCGGTTGTTCGCGTTCCAACCGGGTTTTGACGCTTTCCATAGTCAGCATGCGGTTAACCGAATAATAGGTACCGATGTCCCGCAAAAACGCGAGGTAGTTGACGTCTTTGAACCAGTCCCAGTTATCGACCATTACGGCGTCATTTTGGCCGTTGCCGAATTTCAAGAACTTGCCGAAAGATTTTTTCAGTCCTTCGATATTATGACTTAAGGTTTCTTCACTGAGGAAAGGACGCAGCTTGTCTTTGCCCGAAGGATCGCCGATGCGGGCAGTAGCACCGCCCACCAGCGTCAGCGGTTTGTGTCCGCATTTTTGAAACCAGCGCATCATCATCAGCGGCACGATATGGCCGACGTGAAGACTGTCGCCGGTAGGGTCGGAACCGAGATAACCCACCGCCGGAACGCCCTTTTGCTCGCAATCGTACAGATATTGGTCGAAACTGCTTTCGTTGGTGCATTGGTTGTAAAAACCGCGTTCAAGCATAATATTCAGAAATTCGGATTTAAAGTTACTCATTTTTCCTCGCCTTTATAATAAATTTTTAACGCATATTAGCATATAATTTTCGGAGTGCAATATGGTTGTAATGTTTTTAAATGAATCATGAATAATATTAAGAATTTGACAGCGGTGGGAATTGTCGGTTCCACATCTCTTGACGGACTCGGGCTGGCGGTGACGGAAACCGACGGCGTTGATGTTTATTGCCGGGGGCCTTCCCGGACGGTGCCTTATGAAGACGACCTGCTGGATCAGATTCGTTCGGTGTTGGGAAAAAGGGCGGACTCGCCGGAAAACGCGGTTAATATCCGCCGTGCCGAAATTGCTTTCAGTGAATTTGCAGCGGCGGCGGTTTGCAGTTTTGTGCATGAAGAGGTGTTGGTTCCGGATGTTCTCGGTTTTGCCGGTCATACCATTTGTCACCGGCCGTCGGAACATTATACGCATCAGATCGGTGACGGGCAGTTGATGGCAGATCTTACCGGTATCCGCACCGTGGCGCGGTTCCGCAATGCCGATATTTTGGCCGGCGGGCAGGGGGCGCCGTTTGCACCGGTTTATTACGAAGCACTGGCCGCCAAAATGGAACGGCCGCTGGTTATTGTCGATATCGGCGGAACTTCGGAGATTATTTGGCTGGGAAGCAGCGGCGAAATGAAAGCTTTCGTGTGCGGGCCGGGCAATGCGGTTATTAATGACTGGGTTATCAAGCACGGCGGTATGTATATGGATTATAACGGCAAACTGGCCATCACCGGCCATGTTGATCAAAAAATCCTCAATACCCTGATGCATCATAAATATATTGCGCTCAATCCTCCTAAAGCCTGTGATCGTACGGTGTTTGCCGAAAAAATGGAACATTTGGAGGGGCTGACTCTGGAAGACGGTGCAGCGACGGCAACCGCATTTGTGGCAGAATCGGTTGTTTATTCAATGGCTTTGTATCTTCCGGAACCACCGCGGGAGGTGATTGTATGCGGCGGCGGTGCCCAAAATCCGACTTTGATGCGGTTTTTGCGTCAACGTTTGCCGGAAGCGTCGGTCCGCAATGCGTCGGATGTTGGTTGGGAAGCAGAGGCTGCCGATGCACAGGCTGCCGCTTTTTGGGCCGTGCGGCGTCTTTACCGGCTGCCGGTGAGTTTTCCTTCAACCACAGGTGTGGTCGAACCGGTTATCGGCGGTGAAATTTTTGATCCCGCGGCCCGTTCGTGAGTTTATATTTTAAGGTCGTAAAAAAGTCTTTTAATCGCGTTTGTTATTTTTTATGCTTGCAATATAATCATATACGGTATAACCGGTTTGGCGGTCGGTTTCAATGATAATGGCTTGTCGGGCTTGGGCAAGCGCTTGTTGTGCTTGCGGGTGGAGACAGTCTAAAACCAAAACATTGCCGTTTGAACGGTATAGTAAGGCGGAGCTTCCACCGTTGTAAACAATTTGAGGCGATTTTCCCGGAGCAGTTATGCCGACAGAAATGACAAATGCCAGTTGCCCGTCATTGCTTATGACAGCCTGATAATCTTTAGCGCATTCCATTTCAGGATAATCCGTTACGGGCATGGTCGGCTAATTTCTTTATGGCAGCAATACTTCCTTTTTCTACAGTTTTGGTAGCGGACTTGACCAATCCGTTTGTTTTTTTCATCAGAAAGTCGCCGATATTATTGCCGAGCGAACAACCGGAAAAATGGGAAGCAAGGTTGCAGGCTTCTTTGGTCAATATGCCGGTTGCCTCGGCGCCGCAGCGGATGACCATGCCGGTTCCTTTGATGCCGTATTTGGCGAGAGTTTCAACAACGCTGACGCCGCCGCGAGCGATTTTTTTGCTATCCATGTCTGGACTCCTTTTGCGATAAAGTTTGTAGACAAAATATTATCATAAAACGGCGTTTCTTACAAGTAAAAAAGAGCGGTGTCGGCCCGATGATATAAGCGCTTGACTTGCCGGCTTTGTTGTATTAAATTGTTAAGCCGGAAATAAATTTTAATGCGGACAGTTCTTATGTGCAGCTTTTTGATATACACGGTTTCGATTATTATCCCCTAGGGGATATACTTTTTTGCACATACACAAATTCAAAATTTCTAATCAATCAGATTCACAATCAAAAACTTTAAGGTGTTGGATTAATGACAAAACATTATGCTGAACAGAAAGCAAAACCGGATTTTGCCGCGCTTGAAAAGAGCGTGCTCCAATTTTGGGAAGAAGACAAGACTTTTGAAAAATCGGTCGAAAATCGTAATGGTGCCGACGAATTCGTATTTTATGACGGACCGCCGTTTGCCAACGGAACGCCGCACTACGGACATATTATGGTCTCGTATGTCAAAGACGTGGTAGCTCGTTTTCAAACCATGAACGGCAAAAAAGTCGACCGGCGTCTGGGGTGGGACTGTCACGGTCTGCCGGCCGAAATGTCGGCTGAAAAACAGTTGGGGGTTTCCGGACGCAAGCAAATTGAAGAGTTTGGGGTTGAAAAGTTTAATCAGTTTTGTCGTCAGGATGTGCTGAAATATTCCGGCATCTGGGTGGACATGTTTAAACGCATCGGCCGCTGGGTTGACTTTTCGCGTGATTATAAGACCATGGATCTGCCGTTTATGGAAAGCGTAATCAATAACTTTAAGCAATTGTACGACAAGGGGCTGATTTATGAGGATTTCCGGGTGCTGCCGTATTCGTGGGCTGCCGAAACACCGCTGTCAAACTTTGAAGTCAATCAGGGATATCAAGACAAAACTGACAATGCGATTACGGTGATGTTCAAGCTGGAAAACGATATGAAGATCCTGGTCTGGACCACCACGCCCTGGACTTTGCCGTCCAACCTGATGCTGGCAGTGGGCAGTGATATTTCGTATGCAGTGATGGAAGAAGACGGACAGAAATATATTTTGGCCGAAGCACTGCTCGGACGTTATAAAAAACAACTGGAAAATGCGGTCCGGGTCGGAACCCTGAAAGGTTCCGAACTGGTCGGCACCGCTTATGAACCGATGTTTCCTTATTTTGCAGCCTTAAAAGAAAAGGGTGCGTTTAAGATCTTGAGTGGCGAATTTGTATCGACCGAAGACGGTACCGGCGTGGTTCATATTGCGCCCGGTTTCGGACAGGACGACTTTGATGCCTGCCGAGCCTATGATGAAAACTTTCCGGTTGTTTGTCCGGTGGACGAAGCCGGAAAATTTACCGCCGAAGTTCCCGATTATGAAGGGAAACAGGTTTTTGAAACCAACGAGCCGATCATGCAGTGGCTGAAAGCCAACGGTCTGTTGGTTAAAAAAGAACAATACACCCACTCTTATCCGTTCTGTTGGCGCACCGATACGCCGCTGATTTACAAAGCGATGTCTTCGTGGTTTGTCAAGGTTACCGATTTTCGCGACCAGATGGTTAAAAACAATCAGGAAATTAACTGGGTTCCCGAGCATATCAAAGACGGGCGTTTCGGCAAGTGGCTTGAAGGCGCACGCGATTGGTCGATTTCGCGCAATCGTTTCTGGGGGACGCCGATCCCGGTTTGGAAATCGGACGATCCGAAATATCCCAACGTAGATGTTTTCGGCTCAATTGAAGAGATCAAAGCCAAAACGGGAATTGAAGTGACCGATCTCCATAAACCGTATATTGACGATGTGGTTTATCCCAATCCCAAAGATCCGACCGGCAAAAGTATGATGCGTCGGGTGAGTGACGTTTTTGACTGCTGGTTTGAATCGGGTTCAATGCCTTATGCGCAAGTGCATTATCCGTTTGAGAATAAAGAGTGGTTTGAAAATCACTTCCCGGCCGACTTTATCGTTGAGGCAATGGATCAGACCCGCGGTTGGTTTTATACGCTGACGGTGTTGTCTACGGCGTTGCACCAACGGCCGGCTTTTAAAAATTGCGTTTGCACCGGTCTGCTGATGGCCGAAGGCGGACAAAAGCTGTCGAAACGTCTGAAAAATTATCCCGATCCGGCAATGGTGCTGGACAGCATGGGATCGGATACACTGCGCTGGTTCCTGGTGTCGTCTCCTGTACTCAAAGGCGGTAATCTGGCGGTGGATCAGGAAGGTAAGGAAATTGTCAAGGCTGCCCGTGTGGCTCAGATTCCGTTCTGGAATGCTTTTTATTTCTTTACTCTGTATGCCAACGCGGAGGGCTATAAGGCCAAAGAAGTCTGCTGTTCAAGCGAGTTTTTGGACAACTATATTCTTTCGAAGCTGAAGAAACTGGCGGCAGAGGTTAAACACGGTTTAAATACTTATGATGTTGCCCATGCCTGCAATGAAATTGCCGCCTTTATGGAAATTCTCAACAACTGGTATATCCGCCGTACCCGAGACCGTTTCTGGGCCGGCGACCGGCAGGCTTTTGATGTTCTGTATACCGTTTTGGTCAATTTGAGCAAAATCATGGCGCCGCTGATGCCGTTTACAACCGAATATGTTTATCAGGCGCTGGTCGATGCCCGGGCTTCGGTTCATCTGACCGATTATCCCGAATTGTCGGATGTTGACGCCGATGAAAATCTGGTACGTGAAATGGACTTTGTGCAGGATTTGTGTTCGGCCGGGAAATTTGTCCGTGAAGAGAAAAATCTGCGTAACCGACTGCCGCTTTCCGATCTGACGGTTGCCGGCAGCAATTTGGACTTTTTAAACGATGCTTACAAAGAGATCATCAGAGACGAACTTAATGTCAAGCAGGTGCAGGCGGACAGCAATGTGGGAGCCTATGCCGCGCCGTCGCTTTATCTTTATACGCCGCTGCTTGGCAAAAAGCTCGGCAAAGATATGGGTAAGGTTATGGCCGCCTATAACGAATACAAAAAGACCGGTGTTCCCTGCTGGAGTGAGAACGGCAGTGAGGGAATCTGCGTGGCGGGAATTGTCCTCACACCCGATCTGTATGAAGAAAGACTGGAGATTCTGAACGGAAAGGCCGGAAAAGCTTTTGCCGACAACAAGGCCGTGATCGTTCTGAATACCGAAGTCAGCGAAGCGTTGGAGCAAGAAGGCATGGCCCGCGACTTTGTTCGGATGGTTCAAAGTCTGCGTAAAGACAAAGATTTTGAAATTTATTATCGCATCCGTCTGCGCTGGAAAGCGGAAGGAAAACTGGCGGCAGCGCTGGATAAATTTAAGACGATGATTGCCGGGCAGGTTCTTGCCCAAGCCGAGGAAGTAGAAACCGACTGCACGGCCGGTATTGTGGCCGAGATTGAAGGCTGCCGGGTATGTTTTGACGTTGAATATGATGCCGCTGCCACGGCCGAAGCGATGGCTTTGAAAAAAGGTGCCTGATCATGCGGTTGGCTTTGTTTCAACCCGATATGCCACAAAATACAGGCACCATGCTGCGGCTTGGTGCCTGTATGGGGATTGAAGTTGATATTATCGAACCTTGCGGTTTTGTGTTTGATCAGCGGGCTTTGCGCCGTTACGGCATGGATTATCTCGATTTGGTCAAATACCGGCGCCATAATTCCTGGGATGATTTTTGCAGCTATGCCTATGCGCATCCCGAAGAATATGGCCGCATCGTTTTGCTGACGACGAAATCGCCGCTGCGTTATACCGATTTTGAGTTTCGGCCCACCGACGTTCTTATGGTCGGCCGTGAAAGCGCCGGGGTTCCGGAAGCGGTTCATCAGTCGGTGGATGCCCGGGTAACCATTCCGATGACCGAAGCGGCACGTTCGATTAATGTGGCGGTATCGGCGACGATGGTTTTAGGGGAAGCGCTTCGTCAGACGCAGTTGTTTCCGGCCGCCGGCGGCAATTGACAAAAAAATAAAAAAACAGACTGGATTTACCCTTTAAAATGTGGTATAGTAGGCACTGTTTTGGAGAAAAACGAAGATTTGGATATTTGGTTTAACTTATGGGAAAACAAGTAATGAACAAGAAAACAACATCGAAAATTGCATTCAATTCCGGCGAATTTGTGGTTTATCCGGCTCACGGCGTGGGAAAAGTTGCCGATATTGCCACACAGAAAATCGGAGGATCTGAATTAGAGTTGATTGTTGTTAATTTTGACAAAGATAAAATGACGCTGCGGGTGCCGCTCTGTAAGGCTGAGAGCGTAGGCTTGCGCAAAATTTCCGAAACATCGATCATGGATGAAGCGGTGGATGTATTGAAAGGCAAGGCAAAGGTCAAGAAGATCATGTGGTCGCGCCGTGCTCAGGAATATGAAAACAAAATCAATTCGGGCAGCCCGGTAGCGATTGCTGAAGTGGTTCGGGACCTTTATCGCCGCGAGAACCTTTCGGAACAGTCTTACAGCGAACGCCAGATTTATGAACAGGCGCTGGACCGGCTGGCCAACGAATATGCCATTTGCAACAATATCAGTGCGCCGGATGCGACCAAAAAGCTGTTGGACATTTTGTCTGCCGACGCCGCGGTTGCTGCAGAATAATTCTTTGTAGAACAGAAAACAGCTCCGATGTTGATTCGGGGCTGTTTTTTTATGTCCGGTCGACGCAATGATAAGACTGTTTGAGGCGGAAATTACGTTTTTTGTTGTAGTGGGGCGTTAAAATGTTTATAATCAATCTTACAAAATACGATTTTGTTTTTTTAGGTTAATTATTATATGTATCTCTTTTCTGTGCCAAAGAAACGAACATATTGATTATGCCTGCAAGATATCGTATTTTTAAGGTTAATTATATGTTCGACAGTTTCTGTGCCAAAAGAATCCGAGCCATATGTTAACCTTTTTTCGGTGAAAATTAAAAAAATAAATATATGATCTGGATTCAAATTATTTGCTGGGCAGTTCTAATTGCTTTTGCAGTACCGGTCTTTATCTTTTTGAGACGCGGCGAGTACGGAAATGTGATGGTATATCTTTTTGCCGTTGCGGTATTTAATTTTGCCGGCGGCCCCCTGATTCCTTCAGTTGCGCTGATTGTGATTTTGGTGTTGGCGTGCAAGGCCTTTTTCGGGAAAA
This sequence comes from uncultured Azospirillum sp., assembly GCA_900539605.1. Classification (GTDB taxonomy): domain Bacteria; phylum Pseudomonadota; class Alphaproteobacteria; order RF32; family CAG-239; genus JAFUYI01. The sequence continues at coordinate 10,703 of UQCS01000004.1, read as the reverse complement.
AGAAATAGGAAAAGAAAAATCAAAAGAGGAAAGTTGTCTTGAACGGCAAGTTTCCTCTTTTTGATTTTTAAAAACCGATCGTACGGCAGCGCTTACACTTTATAAGGCAGTTTGGAAGCAATAAAGCTACTGAGACGGTTGGGCAGAATCGAAAGGAACCATGCCGAAAGGCGCATCGGCCACGGAAAAGCAATCAACCCGACATTGTTTTCCAACCGGTGTCCGATGATTGCCGCTGCTTTTTCCGCCGGCATGAAAAATGGCATCGGGCAGGTGTTTTGGTCGGTAATGCGCGACTTGACGAATCCGGGACAGATGACACTAACCTGAATGTTCCGGGGGGCTAAATATACTCTGAGCGCTTCGCCGTAAGCTTTAACACAGGCTTTGCTGGCGCTGTAAGATGGACAGCCGGCCAGACCGTGATAACCCGCAATTGAACTGAGCATGGCAATTGCCATCGGGGTCTTGGAACGTCGTTTGGAAAATATTTCAATTGTCGGCAACACAGTGTGCAAAACCCCGAAAATGTTGGTATTGAAGGTGTTATAGATGTTTTCTTCCACTTCGGCGGTGGTTGCGACTCCGGCATTGGCCAACACCAAATGAAGCGCTGCTTTTTTATTGCTGCCGACAATCCAGCGTTTGACCTTGTCGCGATCGTTGACGTCAATGATTGCGGCGTCTACTTTGGCACCGAATTTTTCGCATTCCTGCTTAACTTCGTCCAATCGTTTGCGGTTGCGTCCGCAGACAAAAAGGCGTTCCGCGCCGGCAGCGGCATAGTAAAGGGCCATAGCCTGACCGATTCCCGAAGAGGCACCGGTGATGAGAACGTTTTTGAATTTTGTTTCCATTTTTTTGATTCCGTTATAAAGTATTGTTAAACTTTTTCTTCTATAATAACCAAAATTTTATTTTTCGGGAGAACTTTTTTGCAAATATCCAGTATGACCGGTTTTGCCCGCCAGAGCGGCAGTTTGGAACAGGGAAACTTTTCACTTTCCTGGGTGTGGGAAATTAAAAGCGTCAACGGCAAAAGCCTGGACCTGAAAACCCGGCTGCCATCGTGGTTGGATGAAATCAGCCTTAATCTGCGCAATATTGCCGCCGCTTATTTTGAACGCGGCAATATGAATGTTTCGCTTGAAGTGACGCTTGAACGCAGCGATACCGAGGTTAACATCAATCGCGAATTGCTGGAACGTCTGACCAGTGCTGCAGTGGATTTGTATCGTGCCCATCCTGATGATTTGACACCTCCTTCCGCCAGTGAACTGCTGGGGGTAAACGGCGTAATTGAAGTGGTTAAAAACCGTTTTGGCGAGGAAGAACTGGAGTTGATCCGCCAACGGTTGAGTGCCGGTTTTGAAGAATGCTGCGTCCGGTTGCAGTTTGACCGTCGTCAAGAAGGTTCGAAGATTAAGTCGGTGTTGGAACAACAAGTTGACCGGATTGAAGCGTTGGTCAAAGAAATTGCCCGTAAAGCAGCCTTGCAGCCGGCAGCCCTGAAACAAAAGCTCACGGTCCAGCTGGCCGAATTGTTGGAAGGAAATCCGATCAGTGAGGAAAGGCTGGCTCAGGAAGCGGTTTTGTTGGTGAACCGGGCCGATATTCGCGAAGAAATCGATCGTCTGACTGCTCACATCAAAACAGCGCGGCAGTTGCTGGAAGCCGGTCAGACGTTAGGACGCCGCTTTGACTTTTTGTGTCAGGAACTGAATCGCGAAACCAACACAACTTGTTCCAAGGCCGCGGATATTGAGATTATCAATCGCGGGATGGAACTGAAAGCCGTTATTGAGCAATTGCGTGAACAAGTACAAAATATGGAGTAGAAAATGGAAGACGTTATTAATTATCTGCGCAAGGTCCGCCGCGGCACCATGTTTATTATCGAAGGGCCGTCCGGTGCCGGCAAAGGAACTGTCATTAAGGAAATTCTTGCTCGTGATCCGCATATCAAATTTTCGGTTTCGGTCACTACCCGTCCGCAACGTCATAATGAGGTTGACGGAGTGGATTATTACTTTATTACCGATCAGCAGTATGATCAGCTGATTAAGGAAGACGCTTTTTACGAATATGTCGACTCGCAGTACGGAAACCGTTACGGAACTTTGCGTTCGGAAGTAGACAGTTTTATCAATGTCGGCGAAGACGTGTTGTTTGATCTCGATTGGATGGGGGCGCGTCAGATGAAGGAAAAGGCCGGCGCCGATGCCGTGACGATTTATTTGTTGCCGCCCTCGATCAAAGAAGTGCGCCGCCGTTTGGAAGGTCGCGGGACCGACAGCCGGGAAGTGATCGAAAAACGCATGAATATGGTTTTAGAAAAAATCAGTCACTGGGATGAATTTGACTATGTGGTGGTTAATGAAGAACTGGAAGATACGGTGGAAAAAATTCGTCGTATCATTTCCGGCGAACGAATGAAACGGGTACGCCAGCTGAACGGTTTGAAAACGTTGGTCGATTCGTTGGTAAAAGAAGCCCAAGAAGCATAAACTTTGCTTGCCAAGCATCATAATTTTGGGTATGCTGGGCAGCAAATTTAACAAGACAAAGTGAAACCGATGAATCCGACTTCTATTTTGGGACGATATCTGACCAAACAGATCTTAATCAATTTTATTGCGGTTCTGTTGATGGTAACCGGCGTTATTCTGATGTTTGAAGTGATCGAACTGTTACGCCGTACTGCCGACCGGCCGGACGTGGATTTGGTTTTTATTCTGAAAATGGCTTTTTCCAAGTTGCCGCGCACCTTTGAAATGGTGTTTCCGTTTATTATGATGATTGCAGCAATGATCACGTTTTGGAAGGTTAGCCGCAGCAACGAATTTGTCATTATCCGTGCTGCCGGAGTTTCTATCTGGGGATTTCTGGCGCCGGTGCTGGCTGCCGTGTTTATGGTCGGCATTGTCAATATTACGATGCTTAATCCGATTTCTTCTTATCTGTACGAAGTTTATGAGACGCTGGATTATCGTTTTAAGACGAGGGATCCGAAAGCAGTTTTGTTTTCCAACAAGGGGCTGTGGATCCGCGAAGCGGTTGACGAAAACACCTTTTTGGTATTGGAAGCCAAATCGGTGCGGCAGGAAGAAGACGTGCTGCTGCTTAGAAAAGTGAGCGTGTTGGAAATGGACCGCCAGTCGCAATTGCTTAAAAGGGTGGAGGCTTATGCGGCGGAACTGAAAGGCAATAAATTTGAGCTGAAAGACGTGAGAATTTTTGAAGCCGGACAGCCGGTGCAAAAAATCAATAATGTAGATTATGAAACCACATTGACAATTGAGCGCATCAAAGAAAACTTTATTGATCCGGAAGCGATTTCTTTTTGGAACTTGCCGGATACGATCCGTTTTTACGAGTTGGCGGGTTTTTCGGCCCTGCGGCATCAAATGCGCTATATGTCCTTGTGGAATTCGCCGTTTTTGTTATGCGCGATGGTGTTGGTGGCGGCTGTTTTTGCCCTTCGTCCCAACAATCGCCGCGGCGGGGTGATGTTTTTGATTGTCGGCGGTATCTCGACCGGCTTTATGGTTTATTTTTTGTCACAGGTGATTTATGCTTTCGGAATCAACGGTTATATTCCGGCGATGCTGGCTGTATGGACGCCGACGCTGATTGTGTTTATGGTCAGTATATCCGTCTTGCTGCATTTGGAGGACGGATAGGGGGGTGCAAAAGAACGGGAAAGCGCCGCGGATGACGGCGCTTTAAATTTGTCAATGAACGGAATTGCGATTTTTCGGTCGGCCGGCCGCAATTTGCAACGGAATTTCCTCCGTCAGTTCGACTATCGCTTCCAGGTTGTAAAACTCCAACAACCGTTTGTAGACCGGCCACCCGGTTTCTTCGCCCAGTTCCAGCCGGTCGATCCGTTGCCACGGAATGCCGGTGCGTTTGGTAACGTGTTCCAGCCGCAGGTGATGATTGTGGCGATATTCGGACAGTTTTTGCCCGAGTTTGCGCTTGAGATACAATTGAGATTTCATTGTTAAAAACTCCCTTGGTTTTGTTGAATTAGTTGAAAACAAAACCGCCCTGAAAAGATCAAGGCGGGGAGTTCGTAACTGTTAGAACGCAGTCTGTCTTATTCGTTGTATGTCAAATACACTTATGTCGACAGCTCCCCTTGAAGGAGTTGCTTGTTGTTCTAAAGGAGCTACGATACTCCGCATCCGATTTTCGGATGCAGGACTGATATTAAAGAACCCGGCGGAAATTGCAAGCGGAAATTATTGCGGGAATACTTGGCTTTTGTATTGAAAAAGGCTTAAGCAAAGGGGCGTGAAGATAAGGTGAGTAAAAAATGACAGCAAAAGCGTTTTTTGTAAAGGCAACGTAAAAAGTGCTTGATTTATTTTAAATTGTTGTGTATGTAGAAAGACGTATCGGCAAATTGCCGCAAAATAGGGGTATAGCTCAGTTGGTAGAGCATCGGTCTCCAAAACCCCAAATTGATTTTTCCAAGTATTTAAATTTCCTACATTTTTATTGATTTTTCAATACGTTTAAGCAAAAAAAAATTTTGCTTGGCGTACTTAGGCGTACCTAGGTGCACTCGTTTTTTTCGTTTCTTTAGGTCATAATCAGGTCGAAAAAATAAAAAAATGGAGTTTTGAAAAATGGTAAAAAGTTTTCCTGGGGTACGTGTTAAAAATTGTACTCACGGTGGCAAAAAAGATATTTACTTTGCCATTCGTTATACCAGAAACGGTAAACAATATGAAGAGGGCATAGGATATAAATCTGATGGCTTTACCGCAGAGAATGCCTTTGATATATTGAGGGAATTAAAGCAAGATATAAAGAATGGTAGAGCATTGTCTTTAAGAGACAAGAACGCACAACGCGAGCAAGAAAAAATAGCTAATGAGGCGGCAAATATGACGTTCTCAGAGCTTTTTGAAGAATATTATCAGCCCCATATTCAAAATAAAGATAAAAAATCCACCTATGATAGGGAAGTCCATTTATATAAAAAGTGGTTAAAGCCTGTTTTGGGCGGTGTTAAGCTAAACCTCATTAGCCGCATTAGCCTCATTAGGGTTTTGCAACCTATGGAGAAAAAAGGATTATCTACACGTTCAAAGAATTATGCAATCGCTTTGACACGCCAAGTTTTTAACTTTGCAATTAAAAACGAACTATTTGCAGGAGAAAATCCCGCAACTAAATACTGTATGCTCAAAAAAGATGATAATCGTCGTATGCGTTTTTTAACGGATACAGAATTAAACGATTTATTGGCAGAAATAAAAAAACATAGTTACAATATTTATTTAATGGCTCTAATCTCAGCTGATTGTGGATTGCGAGCAGGAGAAATTTTTAAGTTAACGTGGGCGGACATAAGCCTAGAAGAAAAAATGCTGTTTTTGCGTGATACCAAAAACGGTAAGAATCGCTATGCCTATATGACAAATCGTGTATTTGAAGAATTTTCCAATCTTCAACGACAAGAGGGTAATCAATTCATTTTTCAAAGTAAAAACGGAAATAAAATTGAACACGTTTCACGTACTTTTGAACGAGCTGTAAAAGCATTAGGCTTAAATAATGGTATTACAGACCGCAGACAAAAGGTTGTTTTCCATTCTTTACGCCATACTTTCGCCAGTCGTTTAGTTCAAAAAAGAGTTTCCCTTTATGAAGTCAAAGAATTACTCGGACATTCAGATATTGCAATGACACAACGTTATTCGCACTTAGCAAATGATACTTTGCGACAAACAGTCAGCAGATTGGACGAGTGAAAAAGAGAAGTTTTACAAAATTATTATGTAGATTATTAAAAATTGCTCAATTTGCAAAAAATATTTGAATCAAAAAAAGGTGAAATAGCAACGTTAATCGTTAATGCGCAGAAAAACCAATGGTGGTTTTTCATAACCCCTATATGGAGAAAAAAATATGATGAAAAATCAAAATTCTGCGCAAAAAGCTACTAAAAAAACTGTTTCCAATAAAACATCGGATAAGAGAAAGCTTTTGGCTCAACCGATACCTCAAGAATGGTTTGAATATATCAAAGAAAAAATTCTTTGTCAAGGTCCTTGGATTTCACGAGGAAGACTTTGCAGAATATGTCCTCTTTTTAATAAAAATACTCTGAGAAATTGGGATCATCAATTAATAGGTATTCCTGGAAAGAAAAATATCGGACCTAGAAAATTAGCCTGCTACCCAACTCAAAATGTTGTTGATTTTATGGAAGAGATGTTTTGCAAACGACCTCTTTTAGAAAAGGAAAATTATGATGAGCAAGAAGAATATGATATTAATTAATGGAGAAAACAAATGAAGATGAATAATCTTTTAATAGAAAAAATGGAGAGAGAGGCGCAAGCCTCTCCACTCCCCAAACGAGAAGATACGGCAATATCTTCTCAAAATGTGAACAAAATTTTAGAAGGTCGCAACTTCTTGGATATTGCTACATTTTACGTTCAACACAACCTTAAAGTCTTTCCAGTAAAAAGGCAAGATAAAAAGCCATTGTGCGCTAATGGTTTTAAGTCTGCCTCAATGGATATGGCACAGTTGCAAGAATGGAATAAAAAATTCCCCGATTGCAACATAGGCATTCCGACAGGGCATATCAACGGCTTATTGGTTATTGATGTTGACGGCGAGCAAGGCTTTAAATCGCTCAGCTTGTTAGAACAACAACATTGTAAACTTATTGCGCCAACCGTTATTACAGGCAAGGGAAAGCATTTGTATTTCAAAATGCCTGTAAATACAGACATTAAGTCGAGTGTGAGCAAAATTGCTAATCATATTGATATACGGGCTAATGGTGGTTATGTCGTTGCGCCGCCATCATTGCATGAAAACGGTCATCGTTACATTTGGGAGAATTTCACTTCCAATCAAGATTTTCCTAATGCGCCGCAATGGTTGCTTGATGTAATACTCAATGCAGAAAATGACAATTCAGCCATTGAGGCGCTACTTGAAGAGATTTCAAGCGCACCAGAAGGAGAGCGCAACGACACCCTTATTCGCAATGCTGGCAAAATAAAAAGCATTGCTGAAAAGCAATTTTTATCCTTAACAGATTTTCAGGATGATATAATTCAAGCAGGGCTAGATTGTGGCTTGCCTGAAAAAGAAGTAATGCAAACATTGAAAAATGCCCTGAAATATGAAGAGCAAGACAATAAAAATAACCCTGTATCAGAGCCTGATATGGACGTCCTCAAAACAAAGGATCTATTGCCAGCTCCAAAATTAAATACTCAATATTTCAAAAATCTTGAGCCTTGGGTAATTCAGACAGCCGAGAATACAAATGCGCCTGTTGATTATGTTGCATTTTCACTCTTGGCAAGTGCAGCAGGCGTTATCGGCTTATCTCGTTCAATTTCACCTTGGAAAAATTGGATTGAGCCCTGTTCTCTTTGGATTGGAACTGTCGGAGAGCCAAGCTCCCATAAAAGTCCCGCAGTTAAACCTGTTAGGGAAATCCTTAATAAAATAGAAGATGAGCGTAAAAAACTTTATGACTTAAAAATGTTTGAGTGGAGAACTCACAAAGAAAAGGCAAAACAAAAGAAAAAGGAGTGGGAGGATAAAGTCAAAGAAAATCCTGACAACGCACCTCAATTTCCAAATGACGCTATTATTCCACCTAAACCTTGTACATACCATTTTGTATATGGAGATACCACTCAGGAGGCGGTTATCCAAGAAATGCAAAATAATCTTTTAGGCGGTATAGTTTTTCGTGACGAACTTGCAGGATTTTTCTGCGGTATGAATCGTTACAGTAGTGGACAAGCAGAAAAAAGTTTTTGGCTGGAGGCATTTAACGGAGGCAAATACACAACAAGTCGAGTAAAATTTGAGGGTGAACGTGTAGAAATCAAAAATTTGCTTATGTCCACTTTTGGAACTATACAGCCTCAAAGGCTTATAGAAACGGTACTTTCCGACAGGGGAGACGGCTTCCTCGCCCGCTTTCTTTGGGTCTATCCGGAGCCTGTACAGGCTTCTATCCCCAAAAATGAGGCTTTGCCAAGCACAGCCTTAAAAGCATTTCAAAATCTAAATAGTTTACTAAATCCCTATAAGGAAAATGCTGAAGAACAAAAGAAATGTTTACCTTTATCCGAAGAAGCTCAAGAAATTTTTAACACTTGGTATATTAACCACGACGAGAAATCTCAACAAGAAGAAAGCATTTTAAAACATTTTCTTGGCAAAGGGCAAGGTTATGTTCTACGTCTTGCCTTAGTTTTAGAACTATTATGGTGGGCTAGTAATGACTATTTAGAGCCATATGAGATAAGTCTTGAGGCAATAAAAGCTGCTATTGAGCTATACGACACATATTTAACCCCAATGTGCGAAAGGGTTTATAATATGTATTATAGCCCAACTCAAAATATTGAGGCAAGAGCATTAGCTCGGTGGATTATTGCCAATAAACCAAACAGCTTTACATCACGCGAGGTTTATAATAATGGCAATGTAAAATATTTGCGATTTAAAGCACCGACCGAAAAAGCCGCTAAAAAACTTGTTTCCTTAGGTTGGTTATCAGAATCTAAATCAAGAGCAGGTGAAACTATAGGGCGTTCAAAAATCACTTATTATGTCAACCCAGAAGTTTACGAACTGGCGGAAAATTATTAAGAAGACAGGAGAAACAAAAAAGGGCGGATTTTCACGATTCGCCCTTGTTGATTAATTTAACCAATACGACCTAAAAATTTATTGCCTTTATTCCACCGAGCTTCATATTTATCTCTAACCTGATACACCCAAACATCAGCATCATATTTGTCATCAACCCAACAAATTACTGCGGTTGCACTATATTCATCGTCAGAAAAATACCATATTTCATCACGGGAATCTGCTGCATATATATCTTTTGTTTTATAAAACCATAAATCTGCCTCATATTTATCGGCAACCAAAAATACTTTTATGGCTTTTGAATAATAATAGAGATCTTTTGTTGCATAAACTTTTGCCATTGCTTTACCCTTTAATAAAATTAAAACAAGCGCGTCATCTCTCAGACGCGCTATAAATAGAGTCGGATAATGCCCCAGTTTTTTTTATTACTGGTAAAACATTGTAGTTTCTTATCGTGTAGATAAAAAATCAAAGCTATTCATAAATTGTGCATTTATTTTTATATCCATATTTTTCATTGACTTCTTTTATATCTACGCCGACTAATTTAAACTGATATGCTAAATCACAAGTTTGATTTTTCAGTTCTTTATCAAGTATTCGTAAATGCTTATTAAATGTTTCAAAATAAGAACCGCTTCCGCCAGCATATTCAGGATTAAAATAAATCTTTCCTAGGGCATCTTCTTTATATTGTAAATCGATTCCGTCATCAAATTCTATGAGTGAAAGTTTTGTGTCTAAAATAGAATTAACCATTTTTGAAACTGTCCAATCTGAATAACGTAAAGTTACCTTACAATAAGAATAACCGTTTTTTCTATCCCAAGCATACGCCGATTTGATATCATATTTTAATTTAAACTTGCGGTAATATGCAAAAACATCGTTTGTTTCATATTCTTGTTCTAAAAACTTTTTAGCACTTAATCTGTCACATGGTGTTTTAAATGCTTGTTGAACTTTATTGTTAATGCTACTGACTTTATCACTAAAATCATTAAAACTCTCACAGCTGCTAAGTAACAGTGTTAGTGACAAGAGTAAAAAATATCTATATTTCATATTACTAGTCCTTTTCATAATCTAAACATTATAACTCAATTAGGTTATTATTTTCTCGTTCTGTCTTTTTGGCATTAACAAAAATAAATAGTTCTGAAAGATTATGAACAACGTATTTTGGCACATCCATCTCACTAACCATTATATCTGCAGCACGACTCAAAATATTTGAGCTACCAAGATTCAAAGTATAATCAGCTCCAGACTCCAATAATTCCACTACAATTTGAGGGTTGGGAGCTTCCAGCAAAGCAATCCATAACACAGGTAGACTTGTATCCTTAATTTTTAAATATGAATTAACATCCACTCCTGCTTTGATTAGTGTTTTAAGTAAACCAACATTACCACTATGTATTGCAAGTGTAAGAGCATTTAACTCACTTCCAGAAGGAGACACAAATACAGCATTAACGTCAGCCCCATATTCAAGCAAAAGGTTTACAAGACTAATATCTTCATTACTTACTGCCACTAAAAATGGGGGATAACCATCAGCATTACTCCATTTAGGATTAACAACAACTCCTTTATCTAAAAATGATTTTATATTGTCTAAGCTATCACCAGGTAATCGCTCCTTAACAGCTTCATAAAATGCTAAATTTAACTCATCATCCTGATTTTTAATTCTAGAAATTATACAACTATTAACCAAACCTGCCATAAAAGCTAAACCGACAGCAGAAATAAGTATATATGGAAAAATTTTATTATAATCACCATTTGGAGTCGGCAAACCATACTTGTTTTCTTTTTTAGAACCTGAAATAAGAGGGATTATAAGGAAAAAAGCAACAAAACCGCCTAGTTTATCTGAATCATCTTATATTAAAGATAATTGTGACAACTATGATGCTCTCAAGAAAATAAAAAATATATTACAAAAATATTGGGAACCAGATTTTTTATCCAACAATAACATGAAAAGACAGTGTGAAGCTTTATACAATATAGTAAAAGTCACACAAATA